>JBOHNM010000049.1:0-25397 GCA_050730675.1 Phycisphaerales bacterium | reverse complement strand
TCCGGGCACGACGCACCGGCTGCCAGTCCGGCGAGGTCGTACCCGCACTTGAGGCACAAACCCACCATCGCCCGCCGCCGAGCCCGCCGCCCCGACCACACCAACCACCCGCCGCCGAGGAGCGAGGTGAGGGCGAAGGGCCAAGGGTACACCGTCCAGATCTGGTAGGTCTGCCCCGATTGGGTCTGCCACCGGCCGTGCCCGACGAACAACAGGTTCGTGCTCCCCGCGTGGAGGAGGCCGGGCATATCAAAGTCCATCTCGCCGGGTCCGATCGTCCAGTTCCAGCCCAGTTCGGGGTTGGGGACCCGGTCCGCGTGCCACCAAGCGACGCGCGCGGTCGCCCCCGCGGAGATCGTGACGACGCCGCGGCCAACTCTGAAGTCCCGAAGGTTGTGGGCACAACCGAAGTACCACCACCGCGACGCTCCCCACACACCCGTGATCAGCACGCCGATCACCAGCAAGAACCACCCCGCCACCCGCCGCTTGCGGCCGGTCCGTATGCGAATTGGCGTGCTCGTCACGGGCATTGATGAAGTTTAATGGAGCGAGGTCGGCTTCAAGCTTCACAGGCTCCGACATCCGAACGGTCGGGTTCAGCCGACGATGGATTGGGCAAGGTGGTAACAAGCATCGCTGCAAGTGCCGTTTCCGCCTTGAAAACCGCCCCGCACCCTCACATCCGGGGCTGCAGAACCCCTCTCTTTGGGCCCTTTACCCCTCGTCCGGCCCCCCGCCGCACCCCGTACATCTATTGGATAAAGTCATAGCGCCGCGCAATTTGGGCCGATCTTGGCCGGAGTTCCCGATAAGCATGCTTCTCACGGACCCTGCTGTAAACTCGAACATCGACCCTTTCGCCCCCAGCCCCATGCTCATGCCGCCCCCCCCGCACCACCCCTCCGCCGTCGGACGGCCCAAGCTGCTGGTGCTGCGCGGGTCGCACGTTCAGCCGGGTGACGTGGTGGCCTTGGCCGGTGAGCGGTTCGAGGTGATCGTCGCGGATGCCGCCGAGGCCCGTGAACTACTCAAGCAACACGAGTTCCAGGCGATCATCGCCGATGCCGCCGACTTCCTACAGCTCGAGCGCAACCTTGCCGGCCAGCAGGGGCACACGCTCCTCAACGCCCTGGGCGAGGGCGTCTGCCTGGCGGACCTTGACGGCAACGTGCTCTGGGCCAACCAGCGCTTCAACCAGTACGACGCCCAGACGCGTGCGCGAATTACCGCGGCGTGTCGACAGGGGGTGAGGCAGTTCGAGGCGGTACTCCCCGCCGCGTCTCACTCCCAGCCCCCCACCCCCCGCGACCACCGTCCGCTGCTCCAGAGCAAACGCTTCGATGTCACGACGGCGGACGACCAGCGATTCTTCGAGGTGCTCGTCTCGCCGGTGATGAGCGAGACCGACCCCAACTCACTGAAGTACGCAGCCGCGGTCGTCTGGGACGTGACCGCGGCTCGTCGTTTCCAGCAGAAGCTCGAGGCGATCGACCGGGCCGGCGAGGAGCTTCTGAAGCTCGACGCCGAGGCGATCCGCAAGATGCACACCGGCGAGCGGCTGCGGGTGCTTGAGCAGAAGATCATCAAGTACGCCCACGACCTGCTGAACTTCGACCAGTTCACCATCCGCCTGATCGACGAGCGCAACGGCAAGCTGGAACTGGTGATGTCGCGCGGCCTGCCGCAGGCGGCGATGGAGGTCAACCTCTACGCCAAGCGCGAAGGCAACGGCATTTCCGGCTACGTGGCGGCGACCGGACGCAGCTACATCTGCGCCGACACGACGCAGGACCCCAAGTACGTGATCGGCATCGACGCGGCCCGCAGCTCGCTGACGGTGCCCCTGAAGATCGCCGAGAAGATCATCGGCATCCTGAACGTGGAATCGACGCGGCCCAACGCCTTCACGCAGGAAGACCTCGAGTTCGCCGAGAAGTTCAGCCGCCCGATCACGCTGGCGTTGCACATGCTCAACCTGCTGGTGGTCGAGCGCGTTGAGACGGGCCAGACGGTGAGCCACACGGTCGATGAGGAAATCTCCGCGCCCCTGGCCGAGCTGGCGGCGGACGTCGGCAAGCTCAAGGTGGCGCTGCAGAGCGCCGACCCGGCCTTGCTCCGGGCAGTCGAGCGGGTGATGAGCGAGGTCGAGACGGTCAAAAAGCGCGTCAAGGACGTCACTAGCGGCCCGCAGACGGTGCTGGGCTCGGAGAAGGTCCTCTCGGACGCCGCGGTGGATCCGCTGCTGGCGGGCAAGCGCATCCTGGTCGCCGACGACGAGCCGCGGATGCGCCAGGTGATCCGCGACGTGCTGCGTGTCCGCGGTGCCGACGTGGTGGTCTGCGAGAACGGCTCCAGCGCGATCGAGATCCTCACCGGCCAGACGCCCCCCACTTCGGCCGGCAACGCGGCCCAGCACGGGCCGGGGGCCGAGCGGCACATGCCGACCGCCCCGTCGGACGCCCCGACGCCCGGGGACGCCAGCACGTTCGACCTGCTGATCAGCGACATCAAGATGCCCGACAAGACCGGGTACGAGATCTTTGCCGCGGCACGGACGATCAACACCAACCTGCCGGTGATCCTGATGACGGGGTTCGGGTACGACCCGCATCACTCGATCGTCCGGGCGTCGCAGGAGGGGCTGTCGTGCGTGCTGTTCAAGCCTTTCCAGGCCGAAAGGCTGCTGGAAGAGGTGCACAAGGCGCTGGCGCGCAAATGACAGGGCGGGCCTCTGGGTGGGAGTCGGGTATTTGCCGGACGGAAGTTGCCGGGGGAGACCGGAACCCGCGGTGCGAAGCTGATAAAGTTGCCGGTGTTCGAGCCCCCTCGACGGAGGATCCGTTGAAGCAGCCCCCCGCCTCCCAAGGACGACATGCCGGTGTTGACGCGGGCGCGCTCCGCGCCGGCGCGGGTGGGGGGACGCCGCGGCTGGACGTTGCCGGGCTGCTGGCGGCGCACGAGCACGAGCTGATGGACCTGCACGAGCGCCACCTGAACCCCGCGCTGGTGGCGGTGCTCAAGACGCTGGGGTTTGACCACAATTATGTGCGTGGCGAGGGGGCGTACCTCTTCGACGACCGGGGCCGGCGGTACATCGACTGCCTGGGCGGGTACGCGGTCTTCGCGTGCGGGCGCAACCACCCGGTGGTCCGCGACGCGATCAAGCAGGCGATGGACCTGGACCTGCCGAGCCTGCCGGGCGTCGGGCTCTTCCGCTGCTCGGGGCTGCTCGCCAAGGAACTGGTGCACATGGCGCCGGGGGCCACGGCGCAGAGGCCGGGCGAGCTGGAGATGGTCTACTTCGCCAGCGCCGGCGGCGAGGCAATGGACTCGGCGCTCAAGTTCGCGCGCCGGGCGACGGGCCGCACACGCATCGTCTACTGCCACCGCTCGTACCACGGGTTGACGCTGGGCTCGCTGGCGATCACCGGCAACGCGGAGTTCCGCGACGGCTTCGGCCCGATGATGGAGGGGACCGTCGAGATCCCCTTCAACGACCTGGCGGCGCTGGAGCTTGAACTGACCCGCGGCGATGTCGCGGCGTTCGTCACCGAGCCGATCCAGGGCAAGGGCGTGAACATCCCCGCGGAGGACTTCTTGCGCCGGGCGAGCGGGCTGTGCGCCAAGCACGGAGCGTTGTTCGTCGTGGACGAGATCCAGACAGGCCTGGGACGCACAGGAACGTGGTTCGCGTGCGAGCAGTTCGGCGCGGGGGACTCGTGGACGCCGGACATCCTGGTGCTGGCCAAGGCGCTGTCGGGCGGGTACTGCCCGGTCTCGGCCGTGCTGATGAAGAAGTGGATCCACGCCCGGACCTTCGACGGCATGGCCAACTGCGCCAAGATGCAGAACACCTTCGGGCAGAACGACCTCTCGATGGTGGCGGGCCTGGCGGCGCTGCACGTGATGCGGCACGAGCGGATCGTGGAGAACGCGAGCGATGTCGGCAAGTACCTGACCGACGGTCTGCGCGAGAAGCTGAGCCGCTACGCGATGGTGAAGGATGTGCGCGGGCGCGGGCTGATGGTCGCCATCGAGTTCGGCCGGCCCGACACCCTGGTGCTGCGGACGGCGTGGGACGCGGTGCACAAGGCCGATGCGAGCCTCTTCTGCCAGTCGATCATCGTTCCGCTGATGGCCGAGCACGGCGTGCTGGCGCAGGTGGCCGGGCACCGGCTGGATGTCATCAAGCTGATCCCCACCCTGGTGTTCAGCAAGGCCGACGCGGACGAGGTGATCAAGGCCCTGGACGTGACGATCGGGGCTATCCACAAAGGTGTTGGTCCGGCGTGGATCATCCCGCGGCTCGGCGCCGCGGCGCTCAAGCGGTTTGTGCCCACGGCGCGGCCGGGACGGCCGGCTGCTGCGGTGTGACTTCGTAAAAATCAGTGCTTGGTGCGGTCTTCGGCGATGCGGTCGCGCAGCCACTGCGAACCGGGGCGGATGGCCGTCGCGTGCGCGTCGGTGCCGTCGAGCTGGACCTCGACCTCGATGTTGACGCCGATAAAGACGCCCGCGGCGTCCACGGCGGGTCCGCCGCTGTCGCCGAGCGAAACCGGCGAGGTGTGGACGGTGACGGTGCAGGGGACGCCGCGGTAGATGCCGCCGCCGACGCTGACCCCGCGGCCGGCGCACCAGCGGAGTGAGCCGATCCCCGAGCCGCAGCAGAGGACCTGCTTGGGGACGAAGGGGTCGTCGTGGATTTCGAGGTACTTGGGTGTTGACGCATCGATGTGGATCAGCGCCAGGTCGGGCCCGCCGGAGGATTCGTCGCCGACCCAGACGACCCGTGCCGGGTAGCGCTGCGGCTGATTGTCCTCGGTGCGGAGGACGATCCAGAGCGGGGCCTTCTCGACGCAATGGGCGGCGGTGAGAAAGTAGCCGTCGGGCGTGACGGCGACGGCGCTGCCGGCGTCGGCCTTCTCGTCGCCGAGGCTGGTGCGCTGCATCCGGGTGCGGTCGGGGTTGAAGACCGCGGTGAAGTCCTCGGCGCCGCCGACGATGATGGCGCTCCGATCCCAGAGCCAGTCCTCGGCGTTCTGACCGTCGATCTCGGCGGTGGTCCATCCGCTGAGCGAGGCGGGCTTGGTGGCCTCGAGGTTGTCAAGGGCTGCGCGGTACGCCGAGGCGCAGCCGGCCAGCATCAATATGGCGGCCGCGCCGAGGCCGGCGAGGTGCCGCCACCACATCTTTGAACCGGCCGTGGTTGAACCTGCCGTGGTCATGGATCACTCCTTGCAAGGCCGGAACAACGATGCGCGAGATCACTTTTCCTTGCGGACCTGGTCGCGGATGGCGGCCAGCTCCTTGCGTTTGGCGGCATCCACCTTGGGGAAATCGAGCTTGAGCGAGCGGAGCGTGTCGAGCACGACCGAGCCGACGACCAGGCGGGTGTACCACTTGCTGTCGGCGGGGACGACGTACCAGGGTGCGTGCTCGGTGGAGGTGCTGCGGATCATCTCCTGGTACGCGTCCATGTAGTGGTCCCAGTGGGCGCGCTCGGCGAGGTCGGCGGTGGAGAATTTCCAGTTCTTGTGCGGGTCCTCGAGGCGGGAGAGAAAACGCTTGCGCTGCTCGTCCCTGGAGACATTGAGGAAGAACTTGCGGATGACCACGCCGTTGCGCGAGAGATACTTCTCGTAGGCGTTGATGTCCTCGTAGCGGTGCTCCCAGATCTTCTTGCCCGTGCACTCGTCGGGCAGGCGCTGGCGGGCGAGGTACTCGGGGTGGACCTTGACGACGAGGACTTCCTCGTAGTACGAGCGGTTGAAGATGCCGATGCGGCCGCGCTCGGGCGTGCACATTGTTGTGCGCCACATGAAATCGTGGTCGAGTTCCTGGGTCGAGGGGGCCTTGAAGGAATAGACCTGCACGCCCTGCGGGTTGATGCCGCTCATGACGTGCTTGATGGTGCCGTCCTTGCCCGCGGCGTCCATCGCCTGGAAGATCAGCAGCAGGGCCCAGCGGTCCTGGGCGTAGAGCTTCTCCTGCTGCTCGGCGAGCATCTGGATGCCGTTGGCCAGCAGCGGGCCGGCGGCGTCCTTGTCGGTGAAGCCCTTGGTGGAGCCGGGGTCGTAGTCCTTGAGGCGGAACTTGCGGCCGTCGGTCACGCGCCAGGGGGCGATGAAGTCTTCGAGGGTTTTGGCCTGCTTGGGCATGGGGGAGGGTAGAAGGCACTGCGCACCGGGCATTGGGCACGAGGCAAATGGCCAAATGGCCAAATGGCCAAATGAGCGTACCGGCGGCGGTACGATTGGGGATGCCGATTTATGAATACGAGTGTGCCGCGGACGGGACCGTGATTGAGTTGATCCGGCCGATGGCCGACGCCGACAAGCCGGTGCAGGATCCTGACGGCAAGGGGCGGGTCTTCAAGCGGAAGCACTCGGTCTTCGCATCTTCGGGGAATCCGACGAGCGCGAGCGGTGGTGGCGGCGGGCACGTGCATACCGGGTCGTGCGGGTGCGGGCGGCGGCCGGGCGGCTCGTGCGGGGCGTGAGGCTAGGGCTCTGTACACAGAGGACACAGAGCTCCACAGAGTTGATGCATGAGATGAAGGCCGACCGCGAAGGGGCGAAGGGGTCGAAGTGCTCGAGGGGGAGAGGTAGCCCCGCATGTTTCGGCGAAGTTCCACCACGAAGAAACCCCCACGAACCGGCCGCAAGCGGCGGGTGGCGGGGTGGTCCTTATTAGTGATCGGCGTGCTGATCACGGGTGTGTGGGGGGCGTCAAGGTGGTGGCAAGGCATCGGTTGGGACAATGGGACAACCTGTGTTGCTGTCCTGAATGGAAAGGTTCAGTACGCAGACTGTGACATCAGCTTGCGGTCCCAGGAGTGCCGCTTCTTGGCGCTGAACGCACCTGGCCCGATCTGGGCACAACTGGTCCCCCTATGGGAACCGCCAACAGACGGCAATCAGCGGCGCGATCGGTGGGGACCAATTGAATTCAACTCTGTTCAGTGGATCGAGACCCCATACGCAGCACCGAGATCCGCTTGGCGGCCGCACACCTTTCGGTTGGTGAAGTTCTCTCTTCAGCCTTTCGCCCTCGCCTCGCTGCTCGGCGGCGGGTGGCTGGTGTGGTCGGGGCGGCGGGCTCGGGGGCGGGCGATGACCGGGCACTGCCTCAAGTGCGACTACGACCTCGCCGGGTTGGCGGCCGGTGCGCCGTGCCCGGAGTGTGGGGGTGGGGGCAGGGCGGCCTAAATCGGGTCTTTCGCCCTTTGGGCGCTCGGCCCTTGCGAGTGGCTTCAGCCACTCGGTGCGATCCCATGTATCGCATTCGGCCCCTTGGGCCGACGGGAGGGGGGTGTGGCGTCGGCCCCAGGGGCCGCAGAGTCAAGAGGCACATCTTCGAGTGGCTGAAGCCACTCGCAACCACCGGCCGCCCAAGGGGCGGGGAAAACACCCCTCCGCCTCCATGCGTGCGGGCGCGCTGGGCCCGCGGCATCCCTGTGCCCGCGTGCCCCCACGCAATCTCACACGCGCACGCCGCCGCACTCGGGACACACGTCACCTGTAAGCCCAGTCAGGTCATAGCCGCACTTGCCGCAGTGGCCGTGCCGCGGTGAGCGCCGCCAGATCCACAGCAATGTCAGTCCGACAAGGGCGAACGGTGACCAGTAGCCGGTCGCATAAAGGGCGCTCCCCGCAATCTGCTCGCGAATTCCTGACCAGGAATAGTTCGTTCCTCCGGTATGTCCTTCGTTAAGCAGTTGCTGCGGCGTCAGACCATCTGCAAACTTCTCGAACTCCGCCAGCACGGCTGGGTCGCCTGGCAGCATCTTGACAAGTTCCGCGGCCGCTTGGGCCGCCACGTCCCTTTCGAGCGTGAATCCACCACCACCATCAAAGCCCATCCAAGTTGTCCGAATGTCCCGCTCATCGAGCGTGGTTAGGCCATCCGCGCCGAGGTACCGCATGCCGCGGTCATCGAGATGGATAATCACGGCTGAGTCGCCGGGCGCCAGCGGCCACCGCTTTTCCGACCAAAAGGTGGGCGTGTTTGTTGCCAAGTACCTGCCGCTTCGCTCCGTAACAATGATCACACTCCATTCGGACCTGTACCAGTTACAGGAGCGACGCACCTCGTTTGCCAAGACCACAGCAAACAGGGCAACCCATGTCAAGGCAAGCAGGGCCGCAACAACAATGAACTTTGGGCTGTGGCGCTCGGCGAGCACGAGTTAAGTGTATTCGGGACGGGTGGCACTGACCCGAAGTCCTGTGCCAATGACTCCGCTTCGGGGTCATTGCTTCCGGGTCAACGCTGGTCGCGTGAACGACGCCCCATCCGTTGAACACTGACCCCGCTGAGGACAGCGTGGTCAGTGGCACATGTCAAACCCTTCGCCTTCATGCGTGCGGGCGCGGGGGGGGCTTCGCCTGCGGCATCCCTGTGCCGCGCTGCCCGCACGCTATCTGATCATCGTCTGCGGACTTCACGTGGGGAATGAGCGTGATTTACTGATGCGGGTGGCGTGCCGCCCCCGCACCCCCTGCCCGGAAAAAGGCAACGACGCCCGGCTCCTCACGCAGTAGACTCGAGCCATGGCGATCGTCTTGCCACAAACTCGCAAGAGCCCCCCACTCCGGCCGCAGGTGGCGGGGAGCGGCGTAGTTCTTGCTGGTCGTCGGCGGGCCTTGAGGTAGACTGATGCAGCAGCCCACCCCTCACTCCCAGCGGGTGTGACGACGGCTGGACCGGGCCGAACCGAGGAGCCAAAGCGATGCGTACCAAGTCACTCGTCTTCATGGGCGTTCTGGCGGCCATCATTGGCGCCAACTCATCGCTGGGGCAGATCTATATCCGCACCGTACCGATTGACCACGCCGGCAATGCGGCGGATACCACCGGCTACGGCGCCGTGGCGTACGACTACAACATCGGCGCGACCGAGGTGACTAACGGGCAGTATTGTGCGTTCCTTAACGCTGTCGCCCACACCGACACCAACGGCCTCTACAACGCCGCCATGGGCGGCTCGCTGGGCGGCATCACACGCTCGGGCTCGCCTGGCTCGTACGTGTACACGACGATCAGCGGCCGCGCGAACCACCCCGTGCACTCGGTCTCGTTCTGGAATGCGACGCGCTTCGCCAACTGGCTGCACAACGGCCAGCCGACGGGTGCGCAGGGCAACAGCACCACGGAGGACGGCGCGTACACGATCACGCCCGCCGGCATCAGTCAGAACACCATCACGCGCAACGCGGGGTGGCTGTGGGCGGTGCCGAGCGAGGACGAGTGGTACAAGGCGGCGTACCACCAGCCGGTGACCCAGAGCGGCCCGGCCGGCGGCTACTGGCTCTATCCCACATCGAGCAACACCGCGACGACGGCGCGGGCGAACTACAACAGCTCGCATCCCGACACCACCAATGTCCGTTCGTACCTGGCGAACTTCTGGTTCGTCCACGACATGGCCGGGAACGTCTGGGAGTGGAACGAAACGATCATCTCCACGGCCTCGGGCCCCGTCCGCCGCGGGCTACGGGGCGGCAGTCGTCTCAGCGCCGAGGAGGATCTGCGGAGCGATGCGCGCGGCAGCCTGGCGCCGTTGAGCGATGGCGTGGCGTGGGGGTTCCGCATTGTCCGTTCGGGCGTCGTCCAGGATCCATGCTCGGCTGCTGATGTCGCCTCCCTCGGCGGTGCGCCGACTCCCGACGGCACGCTCACGCCCGACGATGTCACCGCTTTCCTGAGCGCGTTCTTCGCTCTCGACCCGCTTGCGGACATCGCCGGGCTCGGCGGCACGACCGGCCCCGACGGCGATTGGACAGCCGACGATGTCATCCTCTTCCTCGAGACGTTCGCGCACGGCTGCCAGTGAGCCGCAGGGGCCCAAGTCCAGCCCTTTGACTTTGGGATCGTGGCGTCGGGTTTCATCGGCCCGCTCGCGTGGCGTGAACACGCCTGCTCCGCGCCGCCCGCCCCAACGCTCAAAGCCGCGTAGGGGCGGGGCACCCGGCTTTCTGCAAGACGTTCCCGCTGGCACGCCGCTTGTTCTTGCCGTGGGCAGGAGCAGCGACCTATGCAGGCCGGACCGCCTCTCAAGCTTGTTTCGCCCGAGTGTGATGCGCCGGTTGTGCGCGACCTGGGCAACCTCGGTGCGTCGATCGTGCGCCTGGCGCGGATCGCCGCGGCCGCTCATCTGGGTCAGTCCACCGATCAGGCCAGCCGGCTGCGCGAGCTGATGCAGGCGGCCGAAGGCGCGGAGGGCCGGGCATGAACTACGGGCTCTGGATCTCCGCCTCCGGGCTTGCGACCTCCATGTACCGCATGGACGTGGCGGCCAATAACCTGGCGAACGTCGAGAGCGTGGGGTTCAAGGCGGACTACGCGATGGCCAAGCAGCGGGATGCCGCGCGGGCCGAGGATGGGCTGAGCCTGCCATCGAACAAGATGTTGGAGAAGCTGGGCGCCGGGGCGCTGCTGGCGCCCAACCGGCCAACGACGGCGCAGGGGCAGCTTGAGCGCACGGGCCGGCCGCTGGATGTGGGGATCAGCGGGCCGGGGTACCTGGTGGTGAAGACGGGCGCGAGCAATCGGCCGGAGGATCTTCGGCTGACGCGCGACGGGCGGCTGACGCTCGACAACTCCGGGCAGCTCATCCACACCGCCAGCGGCAAGCCGGTGCTGGACGATGCGGGCCAGGCCATCCGCATGTCGGGCGCGGGGCGGGTGACGATCCATCCCGATGGCACGATCCAGCAGGGGGCAGGGGTGGTCGGCAAGCTCGCGTTCGTCACAGCGGGCGATCCGATGAACTTCCGCAAGAGCGGCACAGGATTGATGCAGGCCCCCGACGGGCAGATGATGCGGAAGCAGCCGGCGGCGAGCGCGGGCGGGCTGATCGAGCAGGGGAGCGTGGAGAAATCCACGGTGGACCCGGTGCGGACGATGCTGGACATCACCAGCTCGGAGCGCTCGATCGCGTACGGCACACGGATCATCCAGACGATCGACGAATCGATGCAGCGGGCGATCGGGACGTTCGGGCGCGTGGCCTGAGACCGGTCCTCCACTTTTTCAGCGCGGCGGTTGACAACGCCGCGACGCAACCGGAAGCACCACCATGGCCATCGTCGCCCTGCAATCCTCCGCGTCGGCCCTGAGCGCCCTGAACACGGCGATGGACGTAACGGCGAACAACCTGGCCAACGTGAACACGTACGGGTACAAGGCCTCGCGGGCCAACTTCGAGGACCTGCTGTACGTCGAGAAGCAGCAGCCGGGCGTGCGGAACGTCAACGACGACCAGCGCCCGATCGGGCTGTACGTCGGCCTGGGCACGCGGGTCAGCGGCACACAACTGGATTTCACCCAGGGCTCGCTTATCTCCACCGGGCGCCCGCTGGACGTCGCGATCGACGGCTACGGCTTTTTCAGGGTGCAGACGGTGGATTCGATCGGCGGCGGCACGGCGTACACGCGGGCGGGGGCCTTTGCTCTCAATAGCAACGGCGAGATGGTGATGGCCAACAACACGGGCCAGCGGCTGGAGCCGGTCGTGCAGATCCCCTCCAACGCGACGGGCATCAGCATCGACTCGTCGGGCCAGGTGTACGTCACGGTCGTCGGGGGGACCGAGCCGGAGAAGGTCGGCGATATCCAACTGACGGTATTCGTCAACCCGCAGGGCCTGAAGCAGAACGGCGAAAACCTGTACACCGAGACTGGGGCCAGCGGACCGCCGATCACGGGCGTGCCGGGGACGGACCAGCGTGGAACACTGACGCAGACGTTCGTCGAGAACTCGAACGTGGACCCGACGGCGGAACTGGTGAACCTGATCCGCATCCAGCGGGCGTTCGAGATGAACAGCAACACGATCCGCGCCGCCGACCAGACACTGCAGGCAGTGGCAAACCTCCGCCGGGCCTGATTAAGAGCACGCCATGAACCACACTCGCGGCACACTCCGATTCTGCACGCTCGCCGCGGCCGCCGTGGCCGGGCTGCTGGCCGGCGCATCGGCGTTCGGGCAGGCGTCGGTGACGCTGAAGCCTTCGGCGAATGTCGCCGCGGGCTCGGCGGTGACGCTCGGACAGGTGGCGGAGATCAGCGGACCCGACGGTGCGGCACTGAAGGATGCGGTGGTCGCGACGGCACCGGTCGCCGGCGGCACGGCGCAGGTGGATGTGACCCGAGTGAAGGCGGCGCTGCGGGACCGGCCCGGGGTGGTGTGGGGCAAGCTGACGCTCAGCGGCGGTGTGTGCACGGTGCGGGCGGAAGAGGGCGGGCCGACCGAAGCGCCGAAGGTAGAAAAAACCAAGCCGGCGCCGGCTCCCGCGCCGGTGGTCGAGGACCCGCGGACGACGCTGCCCGAGCCGATCGTTCACGGATCTGTGGATACGGTGCGGGTGCTGATCGCCCAGCGGGCGTCGGACCAGTTCGCGGTATCGATGGACGAGATGCGGCTGCGCCTGAGCGTGAACGGCGGCGGCGACGGCGCGTGGCTGGACGCGCCGATCAAGCCGGGCATCCGCTGCGAGATCGTGCAGATCGGCCCGCCGACGGGCTCGCGGATGCCGCTGCGGATCGACCAGTACCAGCGCGACCGGCTGATTTTCTCCAAGCCGGTGATGGTGGACCTGCTGGTGCACCGGACGATCGTGAGCCCGACGGTGCGGATCGAGCGCGACCAGGTGATCACGGCCGACCAGGTGACGGTGAGCGACGAGTGGCTGAGCCCGACGGCGGCGTTCGTCACCGACTTGGACCAAGTTGTCGGCGCGACGCCGCGGAAGCGGCTGGACCCGGGACGGCCGATCGTGCCGAGCGATTTGCAATCGCCGGTGGTGGTGCAGCGCGGCGAGGCGGTGTGGGTGGATGTGCTCTCGGGGAGCGCCGTGATCCGCGCCAAGGCCCGCGCGATGGGCAGCGGCCGCGATGGGGAACTGGTGCAGTTCCAGCTCGATGGCTCGCGCAAGACGTTCACGGCCCGGATGAACGGGCGTGGGCGCGCGGTGATGGAAGTCGATCCGACCGCGGCCGAGAACGCCACGTTCGAGGCGACGCCGCGCTCGACCAAGCCCACCGATGTCAGACCCGTCGACCGCAAACCGACGATGAACCTGCAACAGATCCGGAGAAAGACCCCGTGAAGAACGCACTTCGGCTCCACACCACGGCCCTGGTTCTGACGGTGGCAGGCAGCGCCCACGCGCAGAGTCTTTTCCGTGCGCCGATGCCGCAGCCGGCGATCCAGCAGGGGCGAGACCAGACTCCGCCGCCGCAACAGCAGCCAAACGGTCCGGCGACCAACGGGCCAGCCGACGCCAAGCCGGCGGCCAATGCCCCCGCGCCATCACCGACGTCCGCCCCCGCCCCCGCCCCCGCCCCCGCTCCCGCTCCCGCTCCCGCTCCCGCTCCGGGTCCAACGCCGCCACCTGCCCAGATGGCCAGCGTGGCTCCGAACGCCGGTCCCCCCTCGCTCAGTTCGATCGGTTTGTTCGTGGTGCAGCCGACCAAGCCGCACAGCTACCAGAAGCACGACAAGCTCGACATCATCATCAACGAGATCAGCAACAACAAGCAGGAGCAGACGCTCGACGCCAAGAAGGACTTCAACCTCGAGGCGGAACTGCGGCAGTTCCCCAGCCTGGCGGCGCTGCTGACGACCTCGACGCTCACCAACGGCATCGGCGCGACCAAGCCCGCGGTGGGCTACGGCGCCAACCGGAACTTCAAGGGCGACGGCGAGTACGAGCGGAAGGATCGCTTGACGGCGCGGATCGCGGCCATCGTGCAGGACGTCAAGCCCAACGGGCTGATCTTCGTCGAGGCACGCGAGACGATCCAGTCGGATGAGGAGATCAAAACGATGGTGCTCTCGGGCCTGTGCGACCCGAAGGACATCACCAACGCCAACACGGTGCAGTCGTCGCAACTGGCGAACCTGGTGATCCGCATCGAGCACCAGGGACAGGTGAAGAAGACGGCGACGCCGAACTGGCTGTCGCGGACGCTGGATGACATCTTCGGCCCGTGAGCGCACACGCCCGGGGGATGTGCGGGCCTGAGCATTTGCACGCGCGGCGGTGGGTGCGGTACGCTGGGCGCATGAACTCGAACCTCACGGTTTCTCCGCGCGCTTTGGGCGTGCTCGCCACGGCGGGCCTGCTGGCGCTGACGGCGATCGCCAATGCCCAGGCCGACAACGCCGCCACGATCCAATCGCCCGCGGTGAACACTGAGCCACAGCCGGGAACGATGCCCGGGGCCGGCGCTTCTGAAACGCAAGGCCCGCTGACGGTGAGCTTCTCGGCCCGCGGCATCGCCGAACTGCAAACCGACTTCAAGAGCGGACCGGGGACGGTCTCGGTCTACCGCGCGGACTTTGAGCTGGGGATGAACTACAAGTTCAACAACACCCTCAGCGCCGGGCTGGTGCTGGACGTGCAGACGTCGTGGTTCAATTTCAACAACGCGCAGGCGCTGACGCCGGGCTCGCCGAAGCCGTACGGGAGTTTCGCGGAGGTGACGATCGCGCCGTCGCTGCGGTGCACGCCGGACGAGCACTGGTCATTCACGGTCGGTGCGTTGATCGACTTCTCGGGTGAATTCGGCGCGGACGTGGGGCAGTCGTTCGCGGGCGGCGGGTTCCTGGCCGCGGGGTACAAGTTCTCGGATCAGTTCAATCTGACGCTTGGGGTGGTCGGGATCTCCCGGATTGAGGACAGCTTCTACGCGTACCCGTATGTCGGGATCGACTGGAAGATCAACGAGAAGGTGTCGTTCAAGGTCTACGGCAACCAGAACGGGCCGGAGGCGCGGATCACCGCCAAGGTGGCCGAGGCGTGGAGCGTGTTCCTGTACGGCGCGTACCAGGCACGCTCGTACCGGCTATCGGACACCAGCCCCGTTCCCGATGGCGTCTTCCGCGAGCGCGAGGTGCCGGTGGTCTTCGGGGCGACGTACCAGTGCTGCGAGAAGTTCGAGATCAACGGGGGCGTCGGCGTGGTGGCGTGGCGACGCTACCGCCAGGACAACAGCGCCGGGCTGACGATCTCGCAACTGGAGACCGAGCCGGGACCGATGCTGTTTCTGGGCGGAAAAATCACGTTCTGATGCCTGATTCTGAGGTCGTTAGCGCGATCTTCACTCCCCTTCATTGCAGCGTCGATGCGGCCCGCCAACCATTGTTCCGTGAGCAACGGCGATCAACATGAGCCATTGTGGGCTGCCGCACCGAGGTCCGGCGCGGGGGTTTCGCGTCGCAAGCTTCTAGCGGCGGGAGCACTCGCTGCCGCGGGACTGGCAACGCGGGCGGGAGCAGCCGGTGCGCCCGGCATTTTGCCGGCGCGGACCGCCACGGCGCGGAACGTCATCTTCCTGGTGGCCGACGGCATGTCGTCGGGGGCGCTGGCGCTGGCGGACCACTATGCCCGCACAGTGCTGGGGCGTGCGACGGCGTGGCGGACGATCGCTGCCAAGACTGGCACACGGATAGCGATGCAGTCCACGCATTCGGCGGACTCGCTGGTGACCGACTCGTCCGCGGCATCCAGCGCGTGGAGCACTGGGACCAAGCACGCCAATGGCACGGTCTGCTGGAGCGCCGGCGGCCCGGCGCCGACGCCGCTGCTGATCCGGGCCAAGAGTACTGGCAGGGCCGTGGGCGTGGTGACGACAACCACCGTGACGCACGCCACGCCGGGGGGTTTCTACGCCAACAGCCCCAAACGCGACGACGAGGCGTTCATCGGATCACAGCTTGTGGCGCGGCCGGTGGATATTGCGCTCGGCGGCGGTGCGGAGTACATCCCCGCTGCAACGGGCGGGGTGAACGGCGGGCTGCGGGTTGTTCGGTCGCGCGACGAATTGCTTGGGGGAACGCCCGGTGGGGAACGACTGGTCGGCGTGTTCGCCAAGAGCCACCTGCCGATGGTGCTTGACCGCGCGGCGACGGATCCCACACTGCCGCAACTGGCGAAAGCGGCCCTCGATCGGTTGGCGGGTTCGCCCGATGGATTCTTCTTGCAGATCGAGGCGGGGCGGGTGGACCACGCGGGGCACACAAACGATGCGCCGTCGCTGCTGCGCGAGATGCTGGAGTTCGACGTGACGCTGGCGATGGTGGAAGAATTCTGCCGCGGGCGGCCGGGGACACTGCTGGTGGTGACCACCGACCACGCGACGGCGAACGCGGGTGTGGCGTTCTACGGGCGCGAGGGGATCGATGCGATCAAGCGTTTGGACGGCGCCAAGCACTCGTTCGAGTGGATCGCCAAGAAGATGAAGGCGGCCGACTTCCCCAAAGCGCCCGAGAAGGCGGCGTTGGTCATCGCGGACCTGCTGACCGAGGCGACGGGCGTGCCGGTGCAGGCGTGGTGGTTCAATACACTGCAGGCGCACCTGGAGCACAAGCGCGTGGACCCGTTCACGAGCCGAAACCCGCTGGTGTGCGTGATGGGGTCGCTGGTAGCCAACTCGCTGGGCGTCGCGTTCCTCTCGCCCGACCACACCGGGGACCACGTTCCGGTGATGGCGGTCGGAACCGGGGCCGAGACGCTGCCGGGGTTCATCGATAACTGCGTTCTGCACGACTGGGTCTGCGGCGTGGCCGAGATTCCCAGGGCCTAGGGAGTGCTATCGCTCCAGGCCGCCCCAGGTAGTGAGGTCGATCGCCAGTCGCCCCGGCTCGCTCTGCCAGGGCATCATGGGACGGGGCCAGGCGGCGCGACGGCCGCGGCCGTCGGAGCGGACCAGGCCGATGCGGAGCAGACCGGCCTCCGCAGCCTCGGCGGGGATGGGAGCCCAGGCGATCCATCGCGCGGGGTCGTTGCCCTCGGCGGGGCGCTGCACGACGCGGATGCTGGAGGTTCGGCCGCTGACAGCGTCGGACATCTTGCCGGATGGCACAACGGTGAGGATAGCCCGTGGGGCGTCGGCGGGTCCGAGGTAGACCTTCACGCCCGGCTCGGGGTCGATGCCGGTCACCGGGCACTCGAGTTCGAGCACCCAGGCCGAGAGCGAGATTTCGTAGGTGAGCCTGCCGCGAACGACGGTTGCGGCAGGCTCGGGCGTGCCGGCGAACCAGGCGGGAAGCGTCCAGTCCTCAAGGAGCGGTCCGACCGGCACGCCGGGGGGACCCGCGGGGATGGGGATCGAGAGCGTGCGGGCGGTGCGCTCGATGCGGCCAAGCGTGTAGGGCTGGGCGACGCCGTTGACGGCGAGCCTCATGCGGGCGACGAAATCGCCGCGGGGAGGGGCTTCGAGCAGTCGCGAGGGCGATTGGGCGGTGATGGCGGCGCCGGCCTGGAGCGGGACAAGTTCCATCCCTCGCAAGCCTGCCCAGGAGAAGATGGTGCCCGAGCCGCTGAGGTTGGCGATGCCGAGGGTGGCGAGTTCGGCCTCGTCGGGCGCGCCGCGCCGGCCGGCATCGTCGATGACCCAATCCACAAACTCGGGTTGAGTCTGCAGCCACGCGCGGACGCGCGCCGATCGCTGGGGGGCCGTCAGCGCCGGGTCCAGCAGGTCGTCGAGGAGGCTCTGCCACCCCTCGCCGGGCGAGCACCAGGCGGGCAGGACGTTGCCCGCGCCGAAATTGACGACCGCGGTGAGGCGACGGAGGAGTTCGAAGGCGAGTTGGTTGTCGTCGCGCCAAAGGTTGCCGACGCCGGTGCGCCAGCGGGCCGCCACGCAGCGCCGCAGGGATTCGAGGGCATCGGGGGCTGCGGGTGGGCCTTCGCGGCGCAGCACGCCCGGGGCATCGTCCGGCGGAGCCGGGAGCAGCAGTTCGGCACGCCAAGCGTCCAGAGGCGAGCGGGCGGCCTGGCGCAAGGCGGACTCCAGGCTGGCGGGGAGGGCGGGGTCTGAAGGCCCCGACGGGCGAGAAAACTGACGCCAAGGGGCGTCGCCCGGGGCTGGGGGAGGGCCTGACCATTCGAGCGCAATCGGCTGGCCCATCAGCACCAAGTCGGCTCCCTTGGCCGCGGAGGGAGGGGTGCAGACCAAGCCCCAGAATCCTTGAACGCCGACCTCACGGCTCTCACCGGATCGCCAAACGCCGCTGGCCTGCATCCAGCCATTCGGCTCACGGGTGACGGTGTACCAGGCGATGAAACCGGAGAACTTTGCGCCGTTACGGGATTCGAGACGCACGGGCCCGCCCTTGCGGAGGGTGTCGCCGAAGTTGAGCGGGATGACCAGTGGTTCCCCGGGAACCGCCCAGACCCGACCGGGGGGAACCGTGAACTGGAAAGTCGGCTCCGCGTCCTGGGCGCGCGCGAACGTGGTGCAGAGCGCGAGCGTAAGTGCGAGGGCGGTGGACAACTCTGGATGCAAACGCTTACGCCCGAAAAAAACTTTCATTTGAAGGGCAAGCGCGAAGAAGGGCTTGCAACCGTTCGATATTGGTGCGACCATTGCGCAGTGGAACCCTTTGCGCAGGGCGAGCATCAGTTTGTCCGGCGTGCTGGAGCTTCGCATGGTTTTCGCCACAACTGACGGCCGAACGACTTTCCGCGTTTACCTTCCGCACGCCGGGCGCGTAGAGGTGCTGGGTGACTTTACGGACTGGCGCGACCACAAGGCGGCCATGACGCGAGAAAACCCCGGATGGTGGACAGTGTCGATGGAGGTTCCCGCCGGGGAGCACCAGTTTGTCTACCTGGTGGACGGGTCGATCTGGCTCGCCGACTACGCCGCGCACGGCGTCAAGATGAGCCGCGACGGTGGATGGGTGAGTCGGCTGGTTGTGCAGCCGCACCTCCACACCACGCCGACGGACCACTACGCGGCGGCGTGAGCGAGCCGTTTGACGGACGTTTGATTCTCCAAGGCAGGTCTGCAACACTCCCGCCCACCTTCGGGAGTGCCTTGCATGAAACCGCTCGCGCCGGCGATCGTCGCCGAATTCATCGGAACGTTCGCGTTGTGCTTTTTCGGGATCGGGGCGATCGCGAATGTGCAGATGGTCGGGTTGATCGGCATCGCGCTCTCGCATGGGCTGGCGTTGTCCGTGTTCATCTGCGCATGCATGTACATCTCGGGGGCTCAGTTCAATCCCGCCGTTTCGATCGGGCTGATCGTCGCGGGGAAGCAGACGCCGGCGCGGGCGGGGGTGTTCATCGTCGCGCAGGTGATCGGGGCGGTGTGCGGGACATGGGCCATCGCGATGCTGGCGGCCACGACCACCGGCATAGGCGCGATCGCCAAGGCGGGCGCAACCAGCGGGTTGCTGACCGACATGGGGTTTGTCGGGCGCGTGATGGGGTTTGAGGCGCTGTGCACGTTTGCGTTGATGGTCTCGGTTCTGGGCGCCACGGTGGATGATCGGGCGCATCGGCTGGGCGGGTTTGTGATCGGCTTGACGGTGACGATGTGCATTCTTGTGGCAGGGCCGTACACCGGCGCCTCGATGAATCCCGCACGCACGCTGGGGCCGGCGATCGTCGGCGGCAAGTGGACGATGTGGTACGCGTATATGATCGGGCCGATCGTCGGCGCGAGCGTTGCGGCGGTGGTCTACCGGCTGTTCTGGGTGGACCGGTGGTCCAAGCCGACGTGAGGCGGCGAACCTCGGCATCTCAGTTGAGCTGATCGTCGGCGGCCTGCGGCAGCGTGCCGATCAGGTTGTCCACCACTGCGTCGGTGGTCACGCCCTCGGCCTGGGCCTCGAAATTCAGGATCAGGCGGTGGCGGAGGGCGGCATTGGCCAGCCGCTTGATATCCGCAACGGAAACGCTGGTGCGGCCGTCGATCAGTGCGCGGCACTTGGCGGCGAGCACGAGGGCTTGCGCTGCACGCGGCGATGCGCCGACCTTGACGAATCGCTCGACCATCGGCGTTGAGTACACCCCACCGCCGGTCGCCTTGGGGTGGGTGCCGAGCGTCAGGCGCACGGCGTAGTCCTGCACGTGCTTGGCGATCGGCACGGCGCGGACAAGGTGCTGGTGCTCGACGATTTTCGCGGCATCCAGGACCGGCTCAATCCTGGGTTCGTAGCCGGCGGTGGTGCGGTCGAGGATCGAGGAGAGCTCGGCCCGCGACGAGGCACCGACGAGGAGCTTGAAGAGGAAACGGTCGAGCTGGGCCTCGGGGAGCGGGTAGGTGCCTTCCTGCTCGAGCGGGTTCTGCGTGGCCATCACGAAGAAGGGTTTTTCGAGCCGGTGCGAGACGCCGCCGACGGTGACGGAGTGCTCGGCCATGGCCTCGAGCATGGCGGCCTGGGTCTTGGGCGTGGCGCGATTGATCTCGTCGGCGAGGACCATCTGGGCGAAGATGGGGCCGCGTTGGAAGACGAACTGGCGGGCGCGAGAGCCGTCGGGGCGGTCCTGCTCGACGACGACCGTGGTGCCGGTGATGTCGGCGGGCATGAGGTCGGGCGTGAACTGGATGCGAGAGAAGCCCAGGTGCAGAGCCCGGCTGAGGGTGCGGATGAGGAGCGTCTTGCCGATGCCCGGCACGCCCTCCAGCAGCACGTGCCCGGCGCAGAACATGGCGGTGATGACGCCCTCAACGATCTCGCCGTGGCCGACGACGGCCTTGGCGACCTCGGCTTGGACGGCGGCGTAGTCGCGGCGGAAGGCCTCGGCGCGGGCCTGGACCTGCTCCACGCTCACCGTACTGACCGTTGCACTGGCTTGGCTCATGGTGGGGCGCCCCGAGGGGGGCGGGAAAGGCCGCGGTCGGATTCGAACCGACGAGTGCTTGCGCAAACGGATTTGCAATCCGCTCCATTCGTCCACTTTGGTACGCGGCCGGGATTTCTGCGTGAGAACGGTAGACGGTCGGGGGCCACCGTCAAGCGGAAACCGGGGTGCGCGACCCGTGCGGCTGTGCGGCGGCGTGCATCCAGCCGATATCATGTGGCGATGGAACACCGATTCCGCTCTGCTGCGCTGGTGTGCCTGCTGTGCCTGATGGGTGCGCCCGTGGCGGCGCAGGAGCCTGCGACCACGCCCGCACCGAAGACGCCCCCGCCAGCGCCGGCTCCCCCTGCTCCCGCGACGCCGCCGGCGCCCAAGCCGGACGAATTGCTGCGCGAACTTGAGGCGGCGCGGCGCAATCGCCCGACGATCAAGCCGACGGTGCCCGGAGCGGTCGTGCAGGGGCTACCGGGCGCGGTCAGAGGTGGGGCAAACTCCGTGATGGCCGGACGGCTGGTGCGGCAGGGCACATTCCTGTTGTCCCGTCGCGGGACCGTGAGCAAACTCCCCGATGGCGAGGTGGTGTTCACGTTCGACCTCGACGAGCACGGCGCGGCCGAGCGGCCGATGCCGCTGCTGCCCAACACCAACCTACAGAACCTCGAGCGGATCGCCGACCGGGCCGACCCCACGGCGCGGTTCAACGTCAGCGGGCAGGTGATGGCGTTCAAGGGGCGCAATTACCTGCTGATGGACCGCCCGGCGGAGATCGTGCGTGCCGGCGTCCCCGCCCCCACGGCCAAGCCCGCAGAACCGAAGCCGGCCGAGCCGAAGCCCGCAGAGAATGGGAACGCCGACCCGGCAGGGATGATCAACAAGCTTGAGGACGCAGCCCGCGAGCGCGATGCCGCACGCCCGGTGCTGGCGGTGCCGGCGCCCGGGGCTGCACCCGCGCCGACGCACTCGACGGGGCCGAGTATCCCGACGGTACCGCCGGAGAAGCTGCTGCGCGAGGGTTCGATGATCACCTCGCGGCGCGGGCGGATGATCCGCCAGCCCGATGGCGACTGGGCCCTGACATTCGATGCCGACGCGGCGGGCAAGAGCGAGCCGGCGCTGCTGCTGCTGCCGTGCATGAACCTGCAGGCGATGGAACGCGTCGCCGAGCGCGGCGGCGAGGCGGCGACGATGTCGGTGAGCGGCATCGTGACGACGTACAAGTCGCGCAACTACCTGCTGCCGACGATGTACATGGTCAACCGACCGAGCGATATCGTGCCCGGGCAGTGACCACGAACTTCGACAACTCCGAAATGACAACAACCCCGCGTGCCGCGGGGTTGTTGCGTGTATGACTTGATTGTGTGGCGGGGTTACGGGTTCATCGGCGGGGGTTGCTCGCCATTGGGGCCGCCGCGACCTTGCGGGCCACCGGGACCTTCGGGGCCGCCTTGGCCACGCGGGCCGCGCCGACCGGGGCCGGGGCCTTGGCTCGGGCCACCCTGCGGACCACCCTGACGCATCTTCGGACCGCCGCCAGGACCACCCGGGCCTTGCTGACCGCCGCCCCGGAACTGATCGGGACCGCCGAAGCCCTGGCCACGCGGACCGGGGACGCGTTGCTGGAAGTCGCCAGGGCCGCCGCTCTGCATGCGGTTGCCTTGGCCGGGGCCGAAGCGCGGCCCGCCTTGGAATTCACCTGGGCCACCTGGGCCGCCCGGACCCATGGGGCCGCGGAACTGGCCGCCGCCGCGGGGACCGGGGCCAAACTGACCCGGGCCCGGGCCAGGCTGCATGCGTCCGGGGCCAGGGCCCATCGGGCCCTGACCGGGGCCGGGACCACCCTGGAATTGCTTACCTTGGCCCGGGCCGCCCGGACCGGCCTGACCCATGGGGCCGCGGAACTGCCCATCGCCGCCTTGGAAGCCGCTGGGCCCACCGCCACGCGGGCCGCCGGGACCGGGGCCGAATTGGCCAGGTCCGAATCCGGCCTGCGGGCCAGGACCGAAGCCTGCCCGCTTGCCGCCGCCGGGGCCACCGTGACCACCCGGGCCGTGCCCGCGGTGTTTGCCCATCTTGTGCTTGCCGTGCTTGTGCTTCTTGGCGGCCTTGTCGACCTTGCCCGCCTTGCCCTCGCCACCCGGGCCAGCCTGGTCGCGGGGACGGTGCTTGCGGCCATCGGTGTCGTGACCCTGCCCGTTGCCGTCAGGCTGGGCCTGGACGTTGGCGCTGCCGATCGGTTCGGAGGTCTGCTGCGCCAGTGCGCTGCCGGCAAAGAAGAGGATTGCGGCGACTGAGAGCGTGAGCCCACGATTCATGACCGACTCCTTGTGAACGCTCAGGTCTGCACACCCGGCGGACGTGTGTGTAACGACCCGGTTCAGTAGCTATTGCGTCCATAGGGCTTGTCGGGGACATCCAAATCGCCGGTTTGCTGTGGCAATCGGCGCAACCGCTACCATCGCGCCTTTCACGGAGAGCCCTCGTGCCGAAGAAAACCATCGCTCAAACTGATGTCAAGGCCAAGCGCGTCCTGATCCGTGTGGATTTCAACGTTCCGATCGAGGACGGCAAGATCACCGACGACCGTCGCATCCGCGAGGCGCTGCCAACACTCAAGAGCGTGCTCGACCGCGGGGGCTCGTGCATCCTGATGTCACACCTGGGCCGGCCCGAGGGCAAGGGCTTCGAGGCGGAGTTCTCGCTCAAGCCGGTCGCGGAGCGGCTCGGGCAGCTGCTGGGCAAGCCCGTGCAGTTCCCATCGGACGACCTCACCGACGCGAAGAGCGCGGCCGCGGCCGCGGCGGCCAAGCCGGGGGATATCGTGCTGCTCGAGAACGTGCGGTTCGCCAAGGGGGAGAAGAAGGGTGAGGCGGAGTACGCCGCGAAACTGGCGATCTACGGCGATATCTACTGCAACGACGCGTTCGGGACGGCGCACCGCGAGGACGGGAGCATGTTCGCGGTGCCCAAGGCGATGGCGGGCAAGCCGCGCGTGGCGGGGCTGCTGCTGGAGAAAGAACTGAAGTACCTCGGCGATGCGCTGCACCACCCGGCCAAGCCGTTCACGGTGATCCTCGGTGGGGCGAAGGTTTCCGACAAGATCGCATTGGTGGAGAACCTGCTCCCCAAGGCCCACCACATTCTTGTTGGCGGCGCGATGGCGTACACGTTCCTCAAGGCCCAGGGGCACGAGGTGGGGGCGAGCAGGGTCGAGGAGACGCACCTCGACCACGCCCGCAAGATGATCGAGAAGGCGGTTCAACTCAAGTGCCAGTTGCACTTGCCCATGGATCACGTCTGCTGCACCAAATTCGACGCGAACGAGGGCGAGGTGCAGGTCTTCGGCGACACGATCAAGCCGGGGTTCATGGGCCTGGACATCGGCCCCAAGACCCAGGCGGCCTACGGCGCGGCCATCAAAGCCTCCAAGACGATCGTCTGGAATGGGCCGATGGGGGTCTTCGAGATGAAGCGGTTCGAGGCCGGAACGCGCTCGGTCGCCGAGTCGATCGTCGCGGCGACGGCCGCCGGCGCCACCAGCATCGTCGGGGGCGGCGATTCGGCCGCCGCGGCGGAGCAGTTCGGCCTGGCGAGCAAGTTCAGCCACGTGAGCACGGGCGGCGGGGCGAGCCTGGAGATGCTGGCGGGCAAGCCGTTCACAACGGTGGCGCTGCTTGACGAGGCGTGATGGGAGCTGGGCATGGGCGTTGACACGGGCAAGGTCGCGGGGCGGCGCAGGCTGCGGTTCAATTCTCCGGACGAGGTGCTGCGCGATGCGGAGGTGCTCGTCGCCGCCGAGCGTTCGGGGACACTCAAACAGATCGGCAACTGGCCGCTGGGCACGACGCTGGGGCACCTGTCGGCGTTCATCGACTACGCGTACGACGGGTTCCCGCCGCAACTCAAGCCGCCGTGGATCATCAAAGTGCTGATCAAGATGCAGAAGAGGAAGTTCTTCGAGGGGCCGATGCCCGCGGGGGTGAAGATCCCGCGTATCAAGCAGGGCACGATGGGGATCGAGCCGTTCACCACCGAGGAGGGGTGGGCACGGTGCAAGCGATCATGGGAGCGACTGGCCGCGGGCCCGCCAAAGGACCCGCACCCGATCTTCGGTCCGCTGTCGCACGCGGAGTGGAAAGCGATGCACTTCCGGCACGCGGAACTCCATCTGAGCTTCTATGAAGCGCCGGCCCGCGCGTGAAGCGGAGGGCCGGGCATCGCGTGCTGTCGGAGAGCCAGTTAGGTTCGGGCAAGTGCACGGGCGGGGAGCGCCGCGACGACGACGCCGACTACCACGGCGGCCGCGCCGCCCACGAGCAGCCAGATCGAGCGATCGGTCGGGTTGCCGGTAAAGAAGCGCGAGAAATCCGAAGCTAGAGAGTCGCTGGCATTGAAGCCCATGACCAGCAGGATGACTCCAACGACGATCAAGGCAAGGCCAATGGCGGTACGCATAGGGGTTCTCCTGGTACGGCCGGCGTTCCAGCCCGTGTACCTAGACGATACCGCGGAACCCGCGACTTACCGCTGAACCCCAAGTGAAAGATCCCTCACACGGGACTGAGGCGGAGCCCCCTACGCGACGCGTCCATCCACAAGGTTGACTATTCGGTCGGCTCGCGCGGCGATTTCCTGGTCGTGCGTCACCATGACGAGCGTGAGCTGATGCTCGCGCCGGACGCCGAGGATCTGGTCGAGAATCGCCCCGCCGGTGGCGCGGTCGAGGTTGCCGGTGGGCTCGTCGGCCAGCAGAATCGGCGGCTGGTTGATGAGGGCGCGTGCGATAGC
>JBOHNM010000048.1:0-25556 GCA_050730675.1 Phycisphaerales bacterium | reverse complement strand
CGATCAAGCCGCCGCGCCGACTGGCGGCGACCGGGCGCGTGGTGCGGATGTTCGACTTCGAGGAGAAGGACCCCGACCGCGGCGAGGAGTACAACCCCGAGCGCTTGCCGCGGCATTGGTTTTTGGCACAGGACGATCCGCCGCGGCGGACGCGACCGGGGTTCCCGAACTTCAATAACGCGGCGTTCGACTCGGCGGTGCAGCGCGGCGGCAAGTGGTCGGTGCGGCTGGACACGCAGGGCGGCGCGACGTGCCTGCGGGCGAGTTCGGGGGCGCTGCCGGTCTTCCCGGCGGCGGACTATCTGGTGACGGGGTTCGTGCGGACGAGCGAATTGAGGCACGCGCGGGGAATGGTTGCTGCCCGGTTCACGGACCAGAACGGTGCACCCATTGTTGAGTCCGAGGTGCGGACAGTTCCGCTGCTGTCGATCGGGGAGTGGACCGCGGTGCGGCTGGAACTGGCGGGGAAGTTCGCAACGGCGGTGGGGATCGAGATTGACCTCTTGCTTCTGCAGCCGGCGCAGTTCGAGCCGCCGAGCACGATGGGCAAGCACGCGGTATCGCCGCAGGACCTGGAGGGGTCGGCGTGGTTCGACGACATCCACGTGTACCAGACGCCGCGGGTGCAGATCACGGCGGCGGCGTCGGCGGGGATCTTTAGTGATGGGAAGCCGCCGACGCTGACCGTGATGGTGCGGGACCTCAGCGGCGAGGGGCTGGTGACGAACCTGGTGGCGCGGGATATCGACGGTAAAGTTGTGGACCAGGAGCGGAAGGTGCTGCCGGTCGGCGGGGCGCAGTTCACGTGGTCGCCGCGGCTGCCGCTGTACGGGTGGTATGAGGCGGAATTGACGATCGACGGGCCGGCAAAGGACGAGATCGGATCGTCCACGGCGGCCCTAGTTTGGGCGCCGGGGGCCGCGGCGCCCGGGCGGGCGGCGGGTGTGCTGGCGGCGGACGAGCGCGTGAAGGCGTTCGCGATCGACGCGGGGGAGCTGCCGGAGGAGTTGTACCCGCTGCTGGCGGAGATGCTGCGGCGTACCGGGAGCGGCGGGGTATGGCTGGCGATCCCGGACCGACCGAGCGCGATGGCGGCGTACGAGGCGACGCTGAACCAGTTGCTGGCGATGGGCGCGGATGTGACGATCTCGCTGGAACGGTTGCCCAGGGCCCTGGCCGACGAGCAGAAGCTCGACGAGGGGGACCCGATGGGCGTGGCGGCGCTGGACGATGACCTGGTCCGGCGCGCGTTCGGCGGCATGCTAGAGCGGTTCGGCCAGCGGGTGTCGAGTTGGCAGGTGGGCTCGGCGCTGCCGCCGGGGCTGCTGTACGAGCCGTCGCTGGACGAGCGTCTGGTGAGGCTGCAGGGTGCGATCTCCAAACTTGTGCCCGGTCCGCAGCTCGTGCTGCCGTGGCGGGCGGAGTGGCCGGCGCCGGCGTCGCTGGAGGGTGCCAAGCGCCCGGTAGAGGCGCTGTCGCTGGTGTACCCGGCGTCGTTCCCCAACGAGGCGGTGGCGCCGTTTGTCGAGAAGTGGAAGCTGACCGACCCGTCGGGCCCATTGGCGACGGTGGTGATCGAGCCCTCGGGGCCGGAGTTTGACGGGCGAGCGGGGGCGGTGAACCTGCTGCAGCGGGCCGTGCTGCTCTGGGCCGCGATGGACCCGTTGCGGAACGGCGCGAGCGCCCCCCGTGTGCCGCGGCTGGCGCTGCGCGAGCCATGGGCGGTGCGCGGCGTTTCGCACCCGACGATGTCGCCCACGCCGGAAGTCGCGGCGTGGATGGCCGTGACGCGGCACTTGGCGGGGCGGCGGATCGTGGGGGAGATGTCGCTTGGGTCGCCGGGCGTGCGGTGTTTCCTTGTTGCGCCGGCGCCGGGGGCGCGGGCGAGGACCGGGGGCGCGCTGGTGGCGTGGAACGAGTCGGCGAGCCCCGAGAGCGCGGCCATCGAGGCGTACCTGGGCCCGAGCGACTTGAAGGTCTTCGACGGGTTCGGCAATTCGCACTCGATCGCGCCGTCGGACGCGGCGGGGCGGTTCCGGATCCCACTCACCCAGGAGCCGGTGTTCATCGAGGGTGTCGATGCGGACCTGGTGCGGTTCAACGCTGGCGTGTCGGTGAAGCCGGAGTTCGCGCCGTCGATCGCGTCGGTGCATGAGCACGAACTTGAGCTATTCAACCCGTGGGCGGTGCGGATCACCGGCGAGGCGCGGTTCGAGCGGCCGCAGGCGCGGGGTTCGCGCGAGTGGACGTTCTCGCCGACGGCGCCGGTGCCGTTCTCGATCGGGCCGGGGCAGACGGCGCGGATCCCGTTCACGTTCGCCTTCGGGCCGACCGAGGAGGCCGGGGAGAAGCGGATCGGCGTGATCGTGAAAGTGACGGCGGAGCGGTCGTACCCGCCGATGCGGCTCAACGCGCGGATCATGGTGGGGTTGTCGGACTTTTCGATGACCGTCAACTCTCTGCCGACGCCGACCGTGAATGGGCCGGACGTAGCGGTGTCGGCGACGATCACCAACACGGGCAAGACCACGCGGACACTGCAGGTGCAGGTGACCGCACCGGGGTACGCCGAGCAGCAGCAGACGGTGACGAACCTGCAGCCGGGGGAGTCGGCGGTGCGGCGGTTCCTGTTCAAGGGGGCCGCGGCGGACCTGTCGGGCAAGCGGCTGCGGGCGGTGCTGGTGGATGTGGACAGCCCGGAACGGTTGAACAAGTACGCGTTGGTGCCGTGAGGAAGGCACTCGGCATTGGGCACTGGGCATTGGTAAGAGGCAAAAGGCGAGCGGGCGATCAGATAAGAGTGGGGCGGGTGATACCGAACGCAGGCTGAATCCCGCGGCCTTGCCACGCGAAACAGAAAATCGGGGAGAATCGTCGAACGGAGGTGGTTGGGCGGTGTCTTGCTTTGGACACCTCTTACCTCATTTCTTGGAGACACCCCATGCTTGCCCTCGCCTTCATCGCTTCGACGCTCACGCTCGCCAATGTGCAGGGAACAACTGTTGCCGCCAAGCCTGCGGCCGCACAGCCGGTTGCCGCGGCGTCCACGGAGATGTGGGCCGATCCGACGAATGCCGCGCTGATCTATTACAAGCAGTGGATCGGGCGGAGCAAGGAGGATCGGGACAAGATCCGCGAAGTGTGGCCAGCAGCGATGGACAAGGTTCCGACCGAAGAGGTCGTGAAGCTGCTCAAGAGCCGGCAGGACGAGATCGGCGCGTACATCCGTGCCGGCAAGGCCCCCGAGTGCGACTTCGGGATCGAGTGGAGCAACGGCTTCATGGCGATCATGCCGCACCTGAGCGAGTGCCGGGATGTGGCCCGCATGCTGGCGCTGGATGCGCAGCGGCTGGCGTCCGAGGGCAAGCCGGATGATGCGGCCGAGCGCGTGGCGGCGATCTACCAGCTTGCCGGGCATGTGGCGAAGGACCGGATCCTCATCAGCAGCCTGGTGTCGATCGCGATCTCGGCTGTCGGGGACAAGGCGGCGGTGTACGTCGTGACGACGACGCGGCCGACGGTGGCGTCGCGGGACATGATGCTGGCGGCGGCGAAGCAGCTCCGCGCCGGAGACTTCGGCGTGATGTCGGCGATCCGAAGCGAAAGGGAGATCGCGAGCCAGCGGCTGACGCGTGAATATCGGGATGTCGACGCGGGCAAAAAACTCATGAACGACATCGGTGGAGCGATGCTGGATTCGAAGGGTCCCGAAGCGGCCAAGCAGATGGAAACCCAGCAAGCCATCGCGGCGATGGACGGTGTTTCGCTGGCAGCAGATCTGCAAAAGATGGATGGGTACTACACGGAGCTGTCGGCGGCATGGAATGTTCCCGATGCGATCGACAAGATCAAGACACTCGAAGCGAGGCTGTCGGCGGGAGAATTCGGTACGGTGGCCAAGGTCATCGGACCTGCGTTCAACAAGGTTCGGGTTTCCGAAACCAAGGGCCAGGCCGGGCTCGATGCGACGATCGCCAAGCTCGGCCAGTATTGAGCGATTGCGAGTGGAGTATTCAAACATCCACGGTATTGTGCCGGGGATATTTCGCATCTAAGAAGACGCCGGGCGCAAGGGACCCGGCATTCAGAAATTCGGGTCTGGAGGACTGTCGGTGATCCGCAGCGACCGTGAGCTTCTGGGGGCGATGGCCGGCGGCGAGAATGCCGCCGCGGCGGAGCTTTGGGCTCGGATGGCGCCGCGGATGATCGGGCTGGCGCGGGTGATCCTGGGGATCGGGGGAGGGCGCGACGACGCGGCAGCGCGGGATGCTGTGCAGGGGGTGTTCGTGCGGCTGGCGAGTGCCGGGCGTGCGGAGGCGGAAGGGATTCGGGATGTTTGGGCGTACCTGGCGAGCGCGACGCGGCGCGCGGCGATGAACCAGGGGCGCGGCGAGCGGCGGCGGGTGCAGCGCGAGCGAGGGGCGGCGCGGGCCGAGGTGATGGTGGCGTGGGACGGGGGCGATCCGGACCTGCTCGACGCCGTAGCGACCGCGCCGGAGGAGGATCGTGAGCTGCTGGCGCTGAAGCACTTTGCCGGGTTGACGTTTGACCAGATGGCGCTGGTGCTGGACGAGCCGCGGGGCACAGTGGCGGGGCGCTATCGTTGTGCGCTCGAGCGGCTGTCGGTGCGGCTCAGTGGTCGGAAGAAGGAGCCGTCGCATGTCTGAGACGATGCTCAAGGATCTGGAATCGCGGCTGGATGCGATGGGCGACGAGATGTCGCGCCGCGCGGTCGGTGTGCCGGACGAACTGACGCGGACGGTCGGCCGCGGCCGGCGCGTGCTGGCGTGGTGCGGCGGCGGGCTGGGCATGGCCGCGGCGGTGGTGCTGGCGGTGGTGACGCTGCGGCCGGGGCCGGTGACGCCGGAGCCGCTGGCGAACAGCGAGGGACCGAAGGCGACGTCGGTGGCGGCGCTGAGCGCGGCGGCGCGAAAGGGCGACGTGGCGACGATGCCGCTGGGTTCGGTGGTTGGCGGCCATGGCAGCGCGGGTGTGCGGGTTCCGGCGGCGCGGCGGCTGGATGTGCTTTCGGCCGAACGGCTGGAGTTTTTGACCAAACCCGATTGATCCGGGCCGGACTGAATCGGGCCTGACAGAAGCGGACGAGGTCAGGTGTCCTGCACTTGCAATCGTGGCCGGGGCGACAGACACTTGCGGCATGCAAAGCCGTGGCGAATTTCTGTCGGAGGCGGTCCTTTCTTCCAAGCACCTGGTGGTGCGGTATCTCGTCGGGTTCAACGACGTGACGGCGGTGCGGCAGACGCCAGACCTGCCGAACCATCTGGCGTGGAGCTTGGGACACTTGGCACACACGATGGGACGTGTTGCGGAAAAGCTCGACGGCAAGCCGGCATTCCCGGCGGAGTTCTTTGTCACCGGCGACGGGACGCGCGGGTCCAAGGACAAGGGTGTGTTCGATACCGAGAGCGTCTGCTTCAACTCCAAGCCCGAGGAGCGGCACGATCGTTTCCCTTCGCTCAATCGCGCGACGGAGATCTTCGGGACGGCGGTCGATCGGCTCGCGGCGGCGGTGAAGGCGGCTCCGGACGCGAAATTTGACGAGGCCGTGCAGTGGGGGCAGGCGCAAACGACCATCGGCATGCTGGTGGTGCGGATGGTCTTCCACAACGGGTTCCACACCGGTGAGATCGCGGACCTGCGCCGCGCGCTGGGGTTCAGGCCGATCATGTGATGCGGGGAATGTTGCGCCAAGTTGTGGTGGCGGTGTTGGTGCTGACGTCGACGGTGCTCGGCGCGTGCGCCGACAAATCCATGCCGCCGGAGGGGATGCCGTCGCAACTGCGGGCGATCCACAAGGCAATGGAGAAGACCATCGCCAAGGCGAACTCGGACACGAAGATCACCTGGCACTCGGGATGGACGGGGAACATCGCCGTTAACGCGACCGAGACTGACCGTGGGCTGTGCTTCCACTGGCGCGATCTGGTGTGGGAGGGGGTCTACCCGACGATCAAGCAGCAGGGGTGGGACGCGACGGGGATCACCATCAGCTACGGGACACTGTTCGAGCATCATTCTGTGCTGGTGTGGGATCCAAAGGTTGTGTCCCGGGAACAACTCTTGATCCGGCAGCGCGACGTCTACGTGCTCGACGGGTGGCGGAGGGGCATGGCGGACGTGCTGCGGCTGGACGACTGGATCGACGACCAGTTCACGGTTGTGGATGGGCCGAAGATCCGGGAGTTGTCGCCGCCGGGACTGCCGGGGTCGAAGCCTACTTCGTCGCCCCTGCCCCCGGCTTTCCCGGCTGACCGGGCGTCCCCGCAGTCCCCGGCGTCCCGGGTTGCCCCGGCGCACCCGGGGAACCAGCCTGTGGGCGTTCGGTGATGTCGAGGATGACGTCAACAGCGGTGAGGAGCTTGCCGCCGGGTCCGATGCCGAAACGCGTGCGGTCGTCGGTGCGGTAGCGCAAGTCGAACGCGGCGGACTGGGCGCGGGCGGTGCCGTCGCCATCGGCGCACTGTTGGAGGGCGGCGATCACGCCGTCACGGCGCCAGGCATCGGGAATCTTGGCGTCGTACGCGGGCGAGCGCTCGGGGATGATGACGGCCGTGAGCGTGCGGCCGTGGCCGGGGGTGACGCGGCCGGTGGAGGTGTCGTAGACGTCGCCGTCAGAGAGAAGGGTGATGCGGACCGACTTGCGCGAGAGGCCGGAGCGCTGAAGGTCGGCGGCATCAACAACCAAGGCACAATTATCGCCGAAGGCGGTGAGGAGGCCGGTGGAGAGATCAACGCCGAGGGCGCGGTTGTCGGCAACGCCGAAGCCGCGGCGGACCTTGTTGGCCTCCAGGGCGGCAACGAGCCGGCCGACGCGCCCGCGTGAGAAGAAGTGCGAATCGGTCATGCCGTAGGGGAAGAAGCCCATGCCCGGAGCGGTGCGCGGGCCGGGGTTCTCGTCGACAACGGTGTCGTCGTCGGGATCGCGTTGGCGGCGTTCGGGCTTGCCGCCGAGGGCGGTCTCGCTGGCGCCGCCGGTGAACATGGGGTCGGACATCATGGCGGCACCGGCGGAGGTGCCGGCGATGACGCCGTCGCGTGCCAGGAGCGCGAACATGGCGGCGCGTTCAGGAGTGTCCTTGCCGTCGGGGCGGAAGCGCTTGGTGATGCGGCTCTGGTCGCCGCCGGTGAAGAAGAGGGCGGTGGCGGTGTTGATGGAGGCGACGGCATCGGGGCCGTTGTCGTCGGAGAGGCCGGAAACGGGCGCGTTGGGAGCGTATTTGCCGATGCGGGCGGAGTTGTTGGCGATGCCCGCGGGATGGTCCTGGCTGGCGGTGGGAACGACCACGAAATTGGGCTTAGGGCCGGCCGCGGCGACAAAGTCCTTCCAGACCTCTGCGTTGTCCTCCTTGATGCCGCCGCCGATGACGACGAGGTGGCCGTGCCGGGCCGGCGTGCAGGCGCCGAGCGTGCAGACGGCCAGCGTGAGGAGAGACGAGCCGATGAATCGTGCGAGCATGCTTACTCCCAGATCTTGACCTCGAAATGGCCCTTGGAATTGGCGGCGCCGCGGAACATGCCTTCGCTGTTGTAGACCAGGGCGATTTCACCCGCGGCGGAGACGGCGATGAGCCCGCCATCGTCGGGCTTGAGGCTGACAAAGACCATGCGGGCGGCGGCGTCGCGGAGGTTGAGGTTGCCGTACTCCATGAGGGCCGCGACGTTGCGGGCGACGGTGTGGCGGATGAACTGCTCGCCGGTGCCGGTGCAGCTCACGGCGCAGGAGGCGTTGTTGGCGTAGCACCCTGCGCCGATGATGGGGGAATCGCCGACGCGCCCGAAGCGCTTGCCGGTGAGGCCGCCGGTGCTGGTGGCTGCGGCGAGGTTGCCGGAGGTATCGAGGCAGACGCAGCCGACGGTGCCCTTGCCGGAGCCGGCGGGCGGGGTCTGCGGCTGCTTGGCCTTCTGCTCACGCTGCCATTCCTCGAAGAACTCGAGGCGCTTAGGTGTATCGAAGTAGGTGTTGGGGACGTGCTCGACGCCCATGGCGTCGGCAAACTGCTCGGCGCCGTCGCCCATGAGCAGGACGTTGTTGGTCCGCGTCATGACTAGGCGGGCGAGGGAGATGGGGTTCTTGACGGTGCGGACGGCGGCGACAGCGCCGCAGTTGAGCGTCTTGCCGTCCATGATGCTGGCGTCGAGTTCGTGCTTGCCCTCGGCGTTGTAGGCCGCGCCCTTGCCGGCGTTGAACTTGGGATCGTCCTCGAGGATGCGAACAACGGCCTCGCAGACGTCCATGGCGGACTCGCCGGCGGCGAGGCGGCGCTGGCCTTCGTTCAAGGCCGCGGTGAGGGAGGCGATGTAGGCATCGCGCTCGGCGGCGGGGGCGACACGGTCGAGGACGCCCGCGCCGCCGTGGATGGCGATGGCCCAGCCGCCGGGGGCGGGAGCGAGCGGGGCGGCTGCGGCCGGCGCGGTGCTGGGCGAGGACTGGGCTGCGCAAGCGCCAAGCAGAAGAAGAATCGGGATCAGGAGCCACATGGGGTGTGCGGGCATGCAAGAATCTCCGCTCGCGTCGAGCGACCGGAGTGTACCGGAAGCCGGCCGCGGGTGGGCAAGGTGGACGCGATGCCGCTGGAGCTGCTGAACAAAGCCGATAGTCCGCCGCCGGTGGTGCGGAAAGAGTTCGAGGCGGAGTTCGATGCCGAACGGGCGCGGCGGCTGCGCGTGCGGCTGATGTGGTATTGCGGGTTCATCTATGCACTGATGGCGTTGAGCATCTTCGGGTCGTGGGAGGACGTGGCGCGTCCGAACAACACGCTGCACGACTGGATGCAGATCGGGCAGGACCTGGCGGGTGACATCATCGGGTTGTGTGCAGCGTCGGCGCTGCTGCTGTACTGCGTCAAGCGCGGGCGGACGCGGGCGCAGCTTGTGCGGATGTTCACGCTGCTGGCGATCCTGGTGGGGATCGCGATGATCGTGCTGGTGCCGCTGACGGACAACTCGGCGTCGCCGATCACGACGGCGACGCTGGCGCCGACGGCGGAAGCGGCGATCGGGCAGCAGTGGGTGATCCTGATTTCGCTGCTGTTGATCCAGTTGCCGGCGGCTCTGCTGGTGGCGCTGACGCCGCGCGAGAACTTCCGGATCATCGTGCCGCTGGCGGTGGCCTATGCGCTCGAGGCATTTGTGCATCCGCACCTGCCAACAGTTGCGGCGATCTTGTTTGTGGTGATCGGCTTGATCCTGGCGATGCCGGGGCTGGTCTGGTCGTGGTGGCGGTATCGTCGGTTCCAGGAGACGTTCCACGGGACGGTGCTGTCGAAGCGGTACGAAGAAATCTCGTCGGAGTTGGACCACGCCCGGAAGGTGCACGAGGCGCTCTTCCCGCCGCCGGTGACGCGGGGCGGGCTGAAGATGGCGTACCGGTACGAGCCGATGCGGCAGATCGGCGGGGACTTCTTGTACGCGCACCCGCTGAGTTTCCCGCCGACGGCCGAGCGCCAGCGGCTGAGCGTGCTGGTGATGGATGTAACGGGACACGGCGTGTCGGCGGCGCTGGCGGTGAACCGGCTGTACGTGGAATTGACGCGGATTTTCACGTCGGGGGAGCATCCGTCGCCGGAGAAGGCGATTTGCGAGTTGAACACGTTCGCGTTCAATACCCTCGCACCGCAGGGGATGTTCGCGACGGCGATCTGCCTGCGCGTGGAGATGGAAGGGGGCGTGGCCAAGCACGTGGCGTGGTGCAGCGCGGGGCACCCGCCGGCGATCTTGCGGCGGGCGAGCGGTGCTTTGGAGCGGCTGGGGCCGAGTGCCCCGATGCTCGGCGTGCTGGACAGCGAGAGCTACACGGCGACGGTGGAGCAGCGCGAGTTGAGCGCCGGCGACACGGTGGTGGCGTACACCGACGGGGCAATGGAGGCCGCGAGCGCCGAGGGAAGGGACTTTGGGATCGAGGGGATCGAGGGTGCGATGGGGTCGTGGCAGGGGCCGGTGGTGAGCGGGCAGGTGGCGGCCGATGTGCTCAAGCGCGTCACGGCGCACCGGGCGGGGCCGACCAAGGACGACATTCTGGTGGTGGAACTGCTCTCGACCGGGGTTGCGGAGTCTTGACGATCGCGCGGCGGTGACGCGGTTATGCTTCACCCGTGCGAGCCATACTTGCAGTTGTGCTTGGGATCGCGGCCCTGGTGATGCCGGGGTGCATGACCATGAACTTCATCCCGGCCGGGCCGCCGATCACCGCGGCGCCGGCTCCGGGAGTGGAAGTGGTGCGTTTCCCGTCGGCCGATGGGCTGATGCTCGAGGGACGGATGTACCCGCCGCTGAAGGAGGCGCCGAAGCTGTCCGCCAAGCACGCGCGGTCGGTCGTGCTCTTCTGTCACGGCGTACAGGACAACGCGGACTCGACAGAGCAGGCGGAGTGTTTTCTCGCCGCGGGATACCGGCTGTTCATCTTTGATTACCGCGGTTTCGGCAATTCGGACGCCGCGGAGTTGAGCAACCAGGGTTTCGCGGACGATGCGGCGGCGGCGCTGTTCTACCTGCGGTCACGGCCGGATGTCGATCCGAACCAGATTGTCGTCTACGGGCACAGCATGGGGGGCGTGTACGCGATGGCCGCGGGTGCGGCGGGGGCCAGGGCCGGCACGCCGGTGGCCGGGGTGATCAGCGCGTGCGCGTTCAGCAACTGGTGGACGGTATCGAACGACATTGCGCCCGGGATCGGGTTCTTCTTCGGCGGCGTGACGGGGCCGGAGCCGACCGATTTCGCGGAGAAGCTGGGCAATACACCGCTGCTGATCGTGCATGTCCACGATGATGTGATCCCACTGTCGCACGCGCTGTCGCTTATGGACGCGGCGCGCAAGGCGGAGGTGCCGACGGACCTGTATGTCGCCGGGACCGGGGGGCACGTCGTGGCGTTCTGGTGGAACGACGAACTGCGCAAAGTGATGACCGGGTGGGTGGGGGCGCGGTTGGATGGGCCGCCGCAGTTCGGACCGGATTGGTAGCTCAAATCGATCGCACCTTGACAAGCGCCGCCGCACGTGCGGCGAGTTTGCGTGCAGCGGCAGCCGTAGGAGCGGTGGCGAGGGCGACGCCCATGCGCCGGTATCTGCGTGTGGAGGGCTTGCCGAAAAGTCGGACCTGGACGTCCTTGAGAGCCAGAGCCTTATCAAGCCCGGGATATTCAGGAGTGTTCGGCGAGGCTTCGCTGGCGAGGATTACAGCGCTCGCGGCCGCGGCGTGCTTGCCCGAGCCGTAGTTGATCACCGGGATGGGGAGGCCGAGGATCGCCCGAACGTGGAGATCGAACTCACTGAGGTCCTGGCTGATCATCGTGACCATGCCGGTGTCGTGTGGGCGCGGCGAGAGTTCCGAGAAGATGACGTTGCTGCCCTTGACGAAAAACTCGACGCCGAAGAGGCCGGCGCCGCGGTCGCCAGCGATCTCGGCGGTGATGGCACGGGCCATTTTCTGGGCCTGCCTGATGACGGCCGGCTTCATGGCGCAGGGCATCCAGGATTCCTGGTAGTCACCGCGCTCCTGCCGGTGGCCGATGGGGCGGACGAAGAGCGTGCGATCCTTCTCGGCGAGCTTCGTGCCGGCGACGACCGGGCGTTGGCGGATCGTGAGCAGGGTGATCTCGTAGTCGAAGTCGATGAACTGCTCGACGATGACGCGCCGGGTATCGCCGCGGCTGCCCTCGCAGGCGTAGTCCCAGGCCTTGGCGATATCGGCCTGCTTGCGGAGGACGGATTGCCCCTTGCCGCTGGAGGACATGACGGGCTTGACGACGCACGGCAGCCCGGTGCCGCCCTTGTCGTTGATGCGATCGGTGAGTTGCGCGGCGGATTCGGCGTAGGCGAAGCGTGCGGTGAGGAGCTTGAGCTTGCGGGCGGCGACATCGCGGATGGCGTCGCGGTTCATCGTGAGGTCGGCGGCGCGGGCGGAGGGGATGATGTCGAAGCCGGCGCGTTCAAGGTTCAGCAGGCGCGAGGTGCGGATCGCCTCGATCTCCGGGACCACGTGGTCGGGGCGGTGCTTGCGGACGACGGCCTCGAGGGCGTCGCCATCGAGCATGTTGACGATCTCACGCGCGTCAGCCACCTGCATGGCCGGGGCGTTGTCGTAGGAATCGACGGCGATCACGCGACAGCCGAGGCGCTTGGCGGAGATGACGACTTCCTTGCCGAGCTCGCCGGAGCCCAGCAGCAGCAGGGTGGGGGGCTTCATGGGCGGGAGGATACGTCGGCGGTCACTTGCGGCGGTTGTTCGTGAGCGAGCCGGCAAGGTTGCCGGCGATTACTGAAAGGACGCAGCCGAGCATGTAGGGCGAGATGAGGGGCGTAAAGAGTTTTTCGGGCACGGGAATGACACCGAGGCCGGCAGCGAGCAGGAACGCGCCGAGGAGCGTGAGAGCGCCGGTCAGCGCGAGCATGATCCAGAGTGCCACGCGGTCGGTTGCCATCCCGGTGATGGCGATGGGGATGGCCAGCGGCGCGATGATGAGCGTGGTGAACTCCCAACCATCCGCGCCGGTGGCAGCCCAGGCGATGGCAGCGCCGATGGCGGCGAGCAGGCTCAGACCGAGGGCGTTGGCGGCGATGGTCTGGCGGTGCGAGAGGATGAGACGCCCGAAGCGGCTAACGCGCAGAGAGAGATTGAAGAGCGGCACGGCAAGCCAGGTGCCGACGGCAAAGGCGATGTACGCGACGATGAGCGGCGTGGTGAAGGGCTTGAATGCCGGGTTTGAGCGGCCGAGCGCGCCGACGATCTGATAGCCGAGGTATCCGCCGAGGATGATGCCCCACTGGGCACGCTCGCCGAGGCGGGCCATGAAGAGGAAGTAGGCGAGGAAGATGCGGTAGATGAACCAGCGGGCCTTGAGGGACTCGATCATTCCCTGGCGGGCCCACTCCGAGCCGGGGCGGAGGCTGAGGGCCTCACGGAAATGGGTCTGCGACTGGGCGTACTTGCCCTGGTTGAGCAGGGCCCAGCCGAGGTTGGCGTGGCTGTCGGGATCGTCGGGGTTGCGCGACAGGGCACTCGCTGCGGAGGCGGTTGCGGCGTCCTTCTTGCCGAGGCCGCGGAGGGCGATGGCCTCGAGGTTGATGCAGCCGGTGTGGTCGGGGTCGAGGGAGAGCCCGTGCTTGGCGGCGTCGAGGGCCTCGCGGAAACACTTGCTATCGATGTGGACGGCCGCGAGGCGAGCCCAGTAGCTGGCACGCTCAGGGTCGAGGCGGATGCACTCTTTGGCGGATTCGAGGGCCTCGGGCTCCATGTTGCGGGCGGAGCAGACGGCCGAGAGGACGTAGTGGGGGTAGGGATCGTCGGGGGCGAGGCCGATGGCGGCGCGGGCTTCGCTGAGGGCCTCTTCGCGCAGCGGGCGGCCGTCGTCCTCGTCGATCGCGCCGGCGCGATGGATGAGGCAGAGAGCCAGGTAGGCGTGGGCGGTCGGCTCGCCGGGATCGGCGGCGAGGGCCTGGCGGGCGTGACCCTCGGCCAGGTCATACCTCTCCTGGGAGAGGAGCAACTCGGCGCGGGCGAGGTGAGGGTTGACGACGGACATGGTGTTGTGGATGTGGATCAGGAGAGCTTGAGGTATTGCAGGACGCTGTCGTAAAGGCCGCTCTGGTTGGCGTAGAGGGCGTGGTTCTTGGCGGTGTTGAACCACTCGCGGGCCGATGGGCGGACGGTGCGGGCCGCGGCGAGCAGGTCGGCGGTGCGGAGCGGCTCGGGCCCGGCGCCAGGAGTCTTCAGGGCTTTGGAGAGCTTCGCCTCCACCGCGATATCGACGATGGCGCGGAGGTCGGCCCCGCTGAAGGCATCGGTCTTGGCGGCGATCTGGTCGGTGTCCACCATGTCCGTCGGCTTGCCCGCGAGCATGAGGCGGGCGATCTGCGAGCGGGCCGGCTGGTCGGGCGGAGGCACAAAGATGATGCGATCGAAGCGGCCGGGGCGGCGGAAGGCCGGGTCGATGTGCCAGGGGGCGTTGGTGGCGGCCAGGACCAGGACCCCCTCGTTGCCAGCGTTGACTCCGTCGAGTTCGCTGAGGAACTGGTTGACGAGCTGGCGGCCGGCGCTGTGGCGCAGGTCGGTGCGGCTGGCGCCCAGGGCGTCCACCTCGTCGAAGAAGAGCACGCAGGGCTTGCTGTCGCGGGCCTGCTCGAACAGTTCGTGCAGGTTGCGTTCGCTCTCGCCCATCCACATGTTCAGGACGTCGGCGATGCCGACGGAGATGAAGCGGGCCTTGACTTCGCCTGCAGTAGCGCGGGCCAGATGGGTCTTGCCGCAGCCGGGCGGGCCGTACATGAGGATGCCGCCGCCCATCTTCTTGCCGTAGGCGGCGAAGAGTTCGGGGCGTTGGAGCGGGTAGATGATCTTGAGGCGGATCTCCTCCTTCACGGCATCCATGCCGCCGACATCGGCGAAGGAGACGGTGGGGCGCTCGACGGTGTAGGCCGTCGGTGCGGCAGGAACCGGCGCGTCGGAGTGTTCGCGCTCGCCGTGCCCCGCGGGCTCGTCGAACGACTTGGGCGGCGCGGCGGTGGGCGCGACGGCAAGGTCGGCCGCGAGGATTGCATCAGCGAGCGACGGATCGGCATCGACGGCCAGTTTGTAGTAGTGGCCGGCGCGCTGAGCCTGGCCGGAGCGATGGAGCACACGGGCATAGAGCATCGCCAGCGGTGGCTCGACACCGATCGGTGCAGCGGTCTTGACAAGCTGCTCGAGGATGACCAGCGACTGAGAGACTTTGCCCGCCTGCAGGTAGACGCGTGCGAGGGAAGTCTTGAGGGCGGCGCTGGCGGGTGCGCCGGCGATCGCCTCGCGCAGCTCGCGCTCGGCCTCCTCGAGACGGCCGTAGGTGAGGAGCGTCTCGGCCAGGTGCTGGCGGAGGGGGACGTTGTCGGGCGAGAAGCGGACGGCCTCGCGCAGCGAGCGGATGATGTCGTCGGCGCCCATGGACATGGGTGTGGGTCTCCGGTCGTCAGTGACCGTGCATCGTAACGAGCGTGGGCCTCGAGCGGCGGGCGAATTGGTCGAAACCCCCGCCAAGCTTGAAGAAGGCGGCCGTGACGAAGGGTCCGAAGCGCTGGCTCGTCCGGATCGTCGGGCGCGCGGAAGCACCAGCTTCGCGTTCGATGGGAGAATCCCTCGGAGCAGATCACTTGGCGTCAAGCGCCGAGCGCGTCAACCGGAACTGCAGCGGCTTGCGCGGCTTGTCCCCCTGCTTGAAGATCACGTCGATGGCGAGTTCATCGCCGGTGCGCTGATAGACCACGCGCTCGAGCGACTCCGCCTCCTCGGCGACGAACTCGGCCCGGTCACCGTCGATCATCGCCAGGCGCAGGATGAGGGGCTTGTCGCCGGGTTCGCGCGTGCGCAGGGCTGGGTCAAAGTGCATGAGGCGCAGGCGGGCCACGCCCGGCTCGCCCGTGATGCTGAGCAGCTCGGACATGCGGATATTGCCGTCGGGGCCCATCCAGCGGAACATGCCCATGAGGTGGTTGCCGCTGGGGGCGGACCAGACCTCTTCGACCAGCTCGCTGCCGATGTAGCCGCGCCAGGCGCCGGTGAGAAAGGAGAAACGCGTCACATCGGCGGGCTTGCTGTCCGGCTTGGGTGGGACGGCCGGGGGCATCGGTTGGCGCTTGACCGGCGGCGTGGGCGCCGGCGTCGGGATGGGCACGGGGGCCGGGGCGGGCGGAGGTGTCGGCGCGGCGGGCTGCGCGGACTGGCCGATACCCAGAGCGAGGCCGGCGAAGGCGACGGCAACGAGAGTGAGAGCGATTCGCGGCGCGATCATCGGAGGACTCCAAGTGCTGCAGCGCCCGCCTGCAATGCCGGGGCCTCAGACGATGCGAGTGTACAGCGCCATCTCCGCAGCGCCTATGGGGTGCTCTGGCGGACCCCGGAAATCTGGATTGTGGCCCGGGGTGAGCGAGGCGGCGGTGATCTGGAGCGGCTGGAAAAGCACCGCGGCGTCCACCAAGTTGTTGCGGATGATCCGCTTGCGGCGAGGTGCCGCTCCAGTGGAAATCACCGGCGCACACGAATGGGATGGCACAAGGCACTCTGTATACTGCCGGCAACGGAGGCAACCATGCACAAGGCACTCGTGGCGGTGGTGATGTCCTGCTTGGTCTCGGTGTGCTCTGCCGAAGAGATCGCGGTCAAGGCGGGCGACAAGACCGTGTCGGCGGCGGCAGCGCGGGCCAAGCCCGGCGACATGCTCGTTCTTGAGGCGGGGGAGTTCAAAGACGATGTGCATCTGGGCGAAGGCGTGACGCTGAAGGGCGCAGGGGCGGGCAAGTCGGTGATCATCGCGAGCGGATTCTCGGCCGTGAGTTGCGAGGGCGACGCCGTCGTCATCAAGGATGTGACGATCCGTGGCGCGAAAGAGACCCGGCGAGGGGTCAACACCATGGCGGGCGTGCGCCTCGAGCGCGTGCGGTTCGAAGGCCTGGCGGAGGCCGCGGCATTGATGGGCGCACCGCTGTCCGATGTGGTCTGCTGCGATTTTATCGACTGCGACATCGGCGTCCGGGCGATCGCCGACGGGAGCCCGACGGTGTGGGGGTGCCGGTTCCGCGGCGGTCGCGTGGGCGTGTTTGCCATCGGGTCCCCATACGTGCGGAACAACCTGTTCGACGGCACGCAGGAGGGCGTTCGGATCGTGCCGGGCACGAGCGCGCTGGTGCGCAACAACCTGTTTGTTTCGTGCAAGTCGGTGGGTGTCGTGGTGTTGGGCGGGCGCGACGCGTTTATGGGGCCGGTGGTCCGTAACAACATCTTCGTGTCGTGCGCAAGCATGGCGAGCGGCGACCCAAAGCTGCTCTCGCGTTTCAGCCACGAGGTGGTGTTCGGATGCACGGCCGGACTGTTCCGGGATGCCGACGGCAAAGCGGAATTGAAGTTCGACGTCCCGCAGGTGACCGTCGTGGATCCGAAAATCACCGTCGATGCGAACGGATCGGTGACCTATGGGGATCGCGCCAAGCTCGACGGCGCCGGGATTCGCGCGGGCGACGAAGCCGAGGGAACCAAGGGGGTCATCGGTCCCGACCCGGCGATCAAGGTCTTCGGCGTGGCGTGCGGCGTCGCGCCGCCGCCGGCGCGGTTCGGCGTCGATCCATTGATCGCCAACTCGGTCGCGGAAGAGCACCAGTACCTGCGCATGCACAACCTGCCGTTCGATCGCCAGTCGCTGGTGCAGGGCGCCAAAGGACCGCAGGACGTCTTTACGATGCCGGGTGGGAAAAAGGTGGCGTTTGATATCTCACGGTACTTCGGCGAGATGGGCATCGACGCGAAGTGATCACGGTTTCGCGGCGGGCATCGGCGCTGAGGGATCGCCGAAGAGCATGAACTTCATGCCCTGAAAGAAGATGCTGGCGGGGTACCAATCCTCGGTGGGTTTGATGGCGCCGAGGTGCTCATGGTCGTAGTAGTACGCGACCGCGTCAGCCCAGCAGTCGCCGATGCGCTCGCGACGCCTCGTGGCGTCGGCGAATCCCTCTAGCAGGGTGACGCCGCAGGGCTGGCTGCCGGTGTTGCAGCCGATGTAGGCGACCGCGCCATTGGGGCCGGCGCGGAGGAGCTGCTCGCCCAGGCCGGTGAGGTTGTGCTTGCCCTTGGCATAGCAGGATGGTGGCGGCGGGGGCTTCGTGAAGACCTCGCCGGAGTTAGTGCCCTTGTGTTCCTTTCCCGCGGCGTCGGCGTACCCCTCGTAGGGCGGGAGCGTGGCGAAGCGGGCGGTGGAGCAGCCGGCCGAGAGAATGATGGGCAGGCGATCGGCGTTCTTCAGCTTGGCGATGCTCGCGCTGGAGAGGGAGCCCTCCCAGCGGTCGTCAGCGCCATGGCCCGCGTGGAGGACGAGACCCAGGCCGGAGTTGAGGAGGTCAACGATGTGCTGCTCGTCGGGCGGGGGTGTGGGCGCGGGGTCCTTGCCATCGTGGTAGTAGAGTCGGTCGGTGGTCCAGCGGGGCGGGAGCATCGCAGCGATCGCGTCCATGCGAGGACGTGCATCAACCCAGCCGCCGATCATGAGGAGCGCGGCGCGGGCGGCTCCCGGCTTGTCGCCCGCTGCCAAACCCTTCTCGTAAGCGATGGTTTTGGCGGCCAGGGCGCGTGCTTCATCCGCGGTGCCGACCGGCCAGCGTCCAAGGGCAAGCTCGGGCTTGTAGCTGACGGCGTCGAAGTTGACGGGATCGGACTTGTTCTTCTCGCCTTGGACCTCGCCGAAGTAGCCGGCGTGGAAACCTTCCTTCTGTGCATTCCAATCGTCGAACGTGCCGTCGTCGCGTGCGACATCGGCGTAGTACAGGTCGCACGGGTAGAAGGCGTAGTCGAAGGCCGGCGCGGTGACGCGGTCGAGGACCATATAGCGCACGGGCATGACATCGGCATCGCCGACCAGGAGCACATAGCGGACCGAGCGCGACTTCCAGGCGTCGAACAGGGCGTGCTTGAGCTTCTCGGGGTCGTCGGCGCCGGGGTTCGAACCGAGGATGGAATCGAGCGCGGTAAAGGTCGTGGGCAGTGACGTCTTTTTGTGGTCGATGAAAGGTTTGAGGGCGCTCTCGAAAGAGGCGGGGGCGATGATGAGGAGGGCGTTGCGTGCGTCGGGAGCCGCGGGTACGGGCTGCGTCACCGACGAGGCCACTGCGAGAAGGGCGCATGCAGCGAACACAGAGGTGCAGATCATGCGGACGCCGCTCCCTTGTTGATGAGCGAAGGGGGGCTTGCCGCGAGTACGGCAGTCTCATCCGATTGTCCCCCCGGCCACTTGCGACGCAGGAAGATACACCACGCCAGCAACAGGCACAGCGTCCATGTCTCGTGCTGGACGAAGAGCACCGTCCACCACTTGACGCTGGAGATGGAAGCAGGGATAAACCCCTCTTCACCGAGGATGACCAGGATCGAGCCGCCGGGGGCGAAGAACGGGACCAGGAGCAGGAGGGTGATCCAGCCGCGGTTGTCCGAACGCTGAAGCTGCGAAAGAGCGAGCGCGAGGGGGATGATCAGGAAGACCGCGTCGTAGAGGCGGTGGTAAGCCACCAGCAGCATCACGAGACTGACCGCGGCTGCCGACAGCAATTCCGGGCGGCCCTCGGCGCGAGCGCCGCCACGGCGGTGGTCGATGACGGCATACAGCCCCGCGGCCAGGCCTGTGGCGACCAGCGCGATTAACCGCGCGGTCGTAAGCCCCGTCGGCCCCAGCAGCACGGCGATGGGTGAGGCCAGATCAATCATCGCGTGCGCGGCACGCGGGCCGGCGAGGGGGTTGGCATCAACCTCCAGCAGCGCCCGCGAGTTGGCGAGCCAGGCGCTCCAGCCGTCGATGCCGGCCACTTTCATGCGGATGAGCCCGATCGCCATCAGCGCGCCGAACGTGACGCCGGCGCCGAGTGTGATCCGCCAGCGCCCGCGCCCGAGTTCGTACGCCGCGAAGATCAGCCCGATCTGCGGCTTGATGCAGCACGCGAGTCCGAAGCACAGCCCCGCGAGCCAGGGTCGCCCCGCCTCGCGAACGCTGATGCCGCCGAGCACGGTCAGGAGGACGACGGTCGCGGTCTGACCCAGCGCGATGCAGGTGTGTGAGGGCGTCATCGCCAGGGCCAGGCCGAGGCCGATGAGTCCGAACTCCGAGCGCAGCGGCACACGCGCGAGCCGCAGCACTAGCAGGCAGTCGGCGATGAAGGCCAAGACGCAGAACCAATTCCAGATCGGCCGGAACGTGTTGATGGAAAACTGTCCGAGCGGCGCGCCCAGAACGTACGCCGATGGCGGGAAGACGAACGCGCCGAGTCCGCGATCGGCGGTGTTGCGGTCGGGCGGACCGCCGACCTCAAGCCAGGCCTTGGCGTTGGTGTCGAGGTCGTAGGGATTGCCGCCGGAGGCCCAGATGCGCCCGCCGATGGGGAGGAGGCCCGCGTCGAGGTTGGTGCCGATCCAATTCATGCGCATCGGCGCGCGATAGACGAAGAGGGCCGTGCCGCCAAGGAGAAAGGCCCACGCGACGACCCAGCAGAGGATGGTCTGGAATTTGGAGGGCGTCGGCACGTCGGGCTCCGTGAACAGATTGGAGCGTACACGAAAATCGCGCGTTTGCGGGGCTTCGCGCCGGGCGTCGGTGGCATCAACTATGCTCGGGCATGGGCGTGCCCGTTCAACACGGCCGGATCGTCATCGCCGGCGGAAGCGGCTTTCTGGGCGTTTCGCTCGCGGGGCATCTCACGGAACTCGGGTATGAAGTGGTCGTGCTCTCGCGGCGAGCCGCGGGTGCGAGCGGCGGCAAGGGTGCTGGTTGCGGCCCGTGGCGGCAGGTCACATGGGACGCCCGCACGATCGGCCCGTGGACGAAGGAACTCGACGGCGCGGCGGGGGTCGTCAATCTCGTCGGCCGCTCTGTGGACTGTATCAAGACCCCGGACCACTGCGACGAGATTCTCCGGTCGCGCGTGGAAGCCACACGCATCCTCGGCGCGGCCGTGCGAGCGGTGAATTCCCCGCCGCCGGTGTGGGTGCAGATGAACACGGCCCACATCTATGGCGACCCGCCGGAGGCCGTGTGCGATGAGGACTCGCCGTTCGGTTACGGGCTCGCACCGACAGTTGGCCGCGCGTGGGAGGAGGCCTTCGCTGCGGCAGTGCTGCCGGGCGGGACGCAGCGCGGCGTCGTGTTGCGGACGAGCTTCGTGATCGGGCGGCCGAACACGGGCGGAGTCGGGGCGCTCGGCAAGCTCGGGCGGCTGGCGCGCCTCGGCTTCGGGGGAACAGTGGGCCACGGTCGCCAAGGCATGAGCTGGATCCACGAGTTGGACCTGAACCGGCTCTTTGAGCGGGCGCTGACCGATGCCTCGATGCGCGGTGCGTACATCGCCACCGCACCAAGCCCGGTCTCCAACCGCGAGTTCATGCGCGAGCTGCGCCGCCACGCAAGCGGCCTTGGTGCCCTCGGCGTCGGCCTCCCCGCCGCGGCGTGGATGGTGCGGCTCGGCGCCCCGCTGCTGGTGCGAACCGATCCGGAACTAGCGCTCTACGGACGGTACATCGTCTCGCGACGATTGCGTGAGGAGGGGTTCACGTTTCAGTTCCCGATGCTGAGCGAAGCGCTGGCGGACTTGTACCACCGCGCCAAAGGCTGAAGCCAAATGCCGCTCCGCCCGCAACCTCCCCGCACTCCTGACGCCAAGCCGCACTGCTATCCTTGCCCGTTCGCTCGGGGCGCTGCCGGATCGCCCTCGTGCCTGATGCCCAGTGCCGAGTGCGTTCCGACCGCTGAGATGCACCCGTAGAACCTGATCCGGTTCGCACCGGCGTAGGGAACGCGACCATGGCTGAACTCTCCTCCGACATCCTGACCATCCTGCTCGCGCACGACACCTGGGGCACGCGCAAGCTGCTGGAATTGTGCCGCCCGCTCAGCCACGAGCAGTTCCACCGCCGCTTCGATATCGGCCTCGGCGCGCTCCACGAGACCCTTACGCACATGGTCAGCACCATGCGCCGCTGGGCCGACCGTTTGGAAAACCGCCCGCCGCGCCCCGCGCTGCACAGGATTGTCGAGCGCCCCGATATCCCTACCGAACTCGCCGACCGTTCCGTCGACGACCTCCTGAAACTCCTCGACGACGCCTCGCGCGAACTCGCGGCCATCGCCGCCAAGTGGCGTGCGGCCCCCGGCGGGCTGGGCACGATCATCACGCTCGATTGGCCCGGCGAGGGGGGCAAGACCAAGCGTCACACCTTCACCCGCGCGGCGGTCCTCGTCCACGTCTGCACCCACGGCATGCACCACCGCGCTCAGGTCCTCAACATGCTCCGCCACCTGAATGTGCCGGGGCTGAGCGACAAGTTGCCCGATCCGTGCACCGTGGATTGGCAGGCGGAGGTTGAGTCGCCGCCGGTGATCGTGTGAGCTTCCTATGAGCTCAGATCCGTACGGCATCCTGTTCAAGCACAACCGGTGGGCGATGACCGTGCTGGCGGGCGCCGCGCGCAATCTGACCAAGCCCGACTTTCATCGCCGTTATGGCTACGGCCTCGGGTCGTTCCATGACGCCATGGTCAGTGCGGTCGGGCTTATGCAGGGTGGGTGCGATCGCATCGAATGCAGTCGGCCGCGTCGGTCGCTGGTGCAGACGGATGCTCATGGCAACGTAGTCGCATCGACGACCCACACACCGCACGGCCTTATGTCGATGGTGATTGCGACCTGTGATGAAATGGACAGCGTCCTCGGCCGCTCGAAGTCGCGGCTGGGAGAGACTCTGGAGTGGAGCAGTCCTCGCGGCGAGTCGTTTCGATGCACCGTGGAAGAGATGCTCCTGTACCTGGCCACGGCTCTGACCGAGCAACGGGCGGTTGCCCGTGACATTCTGAACAACTGGTTGTGCATTGAGAATCCCGTGAGCATCGAGTTCCTCCGACCGGTGCAGGATGGGCCGCTTGCGGGTTCGTAGATCCGTCGGGAGCCGACGCCGCACGACATCTATGATTGTTGGAATAACGCTCGGGGCGTCCGCGCAACCGTCGCTCGGACTGAGAAGCACCCGTGGAACCTGATCCGGCTCATACCGGCGTAGGGAACGCGACCATGACGACCAGCAACTCCGTCCTTCACCGTTTCCGCGCCCCCCTCCACGGCGCCAAAAGCCCCGGCCGCACGCCCGGCGTCACCACGCCCGGCTCGTTCGCGCTCGCGCCGGATATCGGCGGCCCGCTGATGTTCGCGAGCCCCGATACCCCCGGCATGCCCGCGCCCAGCGAGAAGACCGCGTGGGACTTCATGCCGGCGGACTGGGAAGTCGAGACCCTCGACGCCGCGGCGACAGAGACCGCCAAACCCTGCGCCTCCGCGCCTTGCATGGCGTGCGAGTCGTACACCTTCACCGATTGCCGGGGTATCACCCGCAAGGTCACGCCCCCGCCCGGCTTCACGCCCATCACCCAGCTCGAGTCCGCCCGCCTCGGCATCGTCACGCCGCAGATGCGCCGCGTCGCCGAGCGCGAGGAGCACTTCAACATCCTCTTCCCGGGCAAGGGCGCTGAGGCCGTCCGTGATGAGGTCGCCGCCGGGCGCCTGGTCATCCCCGCCAACATCAACCACCTGCGGCACAAGCTTGACCCGATGGCGATCGGCCGCGCCAGCAAGACCAAGGTCAACGCCAACATGGGCGCATCGCCCGTCAGCAGCGGCACCGATGAAGAAGTGGAAAAGCTCAAGTGGGCCGAGAAGTGGGGGGCCGACACCGTCATGGACCTCTCCACCGGCGGCGACCTCGACGCCTGCCGCGCCGCCATCCTGCGTGAGAGCACCGTCCCCATCGGCACCGTCCCCATCTACTCGATGATCATCGGCAAGAAGATCGAGGATTTGGATTGGCCGACGATCGAAGCCTCGCTGCACCACCAGGCCAAGCAGGGCGTCGACTACTTCACGATCCACGCCGGCGTCCGCCGCACCCACCTCAAATATGTGAAGAACCGCCTCATCGGCATCGTCTCCCGCGGCGGCTCGCTGCTCGCCAAGTGGATGCTGGTGCATAATCAGGAGAACATCATGTACACGCGCTGGGAGGAGATCTGCGACATCCTCCGCCAGTACGACGTGACGTTCTCCATCGGCGACGGCCTCCGCCCCGGCGGCCTCGCCGACGCCACCGACGATGCCCAGCTCGCCGAGCTCGAGACCCTCGGCGAGCTCACCGAACGCGCCTGGCGCAAGGGCGTGCAGGTGATGATCGAGGGCCCCGGCCACGTGCCGTTCGACCAGATCGAGTGGAACGCCAAGATCCAGCGGACGCTCTGCCACGGCGCGCCCTTCTACGTCCTGGGCCCGCTCGTCACCGACATGTTCCCCGGCTACGACCACATCACCTCGTGCATCGGCGCCACCTCCATGGCCTACCACGGCGCGGCGATGCTGTGCTATGTGACGCCGAAGGAGCACCTGGGCCTGCCGAAGAAGGACGACGTCAAGCAAGGGTGCATCGCCTACAAGATCGCCGCCCACGCGGCCGACGTGGCGCTGGGCATCCCCGGCACGCGCGACCGCGACGACGAGCTGACCAAGGCCCGCGCCGCGCTGAACTGGGAGAAGCACTTCGAGCTCAGCTTCGACCCCGACACCGCCCGCGCCTACCACGACGAGGACCTGGACGTCGACACCGACTTCTGCGCCATGTGCGGCCACGATTGGTGCAGCGTCCGCATCTCGAAAGAGATCGTCGAGTTCGTCAGCGGTAAGGCCGAGGGGTACGAACGCATCGGCGCGGGTGGCAAACCCGGCGCCCCGCTGAAGTCCGCCGCCCTCACCCCCGAGCAGCAGGAAATCCTCGCCAAGCGCGGGGTGCTGAGTCCCGACGAGATCCACAAGCTCGCGAGCAAGACCAAGAAGGCCGTGGGTGCCGACGCCGCCAAGGCGAGCTGCCACTCCGACTTTGTGGACCCCGAGACGGCCAAGCACCTGATCGAGACCAAGGCCGGCAAGGAAGTGCTCGTGCCGCTGGATGTGCGGCCGGCGCTGGGAATTCCCAAGGAAGATCGGGTAATCTGAAAGGCGCCAGCTCAACAGCATCCGGCCGAGTGGAGTGAAGGCGTGCTGGGTGCGTGACGGCACAGCTGTCAAACGCGTGCTCGCAGTGCCATTGCCCGCCATCCGATGGCGGATAGGCACCGGGTCACCCGCTGGCACAGGGTCGATGACAAGGCACAGAACAATCGAGGCGAGGAGCGTGGCGGAAAAATTGCTGGCCGGCTCGCCGCCAGCGTGGTAGATTTTGTCCATGAGCGAGATCGAACGTCGGGCCCTGCTGGGCGTGGCAGGTGTTGCGGGGATGAGCGCGCTGGCCGCGATGGCCAAGGCCGGGCCGCTCAGCCCGCCGGCGGGCGCGGTCGCGCCCACCAATCACACACTCGATGAGATCTACAACAGGATCACGGCCAACGGCGCGGCGGAGGGACGGATCCCGATCGCAGGCGGGACGGTGCCGATCACCATCTCAGCGCCGGGGAGCTACGTGCTCACGGGCAATATCGACGTCACGGGCCAGACGGTCGCGATCACGATCGCCGCGTCGGGCGTCACGCTCGACCTCAACGGCTATCGGGTGGTCGGCGGTGGTCCGGGGACGGGGGGGGCGGGAATCCTGATCAATACAGGAATCTTCAACGTAATTGTTCGCAACGGCATCATCAACAAGGTGACGATCGCGGTCCGCGTCGAGGCCAACAGCTCGAGCCTGCTCTTCGAGAACATCGTGGTCACCACGTGCGGCCACGGCATCAGCACGTTTCTCGGGTGCAACAACGTCCGCATCCGCGGATGCACGCTCTCGGACATCGGCGGCGATGACGCGGCGCCGATCACCCTGGGGATTCGGGTCCAAGGGAACAACTCCGTCGTCGAGCAATCGAGCGTGATGAACACGTTGGGCTCGGCTACGGGCGGCGCCTTCGGCATCCACATCGTGGGGAACGCGTGCGTGGTGCGCGAGTGCTCCGTGCAGCAGCTCAACAGCGGAGTCGCAAAGAACGGCATCGTTGTAAGTGGCCAGTGCAACCTCGTCACCCGC
>JBOHNM010000047.1:0-25631 GCA_050730675.1 Phycisphaerales bacterium | reverse complement strand
GCTGGAAGTCCGCAAGCACCGCAAGAGCCTGGGCGTCGAGCCGGTGTACAAGCTGGTGGACACGTGCGCCGCGGAGTTCGCGGCCGTCACGCCGTACTACTACTCGACCTACGAGCGGCCGTTCACCGTGGCGGGCAGGCCGGTGATCGACGACGAGGTGCGCGTCAGCGACAAGCGGAAGGTCATCATCCTCGGCGGCGGGCCCAACCGCATCGGCCAGGGGATCGAGTTCGACTACTGCTGCTGCCACGCGGCGTTCGCCGCCGACGTCGAGGGCTTCGAGTCGGTGATGGTCAACAGCAACCCCGAGACGGTCTCGACCGACTACGACACCAGCGACCTGCTGTTCTTCGAGCCGCTGACGCTCGAGGACACGCTGAACATCATCGAGCGGCTCAACGGCGCGCCGCTGGAGCGGTTGCCAAATGGGAGCAACGGGCGTCGCAACGGAAAGGTGCACGGTGTGATCGTGCAGTTCGGCGGGCAGACGCCGCTGAACCTGGCCGCGGGGCTGGTGAAGGCCGGCGTGCCGCTGCTGGGCACGAGCCTGGACTCGATCGACCTGGCGGAAGACCGCGACCGCTTCGACGCGCTCTTGAGCAAACTGCGGCTGGAGAAGCCCCCGAGCGGGATCGCGCGGACGCTGGCGCAGGCGCAAGCGATCGCCAAGCGGATCGGCTACCCGGTGCTGGTGCGGCCCAGCTATGTGCTGGGCGGGCGCGGGATGGAGATCTGCTCCGACGAGCGGTCGCTCAACAGCTACATGACCAACGCGGCGCTCATCAGCGACCTGGACGATGCGCCGGTGCTGATCGACCGGTTCCTCGACGACGCGACGGAGGTCGATGTCGACGTCATCGCCGACTACCTCCCGACGTACCTGGAGCCGGGGCTTTTCCCGGATGCCAGGAGCCGCCGGTCGGTGGTGTGCGGGGTGATGGAGCACATCGAGCAGGCGGGGATCCACTCGGGGGACTCGTCGTGCACGATCCCGCCGTGGTCGCTCAAGCCGACGATGGTGGAACGGATCAAGCAGATCGGCCACGACTTGGCCAAGGCCCTGTCGGTGAACGGGCTGATGAACCTGCAACTGGCGATCAAGGGCGACGAGATCTACATCCTGGAAGTAAACCCGCGAGCCAGCCGCACGGTGCCGTTCGTCGGCAAGGCCAAGCACCGGGCGTTCCCGCAATTGGCGGCGCGGGTGATGATGGGCAAGACGCTCGACCAGCTCGGCGTGCAGGACCTGCCGGACAACGGCTCGTTCGCGGTAAAGGTGAGCGTCTTCCCGTTCAGCAAGTTCCCCGGTGTGGATGTGGTGCTGGGGCCGGAGATGCGCTCGACCGGCGAGGTCATGGGCATCGACCAGTCGTTCCCGGTCGCCTTCGCCAAGGGACAGATGGCCGGCGGGCTGCACCTGCCGACCAAGGGGAGCGTCTACCTCTCGGTGCGCGAGAGCGACCGCCCGGCGGCACTCGAACTGGCCAACCAGCTCCGCGAGATGGAGTTCCAGATTTCGACCTCCAGCGGGCTGGGGGGATTCCTGGCTCAGCATGGGGTGGCGACGACCATCCTGCCCAAGCTGGATGCGGGCGTGCGCCCGAACGTGATCGACGCCATGACCGACGGCAAGGTCCAGCTCGTCCTGAACACCCCCACCCGGACCGGGTGGCAGACCGACGAGGGAAAGATCCGCTCGGCAGCGGTCCGGCTGGGGATTCCGATGATCACGACGATCGCCGGGGCCATGGCGGCGGTGAAGGCGATCCGGGCGCTACGGGCCGGAGACTGGGGTGTCGCCCCCTTGCAGGACTTTGCCGCCCGGGCGGCGGGCAAAAATTCTGGCCCCGGGCGGGGTTGAAGCAAGAACTGCGCGAAGAGTCGCTGTCGGCGTGCCGCAACCGGGTGGTCCGGGGTGATTCGGGGTCGGGGCGGGGCCGATGTACAGGATTCGTTATCAGCGGTCGGTCGGGGCGACGGTGAAAGGCCCTGCACCTAGCATCGTCCTTCCCATTTTTTTGACCTGTTAGTCGGCGGCCTAGACCATGGAACCACTCGTCCTCGGGCTCAACTCGTCGCACCCGGACTCTTCGGCGGTCCTGATGAACAAGTCGGGGGTGATCGCGGGGATCTGCGAGGAGCGGATCAACCGGCTGAAGCACTGCGCGGTCTTCCCGCGCGAGGCGATCAAGGAGGTCCTGCGGATTGCCGGCGCTTCGATCGGCGACGTGACCGATGTGGCCTTGGCCCGCGACCCGTACGCCAACAAGGGCGCCAAGCTGGCGTTCATCGCCAAGAACCCGCGCGTGGGTTTCGATATGGCGCTGGTGAGGATGGGCGTCAACCGCGAGAAGTCCGAGGCGGTGGCGAGCTTGGCGGAGCAGATCGGCGTGCCGGGCGTGCAGTTCCGCGCGACGACGCACAACGTGGAGCACCACCTGGCGCACATCGCCAGTTCGTTCTTCTGCTCGTCGTTCGAGCGGGCCACGGCGGTCAGCATCGACGGCTCGGGCGACTGGTGTTCGGTAATGCTGGGCCGGTGCGAGGGGAACAAGATCGACGTGCTGCACCGCACGCACCCACCGCACTCGCTGGGCATCTTTTACACAACTTTGTGTGGATTCATCGGGTTCAACAAGTTCGGCGAGGAGTACAAGGTGATGGGGCTGGCGGCGTACGGCCAGCCCAAGTACCTCGACGAGCTGCGGCGTTTTGTATGGTGGGACCCGGCCAAGGGCGTGCGTCTGAACCCCGAGTACTTCACAACTTATTCGAAAGTCTCCGACCACGCCGAGCGGACGTTCGGCGCGGTGGTGGACGGTGAGATCATGATGCCGCGGATGTGGTCCGACGCGGTGGAGAAGCTCTTCGGCCCCGGGCGTCACCGCAAGGCTCCGCTGACGCAGCGTGACAACGACATGGCGGCGTCGATCCAGAAGCGGTTCGAAGAGGTGTACCTCGAGATCGTCAAGGACGCCATCGCCCACACGGGGATCCGCGACGTGGTGCTGTCGGGCGGGTGCGCTCTCAACGGGGTGGCCAACGGCCGGCTGGTGATGGAGAAGATCGTCGATCGCATTTACATCCATCCGGCGGCGGGTGATGACGGCACGGGCTTTGGTGCTGCGGCGTATGTGCTGCACGCCAAGCTCGGCGTGCCGCGCGTGCCGGAGATGATCAACGCCTACTGGGGCACGGGCTGGACCGACGAGCAGTGCGAGCAGGCGGTGCGTGAGAGCGGGTTCGCGTTCAAGAAATGCACGCGCGAGCAGCTCATCGAGCACGCGCTGGATGCGCTGTGCTCGGGCAAGATCGTCGGGTGGTTCCAGGGGCGCGAGGAATGGGGCCCGCGTGCACTGGGCAACCGCTCGATCCTGGCCAACCCGAACTGGCCGGACATGAAGGCGATCCTGAACGCCCGCATCAAGAACCGCGAACCGTTCCGGCCGTTCGCACCGGCGATCCTGGAAGAGAAGCTGAGCCAGGTCTACGAGGGCTCGCACACCGTGCCGTTCATGAACATCGTCTACAAGACGCGCCCCGAGTGGCGGCAGAAGCTCTCGGCGGTGAACCACGACGATGACACCGGCCGTGTGCAGAGCGTGCGCCGCGACCAGAACGCGCTGTACTACGACCTGATCAAGGCGTTCGATGCACGTACGGGCATCCCCGTGCTGCTCAACACGAGCTTCAACGAGAACGAGCCGATCGTGCACACGCCGCAGCAAGCGATCGCGTGCTTCGCCCGCACACGCATGGACAGCCTGGCCGTCGGCCCGTTCTGGTACGAGAAGCCGGCCGACCTTGCGGCCAAGGCGCAGGTCATCGGGGCGGAAGCCTGAGCGACACGCTGCTGAAGTCGGTTATTTCAGAGCCGCGGCCGTGAAGCTCTTGCCGGTGGTCTCGCGTTCCCAGGTGTGCGAGGGGCCGCGCTTGGATTCATAGAAGGCCCACAGCTCGAACCAGTAGCTGCGGAAGCGGTGCTCGCCGAAGGGGGCGAAGTGCTTGTGGAGGCGCTTCATGATCGAGTTGCCGCTGCCGCGCATCGCGAGCACAGTGCGGCCGTGGCGGACGCTCTCGGTATCGAGCGGGAGGTGGCCGAAGCGCCCGAGGAGCTGCATGATGTTGGCCGCGGCGTAGGGGCCGATCCCCGGGAGGTCGAGGAGCGCTTTGCGCACGTCCTCGTCGGGTGTTGCCGGGTTCTCGAACCACGCGACATCGATCTTGCCCTTGACGAAGAGCTTGGCGAGTTCGACGATGCGGCCGTCGCGGTAGCCGACGCCGCACCGGGCGCGGAGCGTGGCAGGGCGCATCGAGGCGAGCTTCTTCGCGGTGGGGAAGGCAGGGAGGCCGCTGGTCGAACGGCGGCCGGCGACGAAGCAGAGTTTGCGGTTCATCGAAACCGTACTCGGCCAGGTGACGTTGCAACTCGTGACGGTCTTGATGACATCCTCGAACATGGTGGGCGAGCGGGAGACACGCCCGCGGCCGCCCATGGCCCAACGGTCGTCCACAGCGTGGAATGCGGCGATGGTCTCGGCCGGCTCGTCGAGTCGGAGCATGCGGATGAGTTGGCGCTGGAGTTCGGCAGTCTCAGGCGCAGTGAGCTTGGTGTCGATGTGCACGTTGAGCGATGCGCCGGGCTTGGCGCGGGGCTGACTGATGAGCACGGCAACCGCACGCTTTCCCAGATCGAGCACGCGCCGGAAGCGCTGCGTGCGCACATCCCAGAAATTCGGCTCCAGCAGGTAGTAGCCGTAGGAGCAGAGGTCACGCGCGAGGAGGTAGTCCTCCGGCGGCGTCAGCCTGAGGGACATCGCCACGGCGGGATCGGCCGGTGGTCGCGCGACAGGCACGGGTTTGGGCTTGCGCTTGGCCACGGATCACTTAATCGCCGAACTGATCACTCCCGGGTCTATCACGTCACCGGCGGTCTACTTCGCTCGCGCGAGCACCGGGAACATGTACTGGGCGATATTGTCGGCCAGGCGGTTGCCGGCTCGCTCGAACATGTCCGCATGCGCGGCGGCCTGGCGACGGATTTCGTCGGCGGTCAGGCCGGTCTGCTGCATCGCGCCCTTGCACGAGGGATCGGCAAGGAACGCCTCGACATCGCTCGGCAGGGCTTCGAAATGGAACTGGAAGCCGTAGGTGCGCAGGCCGACACGGAACGACTGGACTTTGCAGGCGGCAGAGGAGGCGAGGTGAACTGCGCCGTCGGGGAGCTTTTTCACTTCCTGTGCGTGGGTCTGGAACTGGCGCGTGGTCCAGGGGACGCCGGCGAAGATCGTGTCGGTCTGGCCACTGACGGTGAGATCCACGGGGCAGAAGCCGATCTCGGGTTTGTCGGCGGGAGCGACCTCGCCACCCAGGGCCTTGGCGATCATCTGATGGCCGAGGCAGATGCCCATGAGGGGGATCTGGCGGGCGTTGGCCTCGCGAATGCAGTCGAGTTCCGCCGCCATCCATGGCAGGTTGTCGCCGACGTTCATCGGCCCGCCGAGGACGATGAGGGCGTCGATGCCGGCAAAGTCGGTCGGAACCGGATCGCCCGCGGCCACGTGGCGGATCTCCAGCGCATGGGCGTTATCGCGGAGGATCGGGGCCAGGCGGCCGAGGCCGTCGGTCGGAGAGTGTTGAAAAACAATGATCGGCATGGTGAGCCGATGGTAGCGGCGGCGGCGGAGCGGGTGCGCACCTGTCCGGCGTGCCGCGGCGCGATCAGACCCGGACCATCTTCGCGAACTCTTTGAAGCGGTTGTCGAGTTCGCCCTTCTTGAGTTTCTGCAGACGCGTGAGGCTGAAGCTCTCGATGTTGAAGCTGGCGATGACCGTTCCGTGCGCGACGGCCTGCTGGATCGTCTCGTAGCTGCCGGGCTTGTTGGTCTTGCTGGCGGCGCCCTGGGCCGCGATGTAGCCCATCATGCCCCCGGCGAAGGTGTCGCCCGCGCCGGTGGGGTCGATGACTTCCTCGGCCGGGTAGGCGGGAAGAGCGGCGATCCCCTCGCGGTGGACGATGATGCAGCCATGCTCGCCCTTCTTGAGGACGACGAACTGCAGGCCCGAAGGGCCGCCGTGATCAGCGAGGATCTTGCGGGCGGCGGTGACAGGATTCTTCTTGCCCGTGAAGAGTTCGGCCTCGTCGTTGTTGAGCACGAGACCATCAACCTTCTGAAGCAGCAGTTCCAGGTCTTTGTGGGCCGATTTAATCCACAAATCCATGGTATCGGCAACCGCGAGGCGGCGCTTGGGGAAGTGCTTGAGCACATCGAGCTGCACGCCGGGGTGCGAGTTGGCGAGGAAGACGTACTCGCTGTCTTTGTACGCCTCGGGGATCGCGGGCGGGGCCTCGACCAGCACGCCAAGCTCGGTGAAGAGCGTCTCGCGGCTGTTCATGTTCTCGTGGTAGCGCCCGCCCCAGGCGAAGGTCTTGCTGTTCTGGCGCGTCTCGAGCCCGTCGATATCGACGTTCGGGAAACTCTTGAAGACGTCGCGGTATTGCAGGTCGAAGTCGCCACCGACGGCGGCGACAATGCGGACGGGGCTGTGGAACGACGCCGCGGCGGCGAAGTACGTGCAGGAGCCGCCCAAGACGCGTTCGGCGTGCCCGTGGGGTGTGTAGACGGTGTCGATCCCGATCGTTCCGGTGCAGATCAATGACATAAGGGGCGGAGTGTAGGAGCGGAACGAGACTGGTTCCGGCGGAACGAGGTTAGGGGTTTCAGGCATTTTCAGCATCATCGAGTTGCCGCAGCATGTCGATGGTGCCGATGCGGAAACCACAGACAGCAAAGAGCTTGCGCGCGCCGTCGTTGAGGGCGGCGGTCTCCAGGCGGACTTGATCAACGCCGATGGCGCGGAAGCGGCGCAGCGCTTCTTCGACGAGTTGACGGGCGAGGCCGGTCCGGCGGTGGGTCGGCTCGACCCAGACGTCGTGGATGAAGCCGAACTCTTTGCGGTGATAGATGGGGATGTTGGCCTCGATGGTGGCGATGAGGAAACCGACGATCGCGGGTGCGGTTTTGTCTGCGCTGCTTCCACTGCCGGAGATCGGCGTTTCGGCGACGAGGAAGACACTGCGCGGATCTTCTGCTCGCAACGGCAACCAGCGTCGGTAGCGCTCGACGACATCGGGGAGCATGTCGTAGCGCTGCGGGTCGAGCTGCTGGTGCATGGCGCAGATCTCCGCGACCATCGGGAGGACGGCGGGGACATCTGCGGGTGTGGCGGGGCGAACGCTCATGCCTTCGGCAGCGGATTCTTCTTGAGCCAGTCCTTCATCGCCCGTACTTCTTCGAGCGTGAGCGTTGCCGGCGTGCGCGAGGCGAAGTCGGCAATGCCGAAGCCGCGGATGACTTCGGGGAGGCGGTCGGCCTTGATCTTGAACTCCTGCGCCGCCTCAGCCGGTGTGTAGACGCGGCCCTTGGACTTGGGCTTGCTCTCGACGGCGAAGCTGTCCTTGAGTGTGACGGTGCGGTTGAAGACCACATGGCGCGGGGCGCCGGCAGAAGCCGCGGGCGGCTGCGAGTCCTTGTCCACGCAGAAGTAGCCGAGCCGCTCGAACTGAAAGGCGTCGCCGGCTTTCGCGGAGACGAGCAGCCGCGGATCGACCTTGCCGCTCAGGACGTGGCGGCTGTTGGGATTCAAATCATCCAACGCATTGCCGGTGCGGGCACCGGGCTCCTCGGCTGTGAAGAGCGGCTCAAAGAGGCGCACCTCGGCGTCGGCGTGGTGCCCGGAGGCGGCGCTCAGCCAGTGCAATGTGGCCTTCACCTTGCGGCCGGGCTGCCCATCGGCCCCGAGGGGCACATCGCCGCCGCGGGTGGCGGGGTCGTAGGTCGCGCGGACGAGCGTGACCTCGCCGGTGGCCGGGTTCTTCTCGACGCCGGTGCAGGATATGAGATAGGCCCAGCGCAGCCGAACCTCCACGCCCGGCGAGAGGCGGAAGAAGCCCTTGGGCGGTACTTCGGCGAAGTCCTCGCGCTCGATGAAGAGTTCACCGGTGAACGGGACGGTGATCTTGCCCGCGGCGGCATCCTCGGGGTTCACGACGAACTCGAGGTGGTCGACTTTGCCCGCGGGCCAGTTCTCGACGACGACGCGCAACGGACGCAGCACGGCCATGGTGCGGGGAGCGCTGGCATTGAGGTGCGTGCGCACCGCGTTATCGAGACGACCGACGTCGATGGAGCTTTCCACCTTGGTGACGCCGACATCCTCGACGAATGCTCGCAGGGCCCGGGCCGGATACCCGCGGCGGCGCATGCCGCTGATCGTGGGCATGCGCGGATCATCCCACCCGTCAACGACCTTGTCATTCACGAGCTTGAGCAGGTTGCGTTTGCTCATGATCGTGTAAGTGGGACGGAGCTTGGCGAACTCGATCTGCTGGGGGTGGTGGATCGGCGTGGCGCGGCCCTCGTTGATGGCGTCGATGTACCAGTCGTAGAGGGGGCGATGGTCCTCGAACTCGAGGGTGCAGATCGAGTGGGTGATCTCCTCGAGCGAATCCTCCAGCCCGTGGGCCCAATCGTACATCGGGTAGAGGCACCACTTTGTGCCGGTATTGTGATGAGCCTCGTGGAGGATGCGGTACATCACCGGGTCGCGAAGGTTGAAGTTCGGCGAGGCGAGGTCGATTCTTGCGCGAAGAGTCTTCGCTCCATTGGGGTGCTTGCCGTCGCGCATCTCGCGGAACAGTCGCAGCGACTCCTCCGGCGCCCGGTCACGGAACGGGCTGGTCGCCGGCACGCCGACGGCCCCGCGCCGCGCGGCGACCTCCTCGGCCGTCAAGTCGCAGACGTACGCCTTCCCCTTGGCGATCAGCTCCTCGGCGAAGGCGTACATCTTGTCGAAGTAGTCGCTGGCATGGAAGAGCCCGCCGGCGTGCGGGCCGTGATCGAACGATCCGGCATCGAACGCGGAGGTCAGCCACTTCACATCGGCGATGATCGAATCGACGTACTCCTGCTCTTCCTTGGCGGGGTTGGTGTCGTCGAAGCGCAGGTTGAACTTGCCGGCGTACTTCTTCGCCAGGCCGAAGTTCAGACAGATGCTCTTGGCGTGGCCGATGTGCAGATAGCCGTTGGGCTCGGGGGGGAAGCGGGTGTGGACCAGAGGCGTGCCATCTACGGCCTTTCCCCACTTCCCCTGCGAGTTGTCACGCTCGACGATCTCCTCGATGAAGTGCGGCGGGCGCTCAGCGGGGGCGGCGGGTACTGGCTTGGAATGGGCCTCGCCGGGCGGAATGTTGGATGCGGGATTCGCTGGATTCGTCGTCACGGGGCGGATGATACGGCGGCCGTTTGGGCGGGCGGGTTATCGGGGGCGGCATTCAGCGTCAGAATCCGGCCAACTAGCCCCTAGGGGGCCCGAAATCGCACTGGAGGGTGACCCACAGCGTCCAGCCGCCCCGCGGCCGCGCGATGAGTTCCCCATGCACGCCTTTGTTCAAACCATCCTCTGGATCGCCCCGGCCTTGCTGACGGCGATCTGCCTCGGTGTCGGCGTGGCCGCCGTCGGCGTATCCAATGCCACGACCCGGATCCGTTTCGGGGCGCTGATCAGCATCGGCTTGATCGCGGTCATCGCGGGCGTCCTCCACATAGGTTACTTCGTCGCGCCGTTCTGGTGGGAGGAAGGCAAGCGCTACTGGGCCCTGGGGCTGATGCTACCGCTGGCGCTGACCATCCTGTTCCTCATTCTCGTCGAGCCCAGCCTGCGCAAGGCGCTGGTGCTCAAGCGTCACCGCGGCAAGCGGTTCGCGCCGGTGGGCCTGATCGCTCCCCTGGTCGTCGTTGCGTTGGTGCTCTATTGGACGCCGCCGGTGCTGATGCTCGTCGCACCGCGTACTGCCAGCGCTGGTGCGAACTTGAACGCACCGATCGAAGCACGGAACGTGGAGTCCAATGCGGAGCCGCGCTCGGGTGGTTCGGCGACGGCTGAACGACCGGCGATGCCCTAGCGGCGGGCGTCACCACACTCAGGGCATTTCACATTGTGCGGCAGACCCGCGAGACTGTATCCGCAGCGGGAGCAGCGCTGACCATCGGCGATTCGTCGCCCGCGATGCACGGCGAACAGGCCGAGCGCGAGCAACGGCGTCCACAGAAACCACAGGGGCAGGTAGTAGACGTCCCAGATCAGACGGCCCGAGATGTTGCCGAAATCATGACGCCACCACCACGTACGCGGTTCAGATGGAAAGACGTTCCAGCCGCCCGAACCCACCAGGTTCTCGCTGACCTGCACGACCATGCAGCCGCCGCCGACCTGCCAGGTCGTGGGGAGCCGCGCAAACATCAGGGTTCGGAAGCAGGAGGCGACGTCGGCGACGATCAGGGATACCGCGGCAGCGATGAGCGCCGTCGCCGTCCACCCCCAGATTCTTTGACCGCGGGGCATGCCACAAGTCTAACGCGATGCCGCCCTGCAAGCACGCGATTCCCTCTTAGCCGATCGATGCCAGGCAGCGCTCGATTCGCATGGCCACGCTGTCGCGCCCGAGGATCGCCAATGTCAGGCCCAGCGGCGGGCTGACGGTGCCGCCGGTGACGGCCACACGGATCGGCTGGGCGACCTGCCCGATGCCGACGCCGCGGGACTTGGCGAGTTCGTCCACGAGAGCATCGATCGCCTGCGGATCAAAGCCCGGCAGCTTGGCGAGCTTCTCGGCGAACGCCGCGACGACGTCCGCGCCACGGGCCTGCCCCTCGGCCGCGGCCTTCAAGTGCTTCTCCACCGACTTGGGATCGAAGACCACCATGTCATCCGTTGTCGCGAACATGCGGCAGAGGCCGACCGAATCGCGGAAGACTTTGCAGCGCGGGCGGATTGCCTGCACCAGCAGATCGATCTGGTGCGGACTGAAGGGCTTGAGCAGCTCGGGCTCGTACTCGGCGCACCACGCCCCCCACCGCCGCCGGAACTCCTCGTCGCTCATGACGGCGATCACATCCGCATTGAACGACATGAGCTTCACGCGATCGAAGCGGGCGTTGGTCTTGCCGATGCGGGCGAGGTCGAAATTCGCCGCGAGAAACTTGTTGTCGAACTTCTCCAGGTCCTTGCCGTCGGCGCCCTTCCCCGGACTCCAGCCGAGCAGCGAGAGGAAGTTGGTGATCGCCTCGGGCAGGTAGCCGTTGAGGCGGAAGTCCCAGACTTCGATTTCGGGGAGCACGACACCGAAGGCCTTGGCGAGCTTCTCGGCGACATCAAGGTTGTCGTTGTCGGCGGCGATGAACTGCGCGACGAGTGCGCCATCTAAGCCGGCGCGCTCTGCAACCATCACCGCCGTCAGCGCCTTGTCCTTGGCCATCGCCTCCTTGACCGCCTTGCGCGCAACCTTGGCCTTGTCACGCTTGCTCATCTTCCCGCCGTCGAGATTGAAGATCAGCGGCATGTGCCCGTAGAACGGGGTGCGGAAGTGGCCGCCCCCGTCACGTTCCAGGCGTGTCAGGGCCTGCTGCATCGCCACGTGCCGCGGCGTGTTCATCAGGTGCTCCTGCGCGCGGAGCACGTGCGTCACGCCCATCAGCTCGTCGTCGATTACGACCGCGAAGTGATACGTCGGGAAGCCGTCGGCCTTGCGGATGACAAAATCATCCACCTCGCCCGCCGCGAATCGCACCTCGCCCAGCACCTCGTCGTTGACGACCACATCGGTCGGCGGCATCGCGAACCGCACCACGTGCCGCTCGCCCGCGAGCGCCCGCTTCCAGCGCAACTCGTTGAACTGGCCGAGCACAACATCGACGGGCCGCTGGTACTTGAACGTGGCCTTCTTTGCCGCCGCGGCCTTGCGGGCGGCGTCAAGCTCCTCGTTGGTCTCGAACGCCGGATAGGCGTGGCCGAGCTTGACCAAGTGCTCGATATAGGCGTTGTATGTCTCGACGCGCTGCGCCTGGAAGAACGGGCCGACGCCGCGGGCATCGCCGCCGATCACGCGCTGCGTGCCTGCCCCGTCGGGGAGCTTGAGCACCGGACCGTCGTCCCAGTCGATCCCGAGCCATGCGAGGTCGTCGAGGATGCCGCGGGCGGACTCGTCGCTGGAGCGCGCCTGGTCGGTGTCCTCGATGCGGATCATGAACCGCCCCCCCTGCTTCTTGGCGAAGGCCCAGCAGAACAGGGCCGTCCGCGCACCACCAATGTGGAGGTGACCGGTGGGCGACGGGGCAAAACGGGTCACGATGGGGGCGGCAGTCATGGCGGCAAGGATAGAACCCGCTTGGCCTAATCCCCGGCCGTTGGCATCCTCCGGGGCAACCCGTCCGTAGAGTCACCCGTGACGCCGCCGCCCGCCCACGCTGCCACCGTCGCCGGCGCAGCCGGTGCGCCTCAGGCGGCACGTCCCGTCTGCCCGGAGTGCGGCTGCCCCAGTGGATCTGATCGGCCACCCGCGGCCTTTGCCCCACGATGGCCGCGACTGACCCCGCGCTACGCCCTCATCGCCGCGCTCCTGCTGGTGCTCTCGGTCAGCATCTTCACCGACCGCACCAGCGGCGGATCGATGGGCTATGGCGGCTGGGGCCAACCCAAGTGGCCGAATCCGTCAGTCGTCGAACTGCGTGAAGTCGCCAACGGTCGGCGCGACGGTGCGACACTCGCGTCTGGCGCGTTGGCGGCGGTCGCGGACTTCCGCAGGCAATGGCACCCCGACTCAACCATGTGCATCCAGGCCGTCGCACCCATGCGCTGGGGGTACTGGTCCGAGGATGGGTTCGGCTGGCCGCTGGCGTGGTGGTGGCACATCTGCTATCCCGACGACGGAAAGACAGGACGGCACTACACCGGTGGTTGGCATTGGGATGGCGAGACTTTGCAAGTCCCTTGGTTTGACCACAACGACGCCAGCGAGCACGCCGCCCACATCCACCCGTTCAACATCTTCCTCTCGATCTGGTGCGTGGCCGCTGTGTGGCTGGCGGCGTGCTGGGTGATGCGCCGCTCGCTCCGTCCGAGTGAGAGATGGCTCATGCTCGCCGTGTTCGCGCTCGTGGCTCTCAAGCTAGGATCGAACCCGGCGCGCACATTCGGAACCGTGCGCCGCGACTACGTCGCTCTCGAACGCTGGCCCGATGCCCAGTCGCCTATCAAGGGACCGGAACTCGCGCTCGTGGAACTCGAAACAGCCGCGGCCGACCCCACCGGCCGCGCGCTGGCCGCGGCGCTCCTCGGCAGCACGAGCGACCCGGACAACGACATGGTCCGCTGGCAACTTATCCCCATGACCCGTGCCTGGGGCAGCTTCGCTCAGCACCACGTCGGCTGGCCATGGCCACTCATCGAAACGTACCAGCACACCAGTCCCGCCCCGACAACCGGGGTACCCAACACCAAACCCGTGGAGCAGCACTGGGTGTGGTGGCGCGGCCCCCAGTACTGTTGGGGCAGCACCGGCTTCCCGAGTTCCAACACCTCGCTCTCACTGCCGCTGGGCGCGCTGGCGCTGCACACCACGCTCCTCGGGGCCGTCTGGTGGTGCACACGCCTGATCACTCGCCGCGTGGCCGCGTTCATCTATGCCCGCCGCTTCCGTGCCGGTCACTGCGTCGCCTGCTCGTACCCGGTCAGCCCGCCGGTGCTGGTCGGTGCCCCGCACCAGATCTCCTCCCTGCTGCGCCCCCACACCCATCGGTAACCGCCAAAACCCTCATTTCCCGGCCCGGCACTGCATTTGCCGCATCTATTTCCGGCGGCCGGCCTCGAACCGTGCGGTACGCTTTCCGTATCCACCTTGACCTTTGTGCGGCTGCCAGTTTGACCGTGCAGGCGAATCTGACAGGATCAACTCATGCGCACCCTGGTGGCCATCCCCGTCTACAACGAAGAGAAGTACATCCACCGCGTGCTGTCGCACGTGCTGCAGTACGCCGACGATGTGCTGGTCATCGACGACGGCTCGACCGACCGCACGCCGTGCATGCTCCCCAAGTACCCCATCGACATCATCCGCCACGCCCGCAACGCCGGCTACGGCTCGTCGCTCCTGGACGCCTTTTCCTTCGCCGACCACCACGGCTACGACTGGGTGATCACGATGGATTGCGATGAGCAGCACGAGCCCGCGTCGATCCCTCGTTTCGTCGAGGCCGCCCGTGAGAACACCGCCGACCTCATCAGCGGCTCGCGCTACATCGCCTCGATGGACGAATCAACCACACCCCCGGCCGACCGGCGCGCCGTCAACGTGGCCATCACCACCGAGATCAACGACCGCCTCGGCCTGACGCTCACCGACTCGTTCTGCGGCTTCAAGGCCCACCGCGTCTCGGCCATGCGCCGGCTCTCCCTCACCGAGCGTGGCTACGCCTTCCCCATGCAGCTCTGGCCGCAGGCAGTGGCTCAGGGCCTGCGGATCACCGAGATCCCCGTCAAGCTCATCTACAAGGACCTCACCCGCTCCTTCGGCGCCACGCTCGACGACCCGCACGTGCGCCTGGCTCACTACCGCTGCGTTCTTCACCGCGAGGTTGAGAAGTACTCCGAGTTGCTTCCCCCCTCTGCCATCGCCGGGCTGGTCAACTGTTCGGACTGCGACGAAGACCTCGCCTAACCAACCGGTGCCCGGGTTCCCGCCCCGGCGGTCGCACTACGCTCGCCCATGCCCGTGCAATCGGTCACCATCCAGCCTCCACCGGCGACATGGCGGCCAGCATTGCGCGAGCACAACGCCTCTGAATCTACCCGGCGTTTCCGGCAACAGCTCGGCCAGCCGACCGATCGTCCAATCATCTTCTCCGGCCACCAGGCGGTGATCTGGCACGCGGGCATCCTCGCCAAGTACCTCGCGGCGTCGCATATCGCCGAGTCCTGTCAAGGCGCCGCGGCGTGGGTCGTTGTCGATCAAGACCCGGAAGACTTCGGCACGCTCCGCCTGCCAACGCGACAGGCATCCGACCGTCTCGCCGCCGAAAACATCGAACTAGTGGATACCGGCACCATCGCCGCCATCCGCTCAGGCGTGCCGCCGTGTCACATCCCGCACTTCACCGTCGCCAAGCCGGCAAACATCGACGACTTGCTCAACCCCTCGCACCACGCCGCACCATCAACACTCCCGGGTTTCTCTGGAATCATCGCGACATTGGCCGCGGCACTCGGAACCAACGCCGCCGAGCAGATCAGCGATGCAACGGCAACACTCCTATCGCCACTCGCGCCCGGCGTATCGCACGTCCTCGCAACCCGCTTGGCGCACACCGACGCCTTCGCCGCCCTCGTCGCCCGCATGGCCGAGGACCCCGTACGCTGCCACCACTGCTACAACGATGCCGCCCGGCGCTCCCCTGAGGCCGGGATCGCACCGCTCGCCACCGACAAATCCGGCTCGCCGGAGCTGCCGCTCTGGCTCATCGATCCGCGCACCGGCCTGCGCAAACGCGTCTTCGCGGCCGATTTGGCCCAGTGGCCGGCGCAGCTGCTCGCCCCCCGCGCCCTCCTCCTCACCGCGCTCCTCCGCATGGATGGCTGCGAACTGTTCATCCACGGCGCCGGCGGCGGCGCATCCGGAGCAAGCGAGGGCTACGACCGCGTCACGGAAGCGTGGATATCCGCGTGGCTCGAACGCTCTCTCGCCCCCGCGATCCTCGTCACCGCCACCGTCACACTCTCCCTCGGCGGCGCCGACGACGTCACACCCCAGCAAGTTGAAGCCGCCCGCCAGAAGGCCCGCAAGGCCCGCCACGACCCTGCCCTCGTCGGCGACACCGCCACCGTCGCACGCAAGCAAGAGTTGGTCGCGCAGCTCAACACCACCAAGGACAAGCACGAAAAAGCTCGCATCTTCGATGCGATGAAAGCCCTCCTCGCCGAAGCCGAGAAGACCAACGCCCCTGCTCTCGCGGCACTCGATGCCGAGGCCGACGCACTTGCCGCCCGCCTCGCCGACCTCCCCATCGCCGCCGACCGCACCTGGGCATTCCCGCTGCACGATCCCGCCGACCTCCGCGAACTGTCGAATCAGATCCGTGCGGCCACCGCCTGAAACCGCGCCCCTACGCTCCGTCGTGCGCCCCCTGCTCCTCACGCTGATCGCGATCATCGTTGCCGCCGCGCTCGTCTACATGGCAGCACTCTCGGGCCGCGCCGCGGCGCCAGCCCCCGCGAGCACCGCCCCGCCAGACTCGCCCCGCATCGTCGTCCTCTCGCCCGGCCTGGCCGACATTCTCCGGGCCTGCGACTTCGGCCCCGCCCTCGTCGGCCGTCACGCCTTCGACGCCTGGTCCGACTCTGCACTGCCCGTCTGCGGCGACCAATCCGGCATCAACTACGAGGCCCTCATTGCCGCCCGACCCACGCATGTGCTCATCGAGTGGGGCCAGCGCGATCTCCCGCCGCGACTGGTCGAACTCGCGACTGCCAACAAGTGGCTACTCAAGAATTACCCGCTCCTCACCCTCGCCGATATCCAGGCCGCGGCGGACGACATTCAAGTTTCCGTTCCGCCCGCGCCGCACCCGCCCGGCACGCCGGGAATCACGCCGGCCGCTCGCCGACTCCGCGACCGATTCGACGCCGCGTTCGCGCGACGCGACGGCCTCGACCAGGCCGGCCGCATCCTTATCCTCTACAGCGCCAAGCCTCCCACCGTCCTCGGCCCCGGCTCGTTCCATCACCAGATCCTCGAACGCCTCGGCGCCACGCCCGCCATCACCGAGGGGAAGCCCTTCATCACGCTCGACGCCGAGGATGTCCTTCGCCTCAAACCCGACGGCATCATCCTGATTCAGCCCCGCGCCGCCGGCTCGCCCGCCTTCCCGACGCCGCGCGATGTCGGCTCGCTGAAAGATCGCCTCGGTGCGGTCGGCATGCTGGACATCCCCGCCGTCCGCAATGGACACATCGCGCTCATCGACGATGAGACCGCCGCCCTCCCCGGTCCGAGCTTGGCCAAAGTCGGTGACGAACTCGCCGAGATCCTCGCGGTCTGGGCCAGGCAAGCGGGCGACCCGGCCAAGTAGGCCGCGCACGCCCCCACCTACACTCCCCGCCCATGTCCTTCGACCCCGCCCAAATCCTGCGCGAGCGCTTCGCCGCCGCCATCGCCGCCGCCTTCTCCGAGCACGCCGGTGCCGATCCGCTGGTGGCGATCTCGAAGAACCCCAAGTTCGGCGAGTTCCAGTGCAACGCCGCGATGTCCCTCGCCAAACTCATCGGCAAGCCGCCGCGCGAGGTTGCCGCGGTCATTGTCTCCAAGCTCGATCTCGGCGACCTCGCCGAGCCCGTCACCGACAAGTCGATCGCGGGCCCCGGGTTCATCAACATCACCCTGCGTTCGGAATCGCTCGGCGGGCTGCTCGCCAGGCTCGCCGCGCCGTCGCTCGGGCTCGATCCCGTCACCGGCGCGGACAAAAAGACCATCGTTGTCGATCTCTGCGGCGTCAATCTCGCCAAGCAGATGCACATCGGCCACCTGCGCTCGACGGTGATCGGCGACACCCTCGCCCGCGTGCTCGAGCGACTGGGCCACAACGTCATTCGCCAGAACCACGTCGGCGATTGGGGCCTGCCGATCGCCATGGTGACCGAGCGGCTGATGCGCCAGGAGCGCGAGGGCAAGATCAACCTCGCCAAGCTGACGCTGGATGACCTCGACGTTGCGTACAAGGCCGCCAAGCGCGACTGCGATGCCGACACGCGCGGACTTGCCGCCGCCAAGCTCTGGCACATGGGCCCGAAGGCAGTTGCCGAACTCGAGGCACAAGTGGCTGGCGCACAAGTCCACGAGCGAGCCGCCAAGGACGTTCTGCTGCGCCTGCAGGCGCACGACGCCGACGTCATGCGTGTCTGGCAGCGCATCAGCGATGTCACGATGTCCGCTTGCCTGGCGATCTGCGCCCGCCTTAACGCCGACGTGCGCCCCGAGCACTCCGCGGGCGAATCTTCGTACGCCGCGGACCTGGCCCCGCTCGTCGCCGAGCTTCAGAAGATGGGCATCACCGAGGAATCCGAGGGCGCGCTGATCATCCGACTCGATGACTACGGCATCGCCGAGCCGCTCATCCTGCGCAAGTCCGACGGCGGGTTCCTCTACGCCACCACCGACATCGCCGGCGTGCGCTACCGTGTCGGCAAGCTCAAGGCCCAGCGGATCGTCTACTGCGTCGATGTCCGCCAGAGCCTGCACTTCAAGCAGTTCTTCGCCGCCGCGCGCAAGGCCGGTTTCGCGGGCGACACCGTCCTCGAACACGCCGCCTTCGGCACGATCCTCGGCGAAGACGGCAAGCCGTTTAAGAGCCGCTCGGGCGACACCGTTCACCTGTCCAGCGTAATCGATGACGCCGTCGCCGCCGCCGATACCGAAGTGGCCAAGCGCAATCCCGAGATGCCCGCCGCCGACCGCGCGCCGATCGCCGAGGCCGTCGCAGTGGCAGCCATCCGCTACACCGACCTCTCCAGCGAGCGGATCAAGGACTACGTCTTCTCGCTGGCGCGGATGGTGAAGTTCGAGGGCGATACCGGGCCGTACATGCTCTACGCGGTCGCACGCATCCGCTCGATCTTCCGCAAGGCCGAAATGTCCCGCGGCGATGTGCCCGCCGGCACAATCAATGTCCCCCACCCGGCCGAGAAGACCCTCGCGCTGGCGTTGCTGCGCTACCCCGAGACCGTCCGCGATGTCGCCCGCATGCTCGAGCCGCACCGATTGTGCGCGTACCTGTACGACCTCGCCGGCGCGTTCAGCAGCTTCTTCGACCAGTGCCCGGTGCTCGCCGCGCCGGACGAGGCGACCAAACTCGCCCGGCTTCGGCTGTGTGCGCTGACCGACCGCGTGCTGACCGACGGGCTGACAATGCTCGGCATCCGCACGCTCGACCGGATGTAAGCCGGTTTCTTCGCGATCGCTCGAAACGACAACCGGCCGGGCCCCTGAGGAGCCCGGCCGGTGTTGATTTTTCACATCCGTGGATGGGATCAGAACATGCCCTGGAACTGCAGGCGGATGGCCGTCTCACCGCCCTGGCTGGAGCCGAGCAGGCCGATGGCGCCGCTGGTGGTGAAGATGCGCCCGGCGCCGTTGTTGTTGGGGTTGCCGTTGGGCACGATGCTCGACGTGTTGCTCGACATCGCGTTGGTCGGGTTGAGCGAGATGATCGCGTCGAGCGTCACCTTGGCCGCCTGGCCGGCGATGTAGTAGTTGAACCCGGTGGTGACGAAGAAGTTGTTCTCGCGCGAGCCGGCGGGCAGATTGCGCTTGTCGCTCAGGCCGATCCAGTCGCCGCGCCCGAAGAACTCCAGGTTCTCGGTGAAGCGCCAGGAGCCCTGGACCGCCGCGCCGAGGTCCACCAGGTTCGAGCCGCTCCGTTGCGTAGTCGGGTTCGGGTTGCGGAAGTCGGTGTTGGCGCCGACGAACGCGGCGTACAGCCCGAAGCCATCCCCCTGCACCTGCGTGTCGATCGTGTACGTGAGGTACTGGTACTTGGCGTTGGTGCCCGGGGGCAGCGGCGGCGCGCCGTTGACGTACGCCGGATCGTCCAGCCCCTGCTCGTACGCCGCCGCGATGCCGGCCTGGCACGAGAGCGGGTCGCCCGGCTTGGACGTGTACTGCCTCAGCGCGTCCTCGGTCCCTGCGAAGCGGTACTGGAAGCGTCCGCTGACACAGAAATCCGACTCGGACGGACCGTTGATGGCGTTGACGCCGTTGGCGTTCCAGTTGGAGTTGCGCGTGCGGAAGCCGTCGGAGACATCGACCCAGGCCGACATCTCGTCCTGGACCCACTGAAGCTGCATGCCCTGCGAGCGGCTCTGGCCGAAAGCCAGGGCAATCGGGCCGCGCTCGGCGGCCATCGTGGTCGTATCGCTCAGGTTCTCCTCGCGCATGAACCGCAGCTTGTACTGGCCGAACATCAGCCGGAGCTGCTGGTCGATCTTGTAGGTGATGTAGAGGTCGTCGGCCTGCGCTGCGCCGTTGCCGGAGGAATCCAGCAGCCGGACCTCGATCATGTACCCCCAGTCCTTGCTCAGCCAGGTGCCGAACATCTGCAGCTTGGTCAGGCGGTTGGTGAAGCCGCTGTCGAACGAGTCGTTGGCGGCGCGGCTCGGCGTCCCGTTGGGGTTGTTCTGCGCGAAGCTCGCCACATAGCGGAACTGCGTATAGCCCGCGAAGTTCATCGTGAACTTGCCGTCGGACGAGGCGAGGTAGAAGTTCTTGCCGTTGTAACCGGCGACGCTCTCGCCCTCGAGAAGGCTGCTGCGCGACTCCGCATCGGCGAGCATCTCGCGGACGACGGCGCGGACCTGATCGGTGTCAACCGTCTCCTGCTCCTGCGCGAACGCGCCAGTGCACATACCTGCGGCAGCTCCGGCCAGGACCATCACGCGCATCGCCTTGCTCATGCCGACTCCTCGCTTGCTTCACATACCCGCCCGTCCCTGCCCGCGCAGCGACGGATTGAGAGGCGATATTGAAGCAGAACAGGGCGAGAGTTGCAAATACGCTCACACGCCCGTCGCGCGCTCTGTACAAGTCTTCCACATAATGGGGTGATGAACAAAAAAACCGGCCGGTCCCTGCGGACCGGCCGGTCGATGATGCAAACAGATTCGGACCCGATCGGGTGATCAGATCAGAACGCAGCCTGGAACTGCAGACGGACGGCCGTCTCGCCACCCTGCGTCGAGCCGAGGAGGCCGATGCCGTTGTTGGCGTTCAGGATGCTGCCGTTGCCCGGGATACCCGCGCCGGCGGAGCCGCCGGGGACGATCGAGGTCGTCGCGAGCACAGCCGAGGGCTGGAGGGCGATGATGCAGTCAAGGGTGACCTTGGCGGCCTGACCGGCGATGTAGTAGTTGATGCCGGGGGTCACGAAGAACATGTCGCGGCGCTGGCCGGTGACCGGGGCGATGTTCACCTGGGCGCTGTCCATCTGGATCCAGTCGCCACGGCAGAAGACTTCCCAATCCTTGTGGAAGCGCCAGTTGCCCTGGAGGGCGCCGCCGTAGTTGTTGAGGTTGTTGCCCGCGGGATCGCGCTGATCGGTGTTCGCACCGGTGAACGCGGCGTAGGCGCCGAAACCGCCGCCCTCGACCTGGGCGTCAACGGTGTAGGTCAGGTAGCCGTACTTGGTGCTGACCGGGGGAACGCCGATGACCGAAGCGGGGTCATTGAGGCCCTGGGCGTACGCCACGGCGCCGCCGACGCAGCCGCCGAACGGATCGCCCGGCATGGAGGTGTAGTCACGGAGCTGGTCATCGCTGCCGGCGAAGCGCCAGTTGAAACGGCCGCCGACGTTGTAGTCGCTCTCGGCGGTGCTGTTCCAGTTGGTGTTGGCGGTGCGGAAGCCGTCGTTGAAGTCGAGAGCGGCGAAGAACGCGTCGCTCGTCCAGATTGCGCTGACGCCCTGCGACCGGCCCTGGCCGAACGCGGACTCGAGCACGCTGCGGTTGGCGGCCATCAGCGTGGTGTCGCCAAGGCTGGCCTCACGCATGAAGTGGCTCTTGTACTGACCCATCTGGAACTTGGCGTTCTGGTCGAACTTGTAGCTGATGTAGCCGTCATACAGGAACGCACCGCCGCCGCCGGTGGTCGTGGGAGCGCCGCCCGGAGTAACCGGAGCGACGTTGCTGCCGCTGTTGTCGGACATCTGCACCGAGACCACGTACTCCCAAGCCGGGCTCAGGAAGTTACCGAAGATCCCGACAACGGTGAGGTTGTTGGTAAAGCCGCTGTCGAACGAGTCACCGCTCGGGGTGCTCGGCGTGCCACCGGGGTTGGTGTTGTCGGAGAAGTGCACCATGTAGCGGAGCTGCGTGTAGGCGAAGAAATTCATCACGAAGTTGCCGTCGCCGGAGGCGAGGTAGAAGTTGCGGCCGTTGTGGCCGGCAGTTCCGCCGCCTTCGAGGAGGCTGCTGCGGGTCTCGGCATCGGCCAGCATCTCACGCACGGTGGCGCGGACCTGGTCGGTGTCGACCACGGGCTCAGCTGCCAGAACGGCCGAGCTGAAGCTCAGCGCCGCACCGGCCAGCACAAACAGACGAGTCGCGTTGCTCATTTCTGACTCCTTGCATCATGAGACGGTCGTTTTCGCTCTCAGCCCGGTGCGCCCCGTCTCAGGAGCACAGAGCCGTTTTCTTTCACCGCTCGAACTACGAGTGGCCAACAAGGCTCACTCCCGAACGGGTCGCAGGCACTTCTGCATTTCCAAACCTACCGGAGGACTCCGCCCCCGACGTTGAACTCACTGGGTCAAAACATCCAACATCCATCCATATCCGGGGCGGACGATAGGCCGCCATATTAGCAAGTGCCAACTCGCTTCCGCAAGTCATCGGCTCAAGGTCCGATCATGCCCACCTTTTCCGGCCATGAATTTTGAGGCTTCCATGAAGTCCGCGCAAGTCACGCCCTTCTTCACCGGCCAAGCACTACCATCTTCACGATCAGTTCGGATCCCGTCCACTCTACATTTTTTCCTATTAAATCCCTAACAAAACGCCGCCAACTCTTCCCTTCGGAGTGTGCCCATGATTGCCAAGCGGGTGCTGGTCGTTGAGGATGAACGCGATCTGGCGGAAATCCTCGTGTACAACTTGCAGCGGGCAGGCTATCAGGTGCAGGCGATACATGACGGCGTCGCGGCCATCGCCGCCTGCCGCCAGACCCCGCCGGATCTTGTGCTCCTCGACGTGATGCTCCCGCGGCTGTCTGGGATCGAAGTCGCCCGACAACTCCGTGCCGACCCGGCTTTGGCCGAGACGCCCATCTTGATGTTGACAGCCCGTGCAGAAGAAGCCGACCAGCTCGCCGGCCTGTCGGTCGGTGCGGATGACTATGTGGTCAAGCCTTTCTCCATGCGGGTCCTCATGGCCCGGGTTGCCGCCATCCTACGGCGGGCCGCCCCGGCCGAGGACGAAGGCCCCGGCGTCGTGAAGGTCGGGGCGGTCGAGGCGGATCTGGGTCGTCACGCCGTCACGGTCTCCGGGCAGGAACTCAAGCTGACGCTCACGGAGTTCAAGCTGCTGGTGGCGATGTTGCGGTCGCCGCGGCGGGTGCTGTCACGAAACGACCTGATCACACGCGTGATGGGTCCAGGCATCGTCGTCACCGCCCGCACGGTGGATGTTCACGTGGCGGCGATCCGCAAGAAGCTCGGCGCGGCGGGGTACATGATCCGGACCATCCGCGGTGTCGGGTACCAGGTGAACGACGAGGTCGAGGCCGGCGCGGCCGCTGACAACGCCTGATCGCGGGCGTGACGCGGAGCGGTGGTTTACACTCGCCGTCCGGGACCGGCGGCCGGAGCCGCGGGCGAGTGATCGATCACCACAAGGACGTGCCGTGAACAGACTGGTTCTCGCAGCACTGGCGGCGCTGTGGCTGACGGCGGCGGCGGCGCTGGTCTGCCTGTGGCTGCGGGCCTCGACAGGGATGGCGGTCGTGGCGGTAGGCTTGGCGGCGATCGGTGGAACTTCACTCGTTGCATGGGCCGGCGCCGAGCACGCGGCGCGGCTTCGCAATGTGCGCCGGCTTGCCGAACGGGCCCTGGCCGCGACGCCGGCCAAGCCGCGCGGCGGCGAGAGCCAGGATCAACCCGTCCTGCGCGGCGACGAACTGGCTCGCCTGCGCAAGGCTGTCGCGGGGGTGACCGAACGTAATGCGGGGCAGGTGCGCGAGCTGGCGAAGAAGAGCCGCAACCTCGCGGCGCTCATCGACGGGCTGGACGAGCCGCTCATCGTGACCGACTCGGAGGACCTGGTGCTGCTGTGCAACCGCGCGGCGGAACTCCTCACCGGCTCGACGCCGGGGCAACTGGTCGGCAAGGCGGTCGGCGCTCTGTTCACCAACGCAGAGCTGCTGCGCCTGCACGGGGCGGCCCGCGCCGGGCAGACGCATCGGGCCCGCTGCACGCTCACGACGCCGATCGGCCCGCGGGTCTTCGGCGCTTCGGCGGCGCCGCTGCCGGCGGCGTGGGGCGAGGGCGTCTTCGGCGTGGTGCTGGTGCTGCGCGACGTGACGGACCTGGCCCACGCGGTGCAGATGTCGATGGACTTTGTCGCCAACGCCAGCCATGAGCTGCGGACGCCGCTGGCCGCGGTGCGGATGTCGGTCGAGACGCTGCGTGACGGCGCGGCGGACGACCCGCCGATGCGGGCGAGGCTGCTGCAGGTCGCCGGCGACCACGTGGAGCGGCTGGAATCGCTGTTGCGCGACCTGATGGACCTGTCGCGCCTGGACTCGTCAGAACTCCGGGTCCACCCGGAGTCGGTCGCGCTCTCGGGCGTGCGACACGATCTGGAGTCGGACTTCGCGCCGGCGTTGAAGGACCGCAAGCTCACCCTCGAGTTCCAGCTGGACGAGCGGCTGGAAGGGATGCGGACCGACCCGCGTCTGCTCTCCATGATCATCCGCAATCTTGTGGACAACGCCACCAAGTACGCTTTCGAGGGCTCGACCATCCGCGTGACGGCCCACACCGCCGACGGCGCGGAGGGGCCGGTGGCGCGGTGGGCGGTGGCCGACCGCGGCGTGGGCATCCCTCTGGCGCAGCAGGACCGGGTCTTCGAGCGGTTCTACCAGGTCGATGCCGCCCGTACGGGCGTCACCGCCCGGCGCGGAACGGGCCTTGGCCTGGCGCTGGTCAAGAGCGCGGCCGAAGCTTTGGGTGGGCGCGTCGGTCTCGAGTCAGTGTGGGGGCAGGGAACGACCGTGTGGGCCGAGATCCCCTGGCTGCGCGCCGAGGAGGCGTGAAGTGCTCACCGGCACGCTCGAAGTGACGGTCCTTGAGTCGGCCGCGGCGTCGATCCACGGCGATGTCTATCACGATCTGTTGGTGCAGACCGACGAGCAGCGCAACCGCAATGAGGCCAGCCGGGTGCGGGTGGCTGTGCACGTTTGCACCGGCGGGCCGCCGATCGCGGGCGAGCGCGTGCGGCTAGTGCTGCTGATGGGACAGGTGACTGAACTGGCTCGTGCTGGCTGACCGGGCGCTCTGACGGCCGCGCCTGACCACTTCTATACTCGGGACCATGTCGCTCCAGCAGGATCGGTACATCCCGGGAACCCGCGTGAAGGTGACGCAGCAGATGCCGCGGCAATCGGGCACGCTGACCACGACCGTCACCGGCACGGTGGTGAGCTTCGAGCAGTGCAAGACCGGCTCGTGGTACGCCCACGCGAAGGACGACAAGCTCTGGCTGGACCGGCTGGTGCTGAAGAAGGACGACGGGGAGATCGTGCATCTGAATCTGGATCAATTCTCGGTGGTGGAGGAGGCCTGACCGCGCGCGAGACCACGGCCGTCCGGCCGTCCGCGCGGCGTGCATCCTGCCGCCAGTTTCGACAACTCCTGGCATGAGTTGACGGGCAAACTCAACACCATGAACAGGAGACCATGTATGGCATGCAAGAAGATCGTGAAGTTCCCCGACCGCACACAGCAGCGCACCGACGACCCGGGCTTTTGAGTTCATGAGCAAGCGCCGCCGCGGCTACCCCTCCGAAATGCGCGTGAAGCGCGGGGCTCGCGGCGTGCAGACCGAGGCAGGCTTCAAGGAGTTTGTCGAGAAGCTCGGGCGCAACGACCCGTGCCCGTGTGGATCGTTGAGGCGGTTTCAAGACCTGCTGTATGAACTCAGGCCGGTTTTGACGGCGTGAACCGCGACCACTACGAACGCTAGAAACAGACGCGGGC
>JBOHNM010000046.1:0-25744 GCA_050730675.1 Phycisphaerales bacterium | reverse complement strand
CGCTGATCTCGTCCAGCTCAGCGGCGATCTCCTCGGCCGCCTTCACATCGAACGACATCACCGCCATCTGCCCGAGCATCCCCCACGCCTGCACGCTGCTGGGGCACATCGCCAGCACTGCTTCCAGTGCCTGCTGCGCCTGCGAGTAGTTGTCTTTTTCGATCAGCAGTTCGGCCTCGACGAGCATCGCCGGCCAGTACAGCCGGTCCATCTTGTCACGCACCTGCGCCAGCAGCTTCATCATCGCCTGATGGTCGGCGCCGGCCTCGCCCGTCGAGCCGCGTATCCGGTCGAGCATGGCCGCCACGCGAACCGCCTCGGTCGTTGATGCCGCATCGCTCAACTCACCCTGTGTCAGCTTGTTCAGCAGCGGCGTCCCGACGGCCACCGCCTCGTCGCGCCGTCCGCTCATCTCCAGAGCCGCCACGCGCACACGCACCGCCCGCGCTGAATCGTTCTTCTCGAGCAGTGCCAGTGCCTTCGCCGGGTCGCCGCGCTCCAGCGCCGCCTCGGCGCGATCAATGACATCCGCCTTCTCGTCGCTCAGCGACCAGTCGCTGTACGCGCCCCACAGCAGCGCGCACTTCGCGCGGCTCGCCACATCCTGGACATCATCCTCGTTCGCCTGCCCGTGAAAGACCCGCAGCGCTCGTGCTTCCTCGGGCTTCAGGTACGGCGCTTCCGTCGCCGCCTTCACCGCCGGGTTCAGCGGCGGTGTCTCGAACCCCTGCGCCAGGACCGAACGCGCCGTTCCCGTCAACAGCGCCAGCGCCGCAACCAAGCCGAGCGTGGTTCGTGAGCGCTTGGTGGTTCGAGCCAGCTTGGGTGTTCGTGCGAGTTTCATCCCTGCTCCGCCGCTGGCGCCAAAGAACTCACGGCTTCTGCGGCCGACGGGCGCCCCCGCCTACCGCTTGCCCTCGATTGCGTCCTTGTTCGTCCCTTGCCACCCTTCTTTCGGGTCCGGCGCCTTCGTATCAAACGCCGCTGCCGGAATCTCGACGTTGGGCTTGAGGTCCTCTAACAACACTTCGGCCTTGCTGCCGTCGGTGTTCACCGCCTGCGCAAAAAGGGGCAAAAGGTCCGACGGCCTGTACCAGATGCGGATTTCCACAAAGTCCCGGGCCTGCACTGTGTTCTTTATGGGAACCAGCCTGACTTGGATCGCATCCGCCAGCATCTGCTGCATCGACGGCGTGTTGGGCACATTCTCCAGCGCCGGCGGGGTGGTGATCGTGAACACTGCCACCATGTCCGCTTTCTTCTGCCCCAACGGCATCGGAAACTGCACTCTTCCCTGTCCCAACCGCAGCGGATCCACATCCGCCCCGGGGGCGACCAGCCGCTGACGATGGAAGTTCTTCTCATCCGGTGTGCGCTCGATCAGCACTTCGCCGTCGAACACGTATTGCTTCGTCTCTTTACGCAGCTTCGAATCCATGACCAGCGAGTCGAACTGCACCACGAACATGCGCCGCTTGACCCCGGCACCGTCGACGCGCCGGCCAAACTTCAGCGTCCCATCGCGCTGATGCATCCCGCCGCCCAGCGGCCCCGCCGGAAACACCTTGAAGAATTTGATGTTTGCCGTCAGCGACTTGAGTTCTTTGTCCGCCGTCTCCAGCCGCGTAAGCAGATCGTCCACCTTCGGGTCGACCGCCTGCGTCTGCACTTCCATCTTCAGCGCCGGCTTGCCATCTTCCGGTGTCGCGGGCGCCGTTGCGGCGGGTGCAGCGGGGGGTTGGGCCGGCGCGGGCGTAGTCACCGGCGGCGCCACCTTCTCCGGCTGCCCACCGAGCACCGTCCCCGCCACGAACACCGAGATCAGCAATCCGTTCATCATGGGCTCATCCTCGTCCGTCTACCAGTCCGTTCGCATCCCGCTGCACACCGGTCTCATCTGAGTGACGCACCTGTGACAGATAGTCCCGCAGAATCGCCGCCGCCGCCAGCGCATCCCGCCGGGCCTTCTTCTGCCCGTGTGTCATCCCGCTGCGGGCCATCGTCCAGTCCGCCTCCGCACTCGTCAGCCGCTCATCCTGGAACCGCACCGGCAGCCCCGACGCCACACCGATCCGCGCGGCGAACCCCCGTACCAGCTTGGCCCGCTGCCCTTCGCTGCCGTCCATGTTGATCGGCAACCCGACGACCAGTTCCTTCGCTCCGTGCCGCGTCGCCTCGCCGGTGAGCAATTCCAGCAACTCCTCGCCGCCACGCCGGGCGACGGGGCACTCGATCACCCCCGCCGGCGAGACCAGCCCCGTCTCGGCATCGCCGACGGCGATCCCTGTCCGCTTGTCGCCGAGATCAATGCACACGTACCGCACACGCAAGCGTAGATCGCCCGCTCCATCGCCCCCCGCACTTCGGAGTGACCCTCGATTTTGAGCGTTCAGTGAGGACTGTTGGCTCCGAGCTCATCACCTCCCGTTCCTTCCCCGAACCCCGTAAACTCCGCCCCGTGCCCCGCCTCTGGCGTTCCATCCCGAACTACGCGATCCTCGCCCTCATCCTCGCCTTCCTCGGGGCATTCCTGATCTACCCCATCGCCCTCACCCTCCGCGGCGCCTTCTTCGCCGATCCCGCCCGCGGCACGGGCTGGTCGCTGATCAACCTCAAGCTCATCTTCGAGGACCCCATCCTCCGCGGCGGCATCCTCAACTCCCTGCGCGTCGCTGCCACCACCACCACCATCGCCACGCTCATCGCCCTGCCGCTGGCCGTCCTCTCGACGCGTTACCGCTACCCCCTCAAGGGCCTCTGGAACGCCCTGATCCTCGTCCCCCTCATTCTTCCACCGTTTGTCGGCGCCATCGGCGTCAAGATGATCCTGGGGCGCGAGGGTGCACTCAACGCCGTGTTCAACGACCTCGGCATCACCACTCTGCTCCGCAACATCGGCTGGCTCGGCTCCTTCGACACGGTGGACGTGCTGGGCTCAGCACGCTTCTGGGGCGTCGTCTGCACCCAGGCCCTGGCCCTCTACCCCATTATCTACCTCAACGCCACCGCCTCGCTCGCCAACCTCGACCCCGCCCTCGACGAGTCCGCCGAGAACCTCGGCGCAGGCTTCTGGAAGCGCTTCTTCCGCATCACCCTTCCGCTCATCCGCCCCGGCCTCTTCGCCGGCGGCACCATCGTCTTCATCTGGTCCTTCACCGAGCTCGGCACCCCGCTGATGTTCGACTACCCCCAGGTCACCCCCGTTCAGATCTTCCTCGGCCTCAAGGAAGTCGAGTCCAGCGCCCAGCCCTACGCCCTCACCCTCGTCATGCTCACCGTTGCCGTCGGCAGCTACGCCTTGGGCAAGCTTGTCTTCGGCGGCCGCGCCTACGCGATGTACGCCAAGGCCTCCCGCGCATCGGGCGAGCATCAGCTCACCGGCTTCCGCGCGTGGCTCGCCACCGGCGCTTTCGCCCTGGTCTGCGGCCTTGCTCTACTCCCGCACATCGGTGTTATCCTCACCGCACTTAGCTCGACCGGCGGTTGGTACAAGACCGTCCTCCCCGAGAGCTTCACCTCGCACAACTTCGTCGAGGCCCTCACCAGCGACCTCGCTTCGCGTTCGATCAATAACTCCCTCCTCCTCTCGTTCAGCGCCGTCATCCTCAACCTCGGCATCGGCATCCTCGTCGGCTACCTCATCGTCCGCACCACCATCAAGGGCCGCGCGATCCTCGACGCCCTCTGCATGCTCCCCCTCGCCGTCCCCGGCCTCGTGATGGCCTTCGGATACGTTGCGATGTCCCTCCGCGAGCCCTTCGGCAAGGGCGGCATCCTCGCCAGCATCGTCTCCGCCTTCGGCCTCAACCCCGACTCGGCCGTTCCCAGCATCCTCGGATCCACGCCCAACCCCATCCCCTTCCTCATCGTTGCCTACGGCATCCGTCGCCTCCCGTACATCGTGCGTGCCACAGTCTCGGGCCTGGAGCAGACCAGCGGCCAGATGGAAGAAGCGGCCATGAACCTCGGCGCCTCGCGCTTCACCGCCGTCCGCCGCATCATCATCCCCCTCATCGCCGCCAACCTCATCGCCGGCGGCCTCCTCGCCTTCAGCTTCGCGATGCTCGAGGTCTCCGACTCGCTCATCCTCGCCCAGCAGGAACGCAGCTACCCCATCACCAAGGCCATCTTCGCCTTCGCCAACCGCCTCGCCGACGGCCCCTACATCGCCAGCGCCATGGGCGTCTGGGGCATGGCCCTGCTCACCGTGACGCTGGTGGGCGCAAGCGTGATGCTGGGCAAGAGGCTTGGGGCGATCTTCAGGGTTTGAATATTGGGAAGATGCGGGCGTCTAGCCGGCCGGCGGGCACAATTGCAAGCGAACTGGCCGGGCCCGAGGAATGTACACTTCGGCGTGAACGCCGCGAAATCGCCCACCAAGCGATCTGCAAAGCTGAGGCCGCGGCTCCTCGGCGTGATTCTCACCGGTTTCATCGCAGCAGTCGCATCTGCTTGGATTACGGCGTACTGCTTCCAACGCGGAAAGATCCATCGTGTGTATGACCAGTTCGGGCCTCTCGCTCCGTCAGAGCGCGCCGGCCTTTGGTACAAAGCCTATGGGCGATTGCCCGACGGTCGGGTCGTTGTTGGGGCACACATCAACGCCTTCGGCATCCACTCAATGATCATTCAGAACTTCACGCTCTTCCGTGAGCTCTCCGAAGATCCCGAACCGATTTCGCCGCCGTTTGAGACACCGACCGGCGACAACTGGTCGGAGACGATCACCGTGGAGTGCGGGTGGCCCTTTCGCTGCCTTGGAGGAAGCAGTCACATCTTTTTCGACCGCACGCCTCCCCCCCGCTCGATCTTCAAGTCGCCCGGCATTGCTTGGTTGGCGGAGAAGACGACGAACAGCCCGGGCCTGTTTCTGCCCTATCGGCCCTTGCCAATCGGTTTGGCGGCCAACACGCTCATCTACTCCGCCGCCACGCTCACGTGCCTGAGAGTGGCCCGCTTTGTCCGAGCAAGCCTTCGTAAGCGGCGTTGTCGATGCACCGATTGCGGTTATGACCGATCGGGCCTGGCTTCCGCGGACTCTTGTCCCGAGTGCGGCGCATGCACCTCGTGATGCCGCTCACTCCACCCCGATCATCTCCACCTCAAACACCAGATCCGCCCGCGCCGGAATATCCGGCGGGCTCCCCGCCTCCCCGTACGCCATCTGCCACGGGATTGTGAGCTTCCGCTTGCCGCCCACGCGCATCCCGGGAATCCCGAACTGCCACCCCTCGATCACCTGGTCCAGCGGAAACTCCGCCGGCTCCCCGCTCTCGTACGACGAATCAAATTCCTTGCCGCCCTTGAGCAACGTGCCACGGTAGTGCGCCGTCACCGTGTCTCCCTCCCGTACCTCGCGCCCCTTGCCCACCACCAGGTCCTCAACCATCAGCGCCGCGACCATCTCGATCTCGAAGACCAGGTCGCTGTTGGCCGGGATCATCACTTTCCCGCCATCGCGGATTGCCTGCGACCCGTACCCCATCGCCGCCGGCACAGTCAGCCGCCGCTTGCCGCCGATCCGCATCCCCGGCACGCCCTTCTGCCACCCCACGATCACCCCCGACAGCGGAAAATTCGCCGGCTCGCCGCGCTTGTGCGACGAATCAAACTCCGCCCCACCCTCGCGCAGCGTCCCGCGGTAGTGCGCCGTCACCGCGCTCCCCGCCTTCACCTCGGCCCCCGTCCCCACCACCAGATCCTCGATGATCAGCTTGCTCACAACACACTCCTGCGCTCAAGGCCCGCGCTGCGCGAGCAACCAGCCCCATCCGCGCTGCACAAGCAGCGCAATCCGCCAACCATAGTCGCGGCACCCGCGCCCGCCGATCAGCCCCAGTCTCCCGCTGTTCACTGAAACTCCTCCTCTTTATTTCTGCTTTCTGCTCTCTGCTTTCGCCTCCCCTTCCGCTTCCCTTCGATCCCTTCGCTCCTTCGTTGAAATCTCTTCGTCCCTTCGCGTCTTCGTGCAACGCCTCGAATTTCCGCGTTTCTGCGTTTCCACTTTTCTCCGCTACCCTCCCCCGTGCCCATCCCCACCCTCGCCATCACCCTCGGCGATCCCCGCGGCATCGGCCCCGAGATCACCCTCCGCGCCCTCAGCGACACCGCCCTCCACTCCCGCTCCATCTTCTGGATCTGCGGCGACCCCGACCTCCTTCACGCCGAAGCCCTCCGCCTCGGCATCGAACCCTTCTGGTGGGACGGCCTGATGGGCCGCGATGAATCCCCCGACGACTACCCCATCCGCGTCTACGGGCAACCCGCCCGCCTCGCCAAACTCCCCCCCGGTCCCGCCGCCGATAGCGGCCGCGCCTCCGCCGAATGGGTCCGCGACGCCATCGCCCTCGCCAAAGGTGAAGTCGCGGACATGCCCCGTGTCGACGCCATCGTCACCGCCCCTATTAGCAAAGAAGCCTGGCACGCCGCGGGCATCACCTACCCCGGTCACACCGAGCTCCTGGCCGAGAGCTTCGCCTCCCCGCGCTCCGCCATGCTCTTCGTCGGCAAAAAGCTCCGCGTCATCCTCGTCACCATCCACGTCCCGCTCAAAGATGTGCCATCACTCATCACGCGCGAAAGTGTCTTCGACGCCATCGACCTCGGCCACCGCGCCTGCCTCCAGCTCGGCGTGGGGGGCAAGGCCCCCCGCATCGCCGTCGCCGGCCTCAACCCCCACGCCGGCGAGCACCGTCTCTTCGGCAACGAGGACGAGGACGCCATCGCCCCCGCCATCGCCCAGGCCCGCGCCGCCGGCATCGACGCCACCGGCCCCCACCCCGGCGATGCCGTCTTTCTCGCCGCCGCCGATGGCAAGCACGATCTCGTGGTCGCCATGTACCACGACCAGGGCCTCATCCCCGTCAAGCTCCTCGAGCGCAAGGATGCCGTCAACGTCACCACCGGCCTTGCTTGGCAAGGCCGTCCCGTCATCCGCACCTCCCCCGCCCACGGCACCGCCTTCGACATTGCCGGTAGGTCACCCGCCGACGAACACTCCATGCACGCCGCCATCGACCTCGCCATCCGCATGACCACAGCCTGACCCCCTCTCCCGCTTCCAGTGGAGGGCGGGAGAGGGCTGGGATGAGGGGGTAAGTGTCGAGAGTTCTCGAGCCTCCGTCAGCTTCCCGTTGACGATCTCGCCCGCAATTCCCCCACATTTCCCGGCCCCCACGATCACCCCGTGGTACATTCAACGGGCGCCGCATCATCGCACCGGGAGCCCAACTTGCCCACCGCGCTTCGTTCCACCGTCTTCACGTCACTGCTGCTCTGTCTCGCGGCCGTCACCGCCCACGCCCAGGTCACCGGCCTCGGCGCCATCGGCGACTCCCTCACCGACGAGTACATCGAGGAGTCCTACGGCTCCTACGCCACCAACTGGACCATGCAGCTCGTCCAGCACCGCGCCTTCAACATGGGCCCCACCGCCGCAACCGCTGGTCAACCCGGCGGCACCTGGGGCGAAACCCGCCGCACCGGGTACAAGTACAACTGGGCTCGCTACGGCGCCGACAGCTCCGACGCCATCATCGACGGCCAGCACACAGGCCTCGCCGCGCAGGTCACCTCCGGTTTGGTTTCCCACACCGTCCTCGCCGTCGGCGCCAACGACTTCTCTCCCTCCACCGGCGCGTTCTTCTTCCTCTACTGGAATTTCTGGTCTCAATCCCAGATCGATTCTTACGTCAACGGCCAGATCGAGGATATCCGCGACGCCGTCGAAGCCCTCGACGTCGCCGGCGCCAACATCCTCCTCTGCAACTTCATCGACTTCTCCGTCGCCCCCGTCACCCGCGGCATCTACACGAGTGCCGCCCGTCGCGACCGCGTCTCCGCTGCCGTCGCTCGCGTCAACCAGGGCGTCGCAGCCATCGCCCGCCAGCACAACTGCGTGCTGGTTGACCTCAACGCCCTGGGTACTGCCATCCTCGGCGCCAACACCGCCCTGCACCAGTTCCTCAACATCGGCGGCGTCAACATCCAGCTCTTCAACCGCGACTCCACGACGCACACCAACCCTCTCGCCGGCTTCGTCGATGACGGCGCACACCCCCACACCACCCTCCAGGGCATCTTCGCCAACACGATGATGACCGCCCTCAACGTCGGCTGGCACACCGCTTACACGCCCTTCTCCGAGCAGGAGATCCTCGCCCACGCCGGCATCGCCTACATCGGCCCCGACGCCCTCCCCGCGCAGCTCGGCCCCTACAACCGCTTCCTCCGCAATTTCCGATGCACCGCCGACATCACCACCCTCGGCGGCAACCCCGGCCCCGACGGCGTCGCCACCGTCGACGACCTCGTCGGCTACCTCCAGGCCTTCTTCGCTGGCAACCTCTCTCTCGCCGACATCGCCTCCCCCGGCGGCGCCCCCACCCCCGACAACCAGATCACCGTGGACGACCTCGTCGTCTACCTCGCCGCCTTCTTCACCGGTTGCCCGTAGCAAAGGTCTCCGGCGAACACACCAAAATGTGGTATGACAGATGGCGAGCCGCACCATCGTCGCGCAGGCCATTGCACCCGAGCGCCGTGCAAACTCAAAGCACTCGTGAAGCCGAATTCACCGTTGGCGTGCCCCTTCCTCACCGCAGCCGGGTCGACTTAGGGTGCGCGCGCGCCCCGGCGTGCGAAGGAGGGTTCATGTCCTATCCCCAACGCCGCTCCCGCCGCTTCGTCCGGCTGCGCCGCTGCCTGACACTCTTCCTCCTCCCCGCCATCGTCTTCGCCATCCCCGCTTTCTCCCAACCAACCGATATCGCCCCCAAGGTCCTCCGCGGCAAAGCCGCCTTTGGCGATTGGCGTCAGGACGCCCCCGGCGTCCGCCGCCTGATCACCACCGAGGACCTCCCTCCCGTCAGCGAGGAGACGACCAACGAATCCAAAGTCGTGCCGATGCCCGCCGGTGCCCTGCCGCAAGTCCCCGAGGGTTTCACCGTTGAGCTCATTGCGTCCGGCCTCGCCCAGCCCCGCGCCATCCGCATCGCCCCCAATGGCGACATCTTCGTCGCCAACTCCAAGGCCAACGAAGTCCGCGTCTTTCGCCTCAGCGCCGGCAGCGCCAAGCCCGCGGCCTCCGAAGTCTTTTCCTCGGGGTTGAACAAGCCCTACGGCATCGCCTTCTACCCGCCCGGCGCGACGCCGGAATGGGTCTACATCGCCAACACCGACGGCGTTGTTCGCTTGCGCTACAAGCTCGGCGACCTCAAGACCACCGCCAAGCCCGAGCGAATTATCGAGCGCATCCCCTGGTCCCATCACTGGACGCGCGACATCGCCTTCTCGCCCGACGGCAAGAAGCTCTTTCTCGCCGTCGGCTCCGGTTCCAACGTCGCCCTCGACATGTTTCCCAAGCCCCACGAAGACGGCGGCCTCGAAGGTTGGATCGCGAGCCACCCCCTCGGCGCGGCCTGGGACACCGAAGACCGCCGCGCCGCGATCCTCACCTACGACCCCGACGGTCGCAACGAGAAGATCTATGCCACAGGTCTGCGCAACCCCGCCGGCATCGCCATCCAACCCGCCACCGGCGCCCTTTGGACTGTCGTCAACGAGCGCGACGGCCTCGGCGATGACACGCCTTTCGAGTACGCCACCCGCGTGCAGGAAGGCGCCTTCTACGGCTGGCCCTGGTACTACATCGGCGGCCACCAGGACCCGCGCCACAAGGGCGCACGCCCCGACCTCAAGGACAAGGTCACCCTCCCCGACGTCCTCATCCAGTCCCACTCCGCCGCCCTCCAGATCGCCTTCTACGACGGCGCCATGTTCCCAGCCGAGTACAAGGGCGACGCCTTCGTCACCCTCCACGGCTCCTGGGACCGCGCCCAGCGCACCGGCTACAAAGTCGTCCGCCTGCGCTTCGATCCCTCCGGCAAACCCACCGGCGAGTACGAGGACTTCATGACCGGCTTCGTCATCTCCGACGAGCAGGTCTGGGGCCGCCCCGTCGGCGTCGCCGTCGCCAAGGACGGCGCCCTCATTGTCTCCGAAGACGGCAGCGGCACCCTCTGGCGAGTCTCCCGCGGCAGATAGTCACGACGTCTTCTCGCTTAGTTGGTGCCGATGCAGAGCACCCCCGCCTCTCGCATCTCTTCACACGCCCGCCCAATATCGCCGGGCCTCAATTCCACGCCGCGGCAAGCAGCCAGGTCCACCGATGTCACGAGCCCCTCCCGCGCCGCGTCGATCGCTGTCGCCTTCACGCAATAGTCTGTCGCCAGCCCCACCACGCAAACCTCGTCAATGCCGCGCGCCCGCAGCCACGCAGCGAGCCCGGTCGCACGCCGGCGGCCGTTGTCGTAGAACCCGCTGTAGCTGTCGATCGTCGGCGACTCTCCCTTGGTGAAGACCCGCTCGATACGCGATCGGTCCAGCGCCCCGGCCAGCTCTGCCCCGCGCGTCCCCTGCACGCAGTGGTCCGGCCACAACACCTGCGCCAACCCGTGCAGATCGATCACCTCGCCGACCCGGCGTGCGGCATGGCTCGACGCAAACGACTCGTGCCCCGCCGGATGCCAGTCCTGCGTCGCGACGATGCAGTCGAACTCCTCCACGAGCGCGTTGGCCGCCGGGATCACTTCGTCACCGCGGGGCACCGCCAGCGCGCCGCCCGGAAGAAAGTCGTTCTGAATATCCACAAGAATGAGTGATTTCATGCGACACACGCCTTTCTGCTCTGAGAGCCCGCAGAGTCACAGCTCAAACAGGAATCCATCCCGCGCCAGCCGGTCGTACTGCCTGCGGTCGTACCGGTACAGCTTGGCCGCGCGGTGAGCCACATCCTGTTCCACCTCGCCGCTGTCCACCAGAATGCCCATGTCCAGCACACGCTTGCGGAAGTTCCGCTTGTCGATCGGGCGGTCCAGGATGATCTCGTACACCCGTTGCAGCTGCGTGAGCGTGAACAGCTTCGGCAGCAATTCAAACCCCACCGGCTGATACCGCACCTTGGCCCGCAGTCGTTCCAGCGCCGTCGCCAGCACCTTCGCATGGTCGAACGCCAGGTTGGGCGGGTCGTCCAAGCCGAACCACGCCGCCGACTCCGCGTCGCTCGCCGCCCGCACCGGCTGAGCGAGCACGCGCGTCAACGCCCAATAGGCGATCGTAATGACACGCCCGCGCGGGTCCCGCCCGGGATCGCCGAACGTGAAAAGCTGCTCGAGGTACAGCGTCGTCAGCCCGGTCTCCTCCTGCAGCTCGCGCATCGCGGCGTCAGGCAGCGATTCCTCCATCTCCACAAATCCGCCGGGCAGCGCCCAGCGCCCCTTGAACGGTTCGCTCAACCGCCGAATAAGCAGCACCTTCAATCCCCCCTCGTCCAGGCCGAAGATCACGCAGTCCACCGTCACCGCCGGGCGCGGATACTCATAGGTGTACGCCATGGTCAGGCACCCCCTCGATCGCCGGCGTCGAGTTCGGCCAGTTCCTCCGCAAACCCGCCTGAAAGAATCGGAAAACGGCACCACGTCTTCGGATCAAGGTTGTGGTCGTCCACGTGGAAACTCGGCGCATAGCGCTCCCGTTTCCACTGGTTGCGGCACCAAAGCGTGTAAAACTTCCGCACCCAGCCCCGCAGTCGGTCTTCGCCCGACTTCGGAAACGCCGTGCCAAGCGACACCATCACCTCCGCCGGCGACTGCTTGAGCGTGATCGCCAGGTCCTCGATCATCTCCAGCGCGTCGTACGGCATGAGGTCGCCCTCGCTGGTCTGCTGCATCGCCGCCGGTCGAAGCTCCGGCGTCGGCGTGCGCGCCGTGACCGTCGCCAGCTCCGGCAGCGGGCCGACGCCCAGCGGGCCCCGGGTCTCCATCCATCGCAGCCACTTCAGCAGGAAGGCCTTGTCGATCCCCGCAATCGGCGAGAGCCCGCCGCACGTGTCGCCGTCCATCGTGGCATAGCCGACCGCAGCCTCCGAACGGTTGCTGGTCGCAAGCAGCAGAGCGTCCAGGATGTTGGCGATGAGCCACACCCCCGGTGCCCGCGCCCGTGCCTGGATGTTCTGGAGCGCGAGGTCATCGCTCGACCACGCAAGCGGCCGCCCTAGCGCCTTCGAGACAATCGATGTGTACCCCGAGACGATCGGCCCCACATCCAGCTCAATGTGCCTCGCCCCGATTGCCGACGCGATGCGCCTTGCCGATTCACGCGACGAGTCCGTGCTCCCCTCCGCCGCCTGGTACACCGTCGTCAGCAGCCCACCCACAAGCTCGCCGATCTTCGCTCCCGGCTTCAACGCCACCCGTGACAGCTTCGCCGCCAGCCCGCCGCTGCCAAGCTCCAGCTCCACCAGCTGCGCCGTCATTCGCACCAGCACCGCCATCGCCGCCGAGTCCGCCCCGCCGCTCAGCGATACGACAAACCCCCTCGAGCGGCTCTTGCGCAAATAGTCCAGCAGCCCCAGCGCGATCGCCCGCGTGAACTCCTCCTCCTTCTCGTGCCCCGCGTCCTCCCACGCCGCCGGCGCCAACGCCGCCCGCGGTGTGCTCGCCCTGCGCACCAGCTTCCCATCGCAGCGCACCGTCAGCGGGTCCGGCCGCACGTCGGGCTGGAAGCTCGCCGTGCGAGCCTGCGCCGTGCGCTGAGCATCCAGATCGATTGTCGCCGCCGTCAGCAGCCAGTCGCGCATGCTCAGCCGTGTCCCGCGCGCGATCATCCCCGCGCACGACGCGATCAGCACGCCCCCGTCGTAGATCGCGCGTCCCGCCTCGTTCCCCAGCAGGTTCGCGTACACGTACCCCGCGCCGAACGCCCGTGATCCCTCGATGACGAACCGCTCTCGGATGTGCACCTTGCCGAACGCAAAGTGCGAAGCGCTCGGGTTCAGGATCAGGTCGACGCCCCGCGCCGCCAGCGACGCCCCCGGCCGCTGCGCCACCCACGCGTCCTCGCAGATCTCAAGCCCGATCCGCACCCCGTCCACCTCGAACAGCAGGTCGCCGATCGGAACAGTCCCCGCCGGCGTCTCGATCTCTGACCGCACGCCATCCGGCCATGGCTTGAACCACCGCGGCTCATAGTGCAGCCCCTCCCCCGCCAGATGCCGCTTGGCCACCAGCCCCGCGAGTTGTCCATCAACCAGCATCGCCACACAATTGAAGAGCGCGTTGCGGTACAGCACCGGCAACCCGACGCTGACCGCCATCCCGTGCGTCTCGGGCAGAATCGCCAGCAGTTGGTCCCAGCACCGCCGCCGCAGGTCCGCCCCGCTGAACGCGTCCTCGCACCCATACCCCGGGATGCACATCTCCGGCAGGCACAGCACGCCGGCGCCCTGCGCCCGCGCCTCGGCGATCGCCGCCCGGATCAGCGTCAGGTTCCCGCCCCAATCCATCGGCGTCAGGTTCAGCGCCGCCCCGGCGACAGTGAGGGCCTTCACGATGTCACCTCCGTCGAGGAGGTCGGGTTCTTCGCCTCGATCGCCATCTGTGTCCGCATCTCGTGCAGCGGCACATCCAGCCCCGCCGGATATTCGTGCGGGTTCAAGCGCCTGCGGCAACTCTCATCGAGCATCTCCAGGTCGCGTTCCCGCGTCGCGCGGATATCCGACAGCCGCGGCAGCTGCGCCACCTGCCGCCCGCCCCGCAGCACCGGCACCAGCAGTTCCTCCGCCGTCCCCTTGAACGAACGCCGCCTCGTCGCATCCCCCGGGTGCACAATCGTCGGCGCTCCCGGCGCCGCCTTGGCCAGCTCGTCGTAGATCATGTCCCCCTCGAACTTGTTGTCGTTGGTGAAGCGGCGCACGCCGATCATCCCAGGCACGCTCGACTTGACGAGCTGCTCGCTCGCCTTGATCACGCGCCGCCATTCGCCCCCCGGCTCTGCGATCGCCCCGAGCTTGTAGACGCCCCCCAGCGCCGGCTGATCATGCCCGGTGATCAGCCGCGTCCCCACGCCCCACACATCGATCCGCGCCCCCTGGCTCCGTAGGCTCTCGATCGTCTGCTCATCCAGATCGTTGCTCGCCACGATCGAGGCCTCGTTCAGCCCCGCCTCGTCGAGCATCGCGCGGGCCTTCTTGCTGAGGTACGCCAGGTCCCCAGAATCCAGCCGGATTCCCAGCATTTTCCCGCCGCGCTCCTTGAGCGCCAGCCCCGTGCGGATCGCCGCACGCACCCCCTCCAGCGTGTCGTACGTGTCAACCAGCAGCAGCGTGTTGTTGGGCATCGCCGCGGCGTACGCATCGAACGCCTCTTGCTCCGACCGGTGGCTCATCACCCAGCTGTGCGCGTGCGTCCCCCGCACCGGGATCCCCAGCAGCCGCCCCGCCAGCACGTTGCTCGTCGCCGCGACGCCGCCGATGTACGCCGCCCGCGCCGCGGAGATCGACCCATCGATCCCCTGCGCCCGGCGCAGTCCGAAGTCCACCACCGCGCCCGTTCCCGCCGCGTGGCAGATCCGTGCCGCCTTGGTGGCGATGAGCGACTGGAAGTTCACGATCGTCAGCAGCGCCGTCTCGACCAGCTGCCCCTGCCAGAGTGGTCCCCGCACCCGCAGCAGCGGTTCGTGCGGAAAAACCACGCGTCCCTCGGGCACGGCGTCCACATCCAGCGCCGACTCAAACCCGCCGAGAAACCGCAGGAACTCGCGTTCGAACAGCGGCCGCGTGTCCGCACCCGTCAGACGCCCCAGGTACGCCAGGTCATCCTCGTCAAACCGCAGCCGTTCCAGCCACTCGATCGCCTGCGCCAGCCCCGCGACCACGGTGTAGCCGCCGTGGAACGGATGCGAACGGAACGTCAGGTGGAACACCGCATTGTGCCCCGCCGTCCCATCCTTCCAATATGCCTGCGCCATCGAAAACTGGTACAGGTCGGCCAGTAGCCCCAGCGTCGGACGGTAGAGTTCAGCAAGCATCATGGGCTCCTTCTTAGTGTTTATTATACACTATGTATCGGCGTGAGTCAAAGTTCGCATGAATGCACGCCAACGAGCGAGAATTGACGAGGAAGTGATGCGAGTCCAATGCCTACCGCACCTTGATCGACGCCAGCCCCAGCACCACCAGCAGCACCGACACGATCCAGAACCGCACCACCACCTGCCCCTCCTGCCACCCGCACATGTGCAGGTGGTGGTGGTACGGCGCCACCTTGAAGATCCGTCTGCCCCCCGTCGCCTTGAAATACCCTACCTGCAGCGTCACGCTCCCGATCTCGATCAGGAACATCACCGACATGAACAGCAGCACGAGCTCCTGCCGCGTCACCACCGCGATGTACGCCAGGATCCCGCCCAGCGCCAGCGCCCCCGTGTCCCCCATGAACACCTGCGCCGGCGCGCAGTTGAACCACAAAAATCCCAGGCACGCCCCCAGCATCGCCGCGGCCATCACCGCCAGCTCTCCGCTGTCCGGCACGTACGGCACCAGCAGGTACTGCGCCCACGACTGTTTCCCCGCCACCAGCGCCACGATCATCAGCCCCAGCGACACCGCCGAGGTGATCCCCGCCGCAAGCCCGTCCATCCCGTCGGTGATGTTCACCGCGTTGCTCATCCCCGTCAGCATCATCACCGCCAGTACGATGAACGCCGCCTGCGACAGATAGATCAGCCCCTCCTCCACCTCGCCCGGCTTGGCGTACGTCCTCTGGAATGGCAGGTTGAGCACGTGCGCCAGGTTCGGTGACACCTGCGGGTTCGCATGGTGGTAGATGAACCACCCCGCGATCACGCCCAGTCCAAGCTGGAAAACCAGTTTCTCCCACGCGAACAGGCCCTGCCGCGAGGCCCCCGGCCGCGACGCCGCCGTCAGTTTCAGCCAGTCGTCCACCCCCCCAAGCACCGCCAGCCACAGCGCCACGACCAGCCCAAGCAGCACATAAAAGTTGCTCACATCCGCCAGCAGCAGCGTCGAGACGCACACCGACCCCACGATCAGTATCCCGCCCATCGTCGGCGTCGCGGCCTTGCTCTTGGCCACCTGCGCCAGGTGCGCCGTGTCCGCGAGCCCCGTATCGCCGATCTTCTTCCGCCGCAGCCACGCGATCAGCGGCCTGCCGAACAGCAGCACCAGCACAAAGCTCAGCACCGCCGCCGCCAGCGCCCGGAACACGATCTGGTCCAGCAACTGAAGGACCGAGCTCACCCGCGAGCCCTCAAGCCCCGACGCCACCTTGGTCCACAAGTAGTAGATCATTGAAGTGCCAGTTGCCGAACGTCACGCGCCCCGGTTCTTGTTGGGCGCGAGTCAATGGACATTTGAGCTTTGAACTTTGAACTTTGAGCCTTCGCCTTCCGCCTTGGCCTTGACCCCCGCCACCACCCGTTCCATCCGCATCCCCCGCGACCCCTTCACCAGCACCGCATCCCCTTCCCGCACCATCCCCGCCGCGGCCGCAAAGTCAGCGTCATTCGTCCCCGCCATCCATTCCACCCGCACGCGGCCCCTCGCCTCTTCCGCCGCCCACGCCATCGATTCGCCGATCGCCACCAGCAGGTCAACGCTGACCGCCGCAGCCGCGCGCCCGACCTCCCGGTGCGAAGCCTCGGTGCTCGTTCCCAGTTCGCGCATGTCCCCCAGCACCAGCACCCGCCGCGCGGCCCCCCGCGAAACCTCGCCGAACGTCTCGATCGCCGCCAGCATCGACTCCGGGTTGGCGTTGTACGCGTCGTTGATGATGCGAATCCCGCCCGCTTCCATCACCTGCAGCCGCATCTCTGGCCCGCGAGCTTTCTCCAGCGCCGCCGCGATCGCCGCATCCTTGAGCCCGAACTCCCGGCCGACCGCGATCGCCGCCAGCGCATTGGTCGCGTTGTGCTTGCCGAGCAACCCCAGCCGCCACGCCGCGCCATCCGCGGTCGAGAAAGACAGCCCCATCCCGTGTATATCAGAAATGTGCTCACACGAATTCAGTCGAGGTTCCGCATCCGCCGCCCGCCCGAAGAGCTTCAGCCGCGTCCCCAGCCGGCCCAACAGGTGCGGCCGCAGTTCCGGGGCATCCGCCGTGGCGATCACCACACCCTTGGGCTGAGAGGGCACGAACGCGGCGATCGACCCCTCCTCCCGCGCCACCCCCGCCAGATCGCCGAACCCCTGCAGGTGCTCGCGCCCGATCGACGTAATGACCGCGATGTCCGGCCGCACGATCGCCCCCAGCGTCGCGATCTCCCCCGGCGCATTGCTCCCCACCTCGCACAGCAGGTACTTGTCTCCCGGCGTGGCCCCCAGGATCGTCAGCGGCACACCCACATCGTTGTTGAATGACTTCTGCGACGCCGTCCCGCGCATCGAGGCGCCCAGCACCGCGTCGATCATCCGCGTCGTGGTCGTCTTCCCATTGCTCCCGCACACCGCGATGACCTTCGCCCCCATCCGCCCCAGCACATCCCGGTACCCGGCGGCCATCTTCCCCAGCGCCTTTCGCGTGTCCTCGACCACCAGCGCCGGCGTCCCGGCCGCCGCCGCGACCGCTTCCCCGCGATCGACAACAATCAATCCCGCGCCCGCCGCCGCGGCCTGCCCCACAAAAGCATGCCCGTCGAACCGCTCGCCCCGCAGCGCCACGAACACCTGCCCGCGCGTCACGCTCCGTGAATCGGTGTTCACCCCTGCCAGCGCCGCTTCGGCGCGGGCCGCATCCCCACCCGCGTGCAAACGCCCGCCGGTCAAGTCACGCAAGTGGTCAATGGTCCAGAAGTTCACGGGTGTCGCTGCTGCGATGGCTGGTGGCGCGTCGCTGGCTTGGCCCCCCCACCCGGCACGCCGCGCCGCGCGCCCGTCGCCGCCACCAATCCCGCCCCCGCCGGAGCCGTCACGTGCATGCCGCGCTCGGTCAACGCCGCCCGCGCAACCTCGCGGTCGTCAAAGTGGATCTTCCGAGTCCCCCCGCGCCCGTCGGGCAGGATCTGGTAGTCCTCGTGCCCCTTGCCGGCGATCAACACGATATCCCCGTCCTTCGCCTCACTCACCGCCCTGCGGATCGCCGCCCCGCGATCGACCTCGACCACACATATGTTGCGTTTGGCCGCCGGCACGCCCCCCAATACCTGATCGATGATCGTCCCCGGCTCCTCCGTCCGCGGGTTGTCCGAGGTGACGACCAGCCGGTCCGCCAGCATCGCCGCCGCGGCCCCCATCTTCGGCCGCTTCGTCCGGTCCCGGTCCCCGCCGCAGCCGAACACAACAGTGAGTTTGCCGCCGCCCGCGATCGCCGCCCGCATCACCTGCATCGCCCGTGTCAGCGAGTCGTCGCTGTGCGCATAGTCCACGTACACCGCCAGCGGATGCTCGGCGCCCGTCACCGGCTCCAGCCTGCCCGGCGGCGCATGCACGTGCTCCAGCGCCGTGCGGATCGTCTCGCCGTCGATGCCCACGCCCCACGCAGCCGCCGCCGCCTGCATCGCGTTCATCACGTTGTGCGCGCCGATCAAGGGCAGCCGCACCCGCCACCCGCGCTGGTCCTTCCCATCCCACGGACCTGTGAGCTCGATCACCGTCACACTCGCCGTCGCGCTCACCACCCGCGCCGCCACGTCCGCCCCCGGCTCCGTCCCGGCTCCACGCGACTTCATCGTGCACCGCACGATCCGCGCCCCCGGCCCGGTCGCCGCGATCATCCGCGCGCTCGCCGCATCATCGACATTCACGACCGCCACCCCGTCCTCCGGCAGCATCGCGAACAGCACGGCCTTCGCCGCCGCGTACGTGTCCATCGTGCCGTGGTAGTCCAGGTGGTCGTGCGTCAGGTTCGTGAATACCCCGACTTTGAATTGCACCGCACCGACCCGCCGCTGGTCCAGCGCGTGGCTCGACGCCTCGATCGCTGCCGCCACGCACCCCGCCTCCACCATCCGCGCCAGCGTCCGGCTCAGCTCCAGGCTCGGCGGCGTCGTCAGCGCCGCCGGCGCGACCTCCACACCGTCGTCCACGCACACCGTCCCCACCAGCCCGCACCGCTTCCCCGCCCGATTGAGAATCTGGTGGATCAGGTACGTCGTCGTTGTCTTCCCGTTGGTCCCCGTCACCCCGATCACCGCCAGCTTCCCCGACGGCGACCCGTAGAAACGCTCGGCCACCATCGCCGCGGCCATCTGGATGTCGTCCGCCACCAGCAGCGCAGCACCAGACTTGGCCGGCACCTGCACCTTCGGATCATCCGTCAGCACCGCCACCGCCCCGGCCTCAACCGCCGCGCCGACGAAGTTCCGCCCGTCCGACTTTTCCCCCCGCCGCGCCACGAACAGCGACCCCGGCATCACCGTCCGCGAGTCCTCGGTGATGTCGCAGATCCGCACCGGCGCGGGCACCGCCTTGCCGCCGACAGGGCGGATTCCAAGGCCCGCGATGAGCGCACCCAACTCCATAGCGCGCGGTCCGACCGCGCAGGAGAGGGTATCGAACCCAGCCGCTCCGGCGGCGTACTTTTACAGAGCTCTTCGAGCGCACCATGAACCCCGACGACGAGGTCTGTCTCTGCTTCCACGTCTCGCTCCGCAAGGTGCGGACGTTCTTGGCGCGCGAGGACCCGCCCGTCGCCTCGCTGATCTCCGACTGCCTCGGCGCCGGCACCGGCTGCCAGTGGTGCGTCCCGTTCCTTAAGCACCTGCACGCCCAGCACTGCCGCGGCCAGACGCCCGACCTGAAGGTCTCGCCCGAGGAATACGCGACGACCCGCCTGACCTACCACCAGACGAGAGTCCGGGACGAGGACGTCGTGCAGCGCGCCACAGACGATCAGCCGCCGCCAGCTCAATGAAAAAGGCCCGGATCGCTCCGGGCCTTGGGTGTTTCGTTGTCGCGGAATCAGCCCTCTTCGCCGATTTCCCGCAGGTCCAGGCCGTACTCGGCGAGCTTCGCCTTGACCTCGTTGAGGGAGGTCTGGCCGAAGTTCTTGACGCCGAGCAGTTCGGCTTCGGTGTGGGCGACCAGGTCGCCGAGGGTGTGGATGTTGAGGAGCTGGAGCGCCTTGCGGGCGCGGACCGAGAGGTTCATCTCGCTGACGGTCTTGTTGAGCGCGGCCTCCTGGTTGGTGCCGCGGAGCGAGTCGAGCATGGCGCGGCGGGCCGAGCGGTGGTGCTCGTCGCGGCCCTGGCCCAGGCGCAGGCCCTTGCTGGAGAGCATGGCCTTGATCTCGACGAGCGAGGACTCGCCGAAGTTCTTGTAGCTCATCAACTCCGCCTCGGTCGTGCGGATCAGGTCGCCCAGGGTGCGGATGTTCATCTTCTTGAGGCAGGTGCGGGCGCGGACGGAGAGCTCGAAGTCCGTCACAGGCACATCGAGCAGGGCCGAGCGCTTGACCTTGTCGCGCTCGTCGTCCTCGAGGACCATGCCGCGGCTGGCGGTCACGTCGAGCATGTAGAGCTTGGCGCGGGGGTGGTTGGGGTTGGTCTCGAGCACCTGGCGGAGGCAGCGCTCGGCGCGGGCCCAGTCGCTGCGGTCCTCGTAGAGGGTCGCGAGGTTGAGCAGGGCGCTGATCGGCGCCGGCGGCTTGTCGATGGCGCGCTCGTAGAGGGCGATCGCCTCGTCCTCGTCGCCGGCGAGGTCGAGCAGGCTGGCGAGCTTGAAGAGGATGCGCACGTCCGTCGGGTCGGAGTTCACGGCCTTCTGCAGGTCGGTGATCGCCTTGCCGTGATCGCCCGCCGCCTCGGCCTTCTCGGCGTTGGCGAAGTGGACCGCGGCGGTCTGCGCATCGCGCTGGACCTCGGTGGCTCCGATCACGACGTCGAGGGGATTGGCGTTGGACATGCGGTGTGGTCCGTTCAGAAAGCGTTTGGGATAAGGCCGAGGGAATATTAGGCGCTTGTCCCCGCCATTGGCCCGGCCGGAAAGCGGGCTAGTGGGCCCCCGCGGCGTGTTCCAGGACGGCCATCGTCCGCCACTTGCCCGACAGGTACCGCCACATCAAGGCCACCCCCAGCAGGATGATGTAGAGCCCGGCCCCGATCCACGGGCCGACCGAGCCAAGCTCGGGCCACCAGATGGCGAAGGCGCCGCCCAGGCCGATGATGCACGACCACGCCAGGATGATGGTGGCCACGCCGGGCCAGATGGTGTCGCCGGCGCCGCGGAGGGAGCCAACCAGGGTCATGCCCATGCCGTCGAAGGCCTGGAAGATGGCGGCGATGATCATGATCCGGCCGCCGACCTCGATGACGCGGGCGGCCTGGTCGGGGGGCGTGTCGGCCTTGATGAAGACGTGCACAAGGTCGTGCCGGAAGAGAACGAAGACCAGGCCGCACAGGGACATATACGTCATGGTGACCCACAGGCCCATGCGGACGCGCTGCGGGACCAGGTCCGGGCGCTTGGCGCCGATGCACTTGCCGACGATGGCGGTCATGGCGACGGAGATGCCCACGGCGGGCATGAAGCTCAGGTGCATGTAGCGCAGCGCGATCCACCCGGCGGTGTTGTGCTCGGGCCCGAAGCGCCCGGCGAGGGCGGTCATGAAGATCGCCCAGCAGACGATCTCGTTGCCGAACATGAGTGCGGGCGGCCAGCCGATGCGGGCGATGTCGCGGATGTGAGCAACACTGAAACGCCACGCGACGCGGGTGCGGTAGAGGAGGTTGTATTTCGGCGAGAGGAAGACGCACATCGGGATCGCGCACTCGACGATCGAGCCGATCACTGTGCCGATGGCCGCGCCGGCGACGCCGAGGGCTGGGATGCCCAGACCTTTGTGGCCGAAGATCAGGAAGAGATTCACGCCGAAGTTGGTGAGGTTGCCGCAGACCGCGGCGATCAGGACCACCAGCGGCCGGTGCATGCCGAAGAAGAACTGCGCCAGGGTGCGTGTGAACATCCCCGGCAGCGCGCCGAGGATCAGGATCTGGGCGAACTGCGACTCGTAGCGGACGACCTCCGGCGAGTGATTCATCCACCCGGCGCTGAACAGGTGCGGCAGCAGCAGGGCATAGGGGATCAGGAGGACGGCGGCCGCGAGGCAGAGCCACAGGCCGTTCCAGGCGTAGGCGGGGCCGCGCTCGGGCGTCTTGGCACCGAGGTTCTGCGACACATAGGTGTTGATGACGCTGAGGAAGCCGGCGAGGATGCTGATGGGGGCGAAGGCCCAGACGGCGCCGTTGCCCTGACCGGCGAGGTAGTCGGGGGAGGGCGGGTCGATGCGCGAAACCATCATCGCGTCCACGAACTGCATGAGGGTGTAGCTGGTCATTGTCGCCACGGTGGGCGCGGCGATGGCGAGCATCTCGCGGAGCGGGTGCGGATCGATGACGCCGGGTTGAGTAGTGGGGGATTCCAAGGGCGGGGGAGGGTAGGTAAGGGACAGGAGAAAAGCTCAAAGCTCAAGGCACGAAGCTCGAATATGTGGATATCTGGACAAGAAAAAGACCCGGCTGTGCCGGGCCTGGCGGGAGCAAGAGTTGACCGAACGGTTCAGCGGCGGCGGCGGGCGACGAGGAGGCCGCCGAGTGCGGCGAGTGCGGCGGCGCCGGGGGTGGGAACGACCTGGAAGTTGGTGATGCTGATGCCGATGTTGTCCACGGTCGGGAGCAGAGGGTTGGGGATGCCGTCGCCGAAGGCCTGGTTGGCCTGGGCGATGACGCCGACCTCGCCGGGGTTGGTCAGGTCCAGCGTATTGCCGGGGCTGGAGAGCGATCCGTTGAAGGGCATCGTGGCGATGGTGGCGCCGAGCGGGCTGGTGGGATCGCCGGGGATGGTGTGCCGCAGAATTGTGCCGACCATCGTCCACGCGTCGCCGCTGACGTTGAGCTGCATCTGGACGCGGTACCACTCGCCGGGGAGGAAGGCCGTGAGGCCGGGGAGGGCGATCGTGTTGAGCTGCGTGCCGAGGCCGCCGTGGCTCTGGAAAACCAGTTCCAGCGTGGCGTGGTCGGGATTGTTGCCGCCGCCCTGGTGCGCGACGAGGGCGAGGGCGTCCTGGCCCTCGTTGTACATGGCGACGACGCCGCCGGAGACGCTGTGGCCGGGGTGAGCGAAGAGGACATCGGCCGCGACGAGGAGGCCGCCGGCGCCCGAGGCGTCGAAGAGGTTGGTGGGGGCGATGTCGCCGGGAGTGGTGTCGTACACCGCCATGTAGCTCTGGCCGCCGCTGGGCGAGTTGCCGGTGAAGTTCAGTGCCGTGTAGGGTCCGGGTCCGAAGATGGCGTGCTGGGGCGAGCCGCCGCTGAGGACGAGGCTGTTGCCGCGGTTGATGTAATCGGGCGAGCCGACACCGGTGATGTTGGCGCGATCGGACCACCAGAAGACGTCGCGGAAGGAGCCGAACGTCTGGTTGTGGTGCTGCACCGCGCCGGGGTTGGTGACGGTGTTGGGCGTGTTGTCGTAGTCGGCAGCGCCGAAGCTGATCGGCGGCACGACCTGCGCGCGGGCGAGGCCGGCAATGGAAACCAGCGCAACGGCGGCAACGCCGAAGGCACTACGGGCTGAAATGGACATGACTTTTCCCTCTCTCGCTCGGATTCTCTCGGGGCCGGAAGGCCCCCACAGCAAGAGCCTAGCCGCGATCCGGGGGAAAACCAGCGGAAAGTGCCTCGATTACGTGGGTTCTGGTAGCCGTGCGGCAGCTTTTCGGCTGCAAAACAGGGGATGGTGTGAGGGTTATCGCCGTCACGCTGCGCGGGGCAATTCGGGGTGTGGACGCCGGGCGGCCGGGGTGGTGATGGTTGCGGTGGGGACGGCAGGGGTGGATTCGGGAGCCGCGACGAGCGGGGTGAAGAAGGGGTCGTCGGTGTGGGAGCGATCGGGGATGATTGCCGACGCGGGAGTTGTGATGGCGGACGATGGAAGTGAGGCAGGAGCGGGCGTTGGACGCTGCTGGGCTTGGGTGAGTGGGGGCGGAGAGGTGGGGGTGGTTGCCGCGAGCGTTGGGTGCGAGGCTGCGGAAAGATGACCGGCAGAGGGCTTGGCCGCGGCGGCCGACACCGGCCGGGAGCCGGGCGCTACGTCTGCGGAGGAAGGGTCGGCGCGGAGGCGCTCGCAGATATCGAGGGCTTTTGTGGCCGCGAGGCGGCGTTCGCGGGGGTGGGCGGAGGGTGACTCGGCGACGGCGAGGAGGGCGTCGATGGCGGCGAGTTCGCGTGGGAGGAAGGGGTTTGACAGGGAGGGGCCCATGCCGATAGGATACCGGACAGATTTGGGATTTGCAAACATAATACGATATTCTTTATCAGTTTTTGTATGGCTATATGTGGTGGTGATGCATTGTGTGAACCCAATGGGTTGTGGCGCTCAAACGGAGAAGAGGCGGTCCGCCACGGCTTCGGCGAATTGCTGGGCCGTGAGTTGCGGATAGCGAGCCCGAATGGCTTGCCAGGAACTGACCATTCGTTGGTCAAAGTCGGCGTCAAGTTCGAGCACTTTCCGCACAACTTCGGGCCAGTCGCCTTCGAGTCCATAGAGGGAGCGGAGGGAAGGGGCCATCGATTCGAGGGCGCGAGCGTTCTGCTCCGACAGACAACCGATTGCGCGGAGAACCATGCACTCTGCGATTCGCACGAGTGTGGGCCGTTGTATCTTCCGGCTGGTGTTGACACGGAAAGGGCTCGCTGGAGGAGGGACGTGCTGGATCGTGTAGAAGTTCATCGGGTACCACTCGAGAGGAGACGAGGAGCGTGCTGAGTGGGGCGCCGACCCTTAGCACATTCCTCTGCCCCTTCGGGCAGGGAGTTCGATTGGACGGTTGACTACGGGTTGCGCTGCGTCCGCCTGTGGCGGACTTCGCTCCACCCGTAGCTACAGACCTGCGCCCCTTTGGGGCGAAGACCACGGCGCGTGGGGAGTTCGTGCGGTCACGTTGTGGAATGAAGTTGGGGTAGCGAAAAAGCCCGGGCTTGTGCTCGAGCCTGGTATTGACGCCGCGGGAGTTATTTGCAGACAAGGATGGCGCGGCGGAGGACGGCGCGGGTCTGGACCGCGCCTCGGGAGCCTTCGGCGAGGGTGATGCGGAGGGTGCGGGGGCCTGTGCCGGGCAATTCGATGTTCAGCGGGGCTTCGGGGTGGGCGTCGGAGAGTTTGGTTTTGAGGAGTTCTTTCCCGCCGTCGCCGCTTCCAACGCCGGCCCCCACGCCCACGAGGGTGACCGTGATTTCGCACTCGCCCCAGGCGCGGCAGTCTTCGGGGAGGACGATCCAGCCGCCGAGGCGGGCGGCGTTTTCGGGGAGTTTCCATTCCACGAACATGGGTCCGGGGAGCTCGACCTCCGAGGCGCCGGCGATCTCGCCCGAGGAGGGGCGGACGATGGCGGGACGCCACCAGCCGCGGTTGGGGCCGGGTTTTTGATTGGTGATCTCGAGCCCGGCGAGGGAGCGGAGGCGGGCGGAGTCGGGCATGAAGGCGCGGAGGAACTGGGCGGGGATATCGCGGGGCGTCTTCTGGCCGGTGGTCCAGACGGTGAGGGGCATGCCGTCGGCGAGGAGGGCGCGGGAGACGATGGCGGCGGTGCCCCCATCGAGCCAGATGCCCACACCCGTGGGGCGGGTGGCGGGTGGGGGGTTGCTCAGGCGGACGACGGCGACGCGGGAAAGGGGGATGGTCGAGACCGTTCCCTTGACCTCGAGCTTGACGGCGAGGGACGGGTCCTTGTCGTCGGGCGGGGGGACGATGCCGGCGACGAAGCCGTCGAGGCGGTCGCCGTTGCGGAGGATGAGGGTGTCGCTCTCCCCTCCCGTTTTCGCGGTCGTCGTGGGCTGTGGCACGGAATCAAGGATCGGCGGGAAGGTGATGGAGCGGACCTGGTCGAGCTTGAATTCGAGCGGGCCGAGGAGGGCATGTTCCCAGGCGATGGTGTTTTCGGCGGAGGGGGGCTTGGGG
>JBOHNM010000045.1:0-25798 GCA_050730675.1 Phycisphaerales bacterium | reverse complement strand
ACACCGGGGGGCTGGGGATCTACCTCGCGGTCGTGCTGCCGATGATCGCGGGCATCCTCGCCATCGCCGTCGGCCTCTCCGATCGCGCGGTGGCGATGTTCCCCGAACTGGCCCGCCACCTGCCCGGCATCATGTCCAAGAGCACCGATGCGGTCGCGCTGATCGCCGGCGTGAGCGTTCTGCACATCGTCGGCGTCATCGATGACCGCAGGCCCCTCGGGCCGTTCGTCAAGCTGGCGATCATGCTCGCCGTCACGACCGCCGTGGTCGTGATCACCAACAGCCGCCTGCTCACCCTCGTCGACACCCAACTCGGCATGCCGTGGCTCTCTCTGTTTATTGCAGTCCTGTGGATCGGCGCCATCACCAACGCCATGAACTTCCTCGACAACATGGACGGTCTGACCGGCGGCGTCGCCGCCATCGCCGGATCCTTTTTTCTTGCCGCCGCCATCCTGCACGGCCAGTGGTTCATCGCAGCAACACTGGCGCTGCTTGTCGGCGGGTGCCTCGGCTTCCTGATCTTCAACTTCCCAGCGCCCAAGGCCAGCATTTTCATGGGCGATGGCGGCTCGCTCGTCATCGGCTTCCTGCTCGGGTTCCTCACGGTCCGGACCACGTTCTACGACGCCGGCGCGGCATCGCCGGACATCTCCGGCGGTTGGTACGGCGTCTTCATGCCCGTGATCGTGCTGGCGGTGCCGCTCTACGACTTCTGCTCGGTGACGATCATCCGCCTGCGTGCCGGCCGCTCGCCCTTCGTCGGCGATCTGAACCACCTCTCGCACCGACTCGTACGACGGGGATTGAGCAAGCGCGACGCGGTGCTGTGCATCTACGGCCTCACGGCGATCACCGCCGTCAGCGCGATCCCGCTCGGTTCTCTCCAGCCGTGGCAGGCCAAGCTCGTCGGACTCCAGACGGTGCTGGTGCTGCTGGTGCTGGCGCTTTTCGAGGGCCGTGCCACCGACCGCCCCCCACCGCAGGACGTCGCCCGGTGAACGCTCCTTCGCTCGCCGCCGCTCGAACACCGTCGCCCCTCACGGAAGGCCTGACATGGGTCGGCCTCATCCTCGTGCTGGCGCCAATGCTCTTCCGCGCCATGACCCAGGTCAGCATCCTTCCCTACTGGGACATGGATCCGCTGATCAGTTGGTCCCCCCTCGTCGGCATCGGTCCCGCCGGCTCGCTGCTGGTCGATGCCCTCATCATCCTCGGCGCGGGGCTGCTGCTGATCGGCACCGCTCACCGCGCCCGCAGCGCGTGGTTCCTCTTGGCCGCCCTGCTCGTCTCGATCGGCTGCGTTCCCATCGTCTACCACGGCTGGTCATCCACGGTCTTCACCCTCGGCCAGCAGCGCATCGGCGCATCGTGGGCCTCGGCGATGATCGCCGGTCTGGCTCTCTGGCACGCCGGCGCCGACCGCCGCATCCGCATCGTCGCCTTCGCCGCGGTCATCTCGTTCATCGCCGTGCTCGCGATCCGCGGCATCGAGCAGATCTTCATTGAGCACCCCGGCATCATCGAAAACTTCAAACGCAACAAGGAGTCCATCCTCGCCGCCAACGGCTGGACGCCCGATTCCGCCATGGCCCGCGGCTACGAGCGCCGCCTGATCCAGGCCGAGGCCACCGGCTGGTTTGGCCTCAGCAATGTCTACGCCTCGTTCGCCGCGGCGAGCACGGTTGGGTTCGTGGCGCTCGCGTTGTCCGCGTGGAAGGCTCGAAGCGAGAACCGCGATCGCACGGGACGTGACACAACAAACACTTCACCGTGGCCGCTCGTGCTCGCCTGTGCCGGACTGGTCGTCTCACTCGGTGCCGTCGCGCTGGCCGACAGCAAGGGCGGCTTCGCCGTGACCGCGCTCGGCCTTGGTCTGATCGCCCTCGCAATCGGATACGCACGCATCCCGCTCCCATCGCGTTTCCTGGACAAACTCGCCCCCCGCGCCCGTTGCATCGGCCCCGTTCTCATCGGTGCGGCCTTGCTCGCCGTCGTCGCCCGCGGCTTCATCGGCGAGCGCATCGGCGAGTTGAGCGTCCTGTTCCGCTGGTTCTACATGCAGGCCGCCACCCGCATCGCGCTCGACCAGTGGCTCCTCGGCACCGGGCCCGATGGCTTCAAGGACGCGTACCTGATCTTCAAGAACCCGCTGAGCCCCGAGGAGGTCGGCAGCCCCCACAGCATCCTCTTCGATTGGTGGGCCTGCCTCGGCATCGCGGGCTTCGCGTGGATCGGCCTCTGGCTCTGGTGGGTCGCCCGCGCCGGCGCAGGTTTACTGGCGTGGCGCAACCCGCCCGATGCGGCCCCCGAACCCGAACTCGAGTCACGCCCCCTCATCCGCGCCTCCTCCGGCATCATCATCCTCGCCTCGCTCGCCGCCATCTGGACCGAGACCGCAGCCCTCACGCCCGAAGCCGCGCTCATCCGCATCTTGGGCCTCGGCCTCTGGCTCGGCCTCGCCGGCGGCGCAGTCGTGGTCGCCACCAAACACCGGCGCTGGCTCATCGGCCTCGTCGCCGCGGCGATCGCGATGGCAGTGCATGGGCAAATCGAAGTAACAGGGTCGTTTCCGCAGTCAGCGGGGCTGTTCATGGCGATCGGCGCGCTCGCCGCATCTGGATTCGCGAACGGACCTGCGAGGCACGAGCCCGGACAATCGCACGTACCACCCATCCGGTCTGCCTCCGGAGAGCTTGGCACGCTTACTGCCAACGTGTTTGGCATGCTTCTCCTTGCGTCTGTGTGCCTTCTCGGCTGGGTAGGAGTGTGGCCGGCCTTCCGCTGGGAAGCCGGTCTGCGCAGAGCGGCTCTGGCGGTGCGACCAATCGGTGAAGTGAGCCAGATGCTGTCATCGGCAAGTGCTCCGACATCTCCGGCGTATCAACCCGACGCGATTCAACAGTCTGCGAGGACATTGGGCGAGGCGCTTGGCCGAGACGTCAGTGCAACGCCGGAGTCAATCAACAGAGCATTTCAAGAGTTGTTTCCGAGGGCTGTAAAGGAAGCTGCAACGGAAATGGGTGCGCTTGACGAACTCGATTGGCGCACGCTGCGCGAAACAATGCGGCTTGCACTCTTGCTCTGGGACTCGCCAGACCCGGCGATGCGAACCTGGGCCGGCGATCTGTTTGGCAGGTCGCTCATGGGCTCCATCATGGGCCGAAAGATCGGGCGTTCCTCGCCGAACGAGGCTGCACGCAACGCTGCGGCGATTGCGGGGTTCGAGGAGATGGCGCGACGGACCAGCGATCATCCGGACGCGAGTAAAGAGTGGGTGAGAATCGCGAATCACTACAACGAGCTTGCGCCATCACTTGACCCCTACAACTTGCCATTGGCGGTTCGTGTGTTGCGTTTCAATCAGCGACACGGGGAGTCCTCGGCGGTTGTTACCAGTGCCCGCCGCGTCCTCGAGCTCGACGACCTCCAGCGCCTCGACCGCTCCGTCCGCGGCCTCACCCCCGCCGAGCGCCGTGAAGTCGAAGACCTCATCAAGCGCCTCGAATCAGCCCCTACAGCTCCAGCCCCGGCCAAACCCACCGAACCCGCCCCCAAACCAATCCCAACCATCCCTTGACCCGCGCCGTCTGACCGCTAGCATTGCCCTTACTTCGCGGCCCGGGAATGTCCCGTCACGGCCGCAAGGGGCCTCGCGATGGACGACGACGACGAAGTCACCCCCCGCTGAACCGCTCGCACGAGCGGGCGCCCCCCCTTTCTTCAAAAGAGCAACGCCCGCGCCGCCCGGCTCATCGCCGCTCGGCACGGCAACTGTTTTCGACACCGTCCGCACCCCGCCGCATCCCCCATTCCCCACTTTCGCGGCACTGTTTTCAGGAAACCGACCATGGCCAGCGACCTCAGCAACATCCGGAACATCGGCATCTGCGCCCACATCGACGCCGGCAAAACCACCGTCTCCGAGCGCATCCTGTTCTACACCGGCAAGAACTACAAGATGGGCGAGGTCCACGAGGGCACGGCCACCATGGACTTCCTGCAGGACGAGCAGGAGCGCGGCATCACCATCCAGTCCGCCGCCACCACCTGCCCGTGGGATTTCGAGGGCCGCGAATACAAGATCAACCTGATCGACACTCCCGGCCACGTGGACTTCACCATCGAGGTCGAGCGCTCGCTGCGTGTCCTCGATGGCGCGGTCGCCGTCTTCGACGGCAAGGAAGGCGTCGAGGCCCAGTCCGAGACCGTCTGGCGTCAGGCCGACCGTTACCGGGTTCCGCGCCTGTGCTTCGTCAACAAGATGGACAAGCTCGGTGCCGACTTCGACTTCAGCTTCGGCACCATCCGCACCCGCTTGGGTGCCAACGGCATCGCGATCCAGTATCCCCTCGGCACCGGCAACCAGCACAAGGGCGTCGTGGACCTGGTCTTGATGAAGGCCTTCCGCTTCGACGAGGACAAGAAGGGCTCGGTCATCACCGAGGTCCCCATCCCCGAGGATCTGGTGGACGTCGCCAAGAAATGGCGTCACGACCTCGAGGAAAAGTGCGCCGAGATCGACGAGACGCTCATGGACAAGTACCTCCAGGAGCAGCCCCTCACCAACGAGGAGATCATGAAGGCCCTTCGAAAGGGCACGATCTCCCGCCAGTGCTACCCCGTCCTCTGCGGCGCCGCCCTCCGCAACGTCGGCGTGCAGTTCGTCCTTGACGCCGTCGTCCGCTACCTCCCCAGCCCCGCCGAGAAGGAAGAGGTCCAGGGGACCGACCCCCGCGACAAGGACACGGCGATGACTCGCCCGCACGACAACGACGCCCCGTTTTCGGCGCTCGTCTTCAAGGTCGTCAGCGATACCCACGGCGACCTCACCTACATCCGCGTCTACTCCGGCAAGCTCGCCAAGGGCCAGCGCATCATCAACCCCGTCAACGGCAAAAAGGAACTCGCCAGCCGCATCTTCGAGATGCATGCCAAGGACCGCATCCCCCTCGACGAGGCCACCAGCGGCAACATCGTCGCCGTCGTCGGCATCAAGGACTCTTACACCGGCGACACGCTCTGCGACCCGGATCAACCGATCGTGCTCGAGCGCATGACCTTCCCCGAGCCGGTCATCAGCATGTCCATCGAGCCCAAGACCGCCGACGACCGCCAGAAGCTCGGCAACGCTCTGCAGGTCATCCGCCGCGAGGACCCCTCGTTCCGCTCGAACTTCAACGAAGAAACCGGCCAGACCATCATCTCCGGCATGGGTGAGCTGCACCTTGACATCATCAAGACCAAGCTCGTTCGCGACATGAAGATCGGCGTCGAGGTCGGCAAGCCTCAGGTGTCGTACCGCGAGGCTATCACCAAGAAGGTCACCGACGTCCGCGGCAAGTTCGTCAAGCAGACCGGCGGCCGCGGCCAGTTCGGCGACTGCACCATTTCCCTCGAACCCTACACCGCGGCACAGGCCGAGGCCGACGAACTCGACTTTGACAACAACGTCGCCTTCACCAACGACATCGTTGGTGGCTCGGTCCCGAAGGAGTTCATCCCGTCGATCGAGTACGGCGTCCGCCAGACCGCCCTCGCCGGCGTCAAGGGCTACCCGCTCATCAACATCAAGGTCTCGCTCACTGACGGCTCGTACCACCCGGTCGACTCGTCGCAGGTCGCCTTCGAGCAGGCCGGCCGCCTGGCCCTGCAGGAGGCCTGCGCCAAGGCCGGCCTGGTCCTCCTCGAGCCGATCATGAAGGTCGTCGTCACCGTCCCCGACGAGTACTTCGGCGCCGTCACCGGCGACATCAGTTCTCGCCGCGGCATGATCAGCGAAACCGACGACCGCGGCGTCGTCAAGCTCGTCACCTGCGAGGTGCCGCTGAGCGAGATGTTCGGCTACACCACCACGCTCCGGTCGCTCTCCCAGGGCCGCGCCAGCAACACGATGGAGTTCCTCGAATACCGCCCGATGCCCCGCAGCCTCATGGAAGAGGTCCTCAAGGCCGCCCAAGGCTGATTACCAGCCGCCCGCTCAGCGGGTCCGGATATCCGCACCACCAAGGCCAGGGCCATCCCCGGCCTTTTTCATTGGGGCAATCTGCGGGTTTCGTGCCGCCCACACTGCCGCCACGCGGGCATTCCTGCCGGCCGCCCTTGCCGCCTGCAAACAGGCAACGTACCTTGCACGCCCCGACCCGGTGTACGTCAAAGTCCGCCGCGGCGGGGGTAGCATCAGCGTTCTACCGGAGACTGGAACCATGGCCTCACGCTATCGCACGGTCCTTCTGTTCGGCGCGCCCGGCTCGGGCAAGGGCACGCAGGGCAAGATCCTCGGGCAGGTCCCCGGGTTCTACCACCTCTCCTGCGGCGACGTCTTCCGCAACGTGGACACCGGCAGCGCCCTCGGCAAGCTCTTCGTCGAGTACTCCTCACGCGGCGAGCTCGTCCCCGACGAGCCGACTGTCCAGATGTGGCACCAGCACATGCACGCCCGCACCGTGCTGAGCATCTACAAGCCCAACGTCGATCTGCTGGTTCTCGACGGCATCCCGCGCAACGTGGCCCAGGCACAGATCCTCGACAAGTTCATAAAGGTGCTCAAGATCATCCACCTGGTCTGTCCCGACGAGGACAAGATGATCGAGCGCCTCAAGCGCCGCGCCATCAAGGAAAATCGTTTCGACGACGCGCGCGAGGACGTCATCCGCCGCCGCTGGGAGGTCTACAAGAACGAGACCTACCCCGTGCTGGCTCACTACGACAAGAAGCTCATCGCCGAGGTTGACGCCATGGGCTCGCCCGGTCGCGTGCTGGCGGATGTGCTGCACACCGTCGTGCCCGTGCAGGAAGAGCACTTCGCCAACCGACTTTCCGGTGAGCCGGCCTTGCACGATACTCGCCACGGCGACAACGGCATCCACGCCAAGCCGTCGCCGGTCAAACCCAAGAAATAGCTTTGGCATCCAAGCCAACTGAAAACGCCCGCGTTTCGCGGGCGTTTTTGTTCACACTCTCAAATTCCAGGCTGATTCAGTTCGCCGCGGGCAAGCCCATCATCCGCCGCCAGGCGCTGAGTTGACCCAGGTGCGTCGCATGGTGCGCACCCATGATGAACGATACCGCCGCGCCCACAGTTGGCGCCATCTCCTTGAACCGTCCCTCTGCGGGGTTCGGCTTCATGTACACCGAATCGTCCGTTGATTCAGCCGCCGCAAGCGCAACGGGAAAACCCTCGAAGAAGTGCTTCATCACCGCTTCGTGGCTGGGATAGATCGTGCCGTTTGGGTCGTCCTGACACTCGACCCCTGCCTTGAACAGCGCGTCCCAGCCCTCGGGCTTGGCGGTGATCCCTTCAGGTTTGCCGATCAGGCCCATGATCCGCGATGAATACAGGCTGAGGTGGCCGTACACAAACGTGGGATGGTTGGACTTGATCACCTGCCCGCCGGGCGATGCGAACCGGGCCATCCACTCCGGCTTGATGTCTTTGCGCAGCGACTCCGCGTACCGCAGCGTGTACTTGCCCGCGGGAACAATGACTGATGCGATGCTGTTGGCCATGGTGAGAATCTCCCTTGCAACCACAGACGAGCGACAGCCCACGATCGGCTATGAGCCAACATATCGTGCGTAGATCGATCGGGCTAGGGTCGCATCGGTAACCCCCCCGACAATGGCACGTCCATCGCGGAAGACCGTCAGGTCCAGTTTCGAGCCCTGCGAGCCGTTGCCCTCCCGGATCGCCGCCCGTACGTGCGACTCGCCGATCACCACATCCCCGTGCGGCCGCAGCCGCTCCGCAAGTCTTGCCAAGTCGATCTCCGCGCCTCGCCCGGCCGAGGGCGGCATCACCTGCACCGCTCCGCGACCGCAGAGTGTTCTCGAATCGCCGTCGCGGTTCCCATCCAGGAATTCAAACTCGCGCAGGCCGCAGCACGGGCAATCCGTCCGCCGCTGATCGCCGACCTCCAGCCGGTGCTCACGCCCGTTCCACAGGTCCAAGCTCAGCAGCCGCGTGGAAATCGCTTCCGGCCCTGCCACGATCAGTTTGATCGCGTCCAATGCTTGCAGCGCCGCCACCGTCGCCGACACGCTCGCGAGGATTCCCGCCGTGTCGCACGTCGGCGACACTCCGGGCGCCGGCGGATCCGGGAACAGGCACCGAAGGCACGGTGTCCGACCCGGGATCACCGTGAACTGCGCCCCGCCCGTACCCACCGCGCCGCCGTACACCAGCGGCACACCGTGCTTTACGCACACGTCATTCAACAAGTAGCGCGTTCCGAAGTTGTCCGTGCCGTCGAGCAGCGCCGCCGGGCGGTCAGCCTCCATACCCATGAGCGACTCAGCGTTCTCCGCCGTCAAATCCGACGCCTCCGCGAATACGCGGCAACTACTGCTGATCGCCCGCAACCGCGCGGCCGCGGCCTCGGCCTTGGGCGTCCCTGCTACAGCATCAGCCTCGACATAGAGCGTCTGCCGCTGGAGGTTCGTCAACTCCACCACGTCGCGATCGATGATCGTCATCCGCCCCACGCCCGCGCGGCACAGGATGTCGGCGATCGTGCATCCCAGTGCTCCGCACCCGACCAGCGCCACATGCGCATCTGCCAATTTCTGCTGACCTTCGACGCCGATCGCCGGCACCAGCATCTGGCGATGAAAGCGAGCAAGCTCGTACGGCTTATCCATCGCTGCATTGTTGCAGCGCCGGTCCCGGTCACGCCGCGACCAACGTGATTTCCACGACCTCCGGCGGGCAATTCACCCGGATCGGGATCATGGACATCCCCACGCCCGACGAGATCAGCACGCGGCACCCGCGCCCCTGCAGGAGTCCGTAGGAAAGCGACTTGTTGGCCACGGGCAACACCGGCGTGCCGATCAGCGGCAAGACCACCTGCCCGCCGTGCGTATGCCCGCTGAGCATCAGGTCCACGCGGCATGTGCCCGTCGGTCCCAATTCCAGATAATCCGCCACGTCCGGGTTGTGCGAGAGCATGAGCCGCACGATGTCCGGCCGCACGCCGTCGAGCGCGCGGCGCGGATCGCACAGGTCGGTCCAAAGGTCGCCGACACCCGCGATGCACAAGCACGGTCCCTGTGGCGGCCGATCCGCCACGGTGCGGTCAGCCCGCAGGTACACGCGGCCATTGTCGATCGTCCGCACGCCCGCGGCCCGCAGTGCCGCGTGGCTCTCCTGCCCGCCGGCGTACCAGTCGTGATTCCCAAGCACTCCGATCACCGGTTTGCCGGTGGCGACCAGCACCTCGAAGAGCTTCGCCGCGCGCACGATCTGGTCCGGCCCGTTGTGGACGTAGTCGCCTCCGAGGAGGAACAGGTCCGGGTTCAACCCCGCAAGTTGCGAGATCGCCTCGCGCACGAAGCCCTCAGGAATGCGCGGCCCCAGGTGCGTGTCGCTGACGTAGCCGATCCGCAATCCATCGAACGCCGGCGGCAGCCCTTTGATCGGCACGCGATAACGCGTCGCTCGCAGTTGCCACGGCGCAACGAGCGTGCCGTGCGCCAGCGTACCGCCCGCGGCGATCGCACCGCCCGCGAACAGTGTGTTGACGATGACGCGGCGTCGCGACGACTCCGGCAGTGCACTCGAAGCGCCGGCCCCAGTTCCCGCGTCCGCAGTCGCCTTCTCGTCGGCCAACCATCGCCGCACGCGCAGAACCATCCACAAAAACGTCAGCCAGAAGATCCACGACAGTCCGTTCACGATGATCGCCGTGCTGATCCAGTCGGGATGCAGCGGCTTGGCGCCGGTGGCGATCAGCCTCACCAGCACGAACCATCCGGGCGTGCACATCACCCCGAAGAGGTTGCCGAAGTAGCGGAAGATCCCTTCCGACAGGAACGACTCGATCGGCGGATCCTGTCGCGGCGCGATCCACGCTCCCCAATGCAGCACCGTGGCAATGGTGGTCAGCAGCACCCACGCCGCCAACCATGGCGCAAAGCGTCGGAGCAGCGAGCGGCGGGGTTGGGGGTTCTCGGGCATCTGTGGATCATGCATCGGCCCGCGCCGAGGCCAAGCTCTTACGGCCGGCGACACACATCGTTCGCCGCAAATGAAACGGCCCCGGCAAGGTGCCGGGGCCGCGGTGAATACAGGGGATTTCGCGGGCTCAGGCGAAGTGAGCGAACGCCTTGTTGGCGTCGGCCATGCGGTGGGTCTGCTCGCGGACGCCCATCGCCTTGCCTTCCTTCTTAGCCGCGGAGTAAAGCTCATCGGCGAGCTTGCTGGCCATGGGGCGGCCCTTCTCGCTGCGGGCGGCGTCGATGATCCAGCGGAACGCCAGCGACTGCTGACGTTTGCTCGTCACCTGGATCGGCACCTGGTAGTTGGCGCCGCCGATGCGCTTGGAGCGGACCTCGACGAACGGCTTGACGTTGTCGATCGCCATCTTGAAGACCGGCAGCGGCTCCTTGGGAGCGTTGGGGTCGGTTTCTTTGGCGAGCTTCTGCGCGATGATGTCCATGCAGTCGTAGATGATCCGCTGGGCCGAGGCCTTCTTGCCGCGCTCCATAATGCAGTTGATGAACTTCGACAACTGGATGTCGTTGAAGCGGGGGTCCGGGCGGAGCTGGCGGGACGAAGCGGTCGGATTGAAACCCATCTGATCGACTCCTGAAAACTCGCCGGACCGGACCCCGAAGGCGTCTCGGGTTGCTCACGCGGCACCCCGACTCGACGCAATAGGCCGTCTTCGCGGCTGACTGAATTGCTGGATCTAGTGCCTGATGCCCAGTGCCTTCTGACTTACGAGCCCTTGCCCTTCTTGGCGCCGTACTTCGAGCGGCCCTGCTTGCGCTTCTCGACGCCGAGGCAGTCGAGCGAGCCGCGGACGATGTGGTAGCGAACGCCGGGAAGGTCACGGACGCGGCCGCCGCGCACGAGCACGATCGAGTGCTCCTGCAGGTTGTGGCCTTCGCCGCCGATGTACGCGGTGATCTCGCGGCCGTTGCTCAGTCGCACCTTGGCGACCTTACGAAGAGCCGAGTTGGGCTTCTTGGGGGTCTGCGTACGGACGATCAGGCAGACGCCACGCTTCTGCGGAGCGACCGAAAGATCGCGTGAGCGCGACTTGGAGGTCTGGTTAATGCGGGGCTTGCGGATGAGCTGATTGATGGTCGGCATGAGTCCCTGTTCCAAACTGGCCCGAACGCGGAAATCCGCGGTCAATGGGGCCTCGATGATAGCCGGGCGTTCGGGGATGTCTAGCGAGGAGAAGAGGCGACCAGGGCGCAGGCGAACAGGCGACCAGTAGTAGCCGCCCGGTTGAGCAGGTAGGTTCTACGGTTCGCCCATGACCACCATCCCTAACCTGCCCCGTCCACTGACGATTCAAGCCTTCCAAGGCCTCATCCGCGACCGCTACTACGCCACAGACTCAGCCCGCGGCTCGGCCGGCACCTTCCTGCTATTCATGGAGGAGGTCGGCGAACTCGCCACTGCCCTGCACGACAACCGCCCCCCGCTCTCGGCGGCCCACCCCATGGGCAAGAAACGCCCCATCTCACCCGAAGAACGCGCCAACCTCGAAGAAGAGTTCGCCGACGTCCTCGCGTGGCTCTCCACGCTGGCGAACATCACCGGCGTGGACTTGGAGAAGGCGTGCGAGAAGTACACGACCGAGGGGCGGGTGGAGGGGATCAAGAGTTGAAGGCACCAACCGAGTAAGCCGCTAATGAACAGTCCGAGCGATCAACCCGGGGAAGCTTGCGATTATGGGTTGCGCCGCAACCTTCGTTGGCTCGGCATGCGTGGCACAGTTTGGGAACTGGCGATATTGAGACGCGCGTGGACCTGAGTCACTTGGAGACAGCAGAGACAACCGCGGTCTGATAAGAACTTGCCACCGGTCGTCGCAGACTGCACAATGTTGCTCCTACGAGCATGGCGACGCAAGCCATTTCTATCCCCAACCGCGCGAGGTCGAGTTGCACACCGACCACATACGGAAGCCCAGTCAAGCGGTCCGCGACATCGAACCCATACCAGTGCGTGCGTTCTGAGAACTTCATCTGCTGAGCCTTCAACGCTGCATCTTCGATTTCCTCGGGGCGAACGTGGCGGCTTGTCCAGACAACGTCGTCCCAAGTCTGAGTCTTCGGTAGAACTGGCCCCGCCCAAATAAATCCGCGTTCCGCAATCGTAGTGATGGCCGGATAGATTGCGGAACCGTGACCAATAAACGCGGTGCGCAGCCACGGCGGATATATCGCGAGAGCAACGCACGCGACAACGCCACACCATACGACCAACGTTTGAGCTCGTCTCATGGCCCCGACCTTACTATTCGCGCGTCCCCGTCCATATGCTCATTATCGGGCTGCCGCCGAGCACTCTTTACCCTAGCGACGGCGTGCGTATGCGTCACAGCTTCCATTGGCTCCGCGACGCTGAGAGCCACGTCGCTGCTTACACCAACCCCGCCCCCTCCTCCAATCCCAGCATCACATTCGCGTTCTGCACCGCCTGCCCGCTCGCGCCCTTGACGAGGTTGTCGATCGCGGCGACCAGCACCACGCGCCCCCCGACAACCCGCCCGTTCACATGCACGCGGTTGGTCCGCTGCACATCACGCAGCTGCGGCGCCTCGTCGCGCACCACGATGAACCGCTCGCCGGCGTAGGCGTCCCGCAACACGTCCTGTACGCGCGTAGTGTCCACATGCGCGTCGCTGTCAGTCGGCGTCGCGTAGATGGTCTCAAGGATGCCACGCTCGATCGGCAGCAGGTGCGGCACAAACAGAGCCTTCGCTTCGGAAACGCTTGCGACACCAACCCTCCCCCCCACCCCCGCTCCCATCAGGGAGAGCGAGTTCAGCGTCTGGTTGATCTCCGGCTGGTGCCGGTGCATGCCGATGCCGTACGCCGAGTAGTTCTCCCCCGCCTCCACAAGATGGAGGTGCGGCTTGGCGTCGCGCCCGGCGCCGCTGACGCCCGACGCCGCGTTGATGATGATCGATGCCGGATCGATCACCCCCGCCTTGAGCAATGGCAGCAGCGCCATCGCCGCGGCCGTCGGGTAGCACCCGGGGTTGGCCACCAGGTCCGCCTTGGCCACCTCCGCCCGCGTGAATTCCGTCAGCCCATACACCGCCCGCTCCAGGCCCTTCGGGTCGGTGTGGGGGTGGCCGTACGCCTGCGCGTACACCGCGGCGTCCTTGATGCGGTACGCCGCCGAAAGGTCCACGCACTTGACGCCGCGCTTGAGCAGCTCCGGCACGTGCGCCATCGCCGCCTCGTGCGGCAAGCACAGGAACGCCAGCTTGCATTCGCGAGCGATCGCATCATGATCAATCGCACGACACTGCCCTTCGGCCCCCAGCCGCCCAGCCAACCGCGGAAACTCTGCCTCGATCCGCGGCAGCTTCTCCCGCGCCGAGCCGAGGTACGCGACACGCATGGAAGGGTGCCGCAAAATGATCTCGATCAGTTCCAGCCCGGTGTAGCCGGTGGGGCCGAGGATGGCGACGGGAATGAGTTGAGGTTGGGCGTTGGGCACGGTCAATCGTTCACCGCGCAACGCCGGTTGTCTGCGCCCGCGGCGCAACGACTTGCATCGGCTCAGAACTCGACTCGGTCGCCAGTTCGTGGCACATCTCCACCACCAGCGTGTCGTCGCTCGCCGGGCCGTGGCGGTATTCGGTCACGCATGAGAGGATTGCTTCAGACCACCCACCGCCACCCCCCCGCGGCTTGTGCCCAGCGATGATCCCCCGCATCCCGTCAACTCCGAGCATCCGCCCGTGCGAGTTGCGCGTCTCCATCGCCCCATCGGTGTAGGCGATCAGCACATCCCCCGGTCCGAACGGACGCGTGAGGGTCTCGGTCTCGTAGTCGTCGTCGCTCGTCACACCAAGCACCATCGCCGTGGAGTCGAGTTGATCGATCGTGCCGTCCACCGCGCGGATGAACGCCGGTGGATGTCCCGCGTTGCAGTATTCCAGCTCGCGCGCCTTGCCGCAGACGCGAGCCGCCAGTGCCGTGACAAACAGCGAGTGGTTCGAGAGCGTCAGGTAGACGTAGCGGTTGAGCGCCCGCAGCACTTGCGCCGGCCGGATGCCCGGGTGCTCCGCATACAGACGCTCCACCTCGCCATACAGCCGGTTCACCGTGAGCGCGGCCGGGACGCCGTGGCCTGTCACATCCAGCACGAGCAGGCTCAGTGCGCCCGGCTCGTCGCCGTTGCGCACCTCGAACCGTGCGTGCAGGTAGTCGCCGCCGATCAGCCGCATCGGCTCGTAGCGGTAGTCAAAGCGGATCCCGCCGATCGAGCCCGCCTTGGGGAACAGCGACTCGTGGATCTGCTGCGCGCTTGAAAGCTCCCGCTTCATCTGCGCGTAGCGCCCCTGCAGCGTGTCGAGCAGGAAGCGGTCGCGGAAGCGGCTGTGCCGCCACCAGCAGATCGCCATCCCCGGCAAGCCCACCAGCGGGAACATCGCCGTCGTGATCGCAACGGTGCCGGGAGAACGCTGACGGAAGACCACCGCAAAGACCAGCGCACAGATCCCGTAGACGGCCCACAGCGGCAGCAGCGGCCGGAACGATTCCCGCGGCGTCCACGGGAGGAACAAGCACGCGAAGAAGTGCGAGATGAAGATCGAAAAGAGCTGGCTCAGCGAGAACGCCAGGAACGAGTTGAAGTTGATCTTCTCGAGAGCCTGGTCGATCCGCTCGTGCGTCAGCACGTACGAGATCATGCTCATCACGACGCTGGCGATACCCGCCACAACAATCAGCAGGTAGGCGAATTCCAACAGCCGCTCGCGCGTGTACCGCCCGCGCCGCACGCCGATGTAAGCGTACAGGTACAAACCCACCGAGATGGCGCCGCTGATCACCCCGATCACATTCGACCCGGCGTCCACGCCCGGCGCCGGGAGGAACATCATCGCCACCCAAGTCACCAGCACCATCAGGAACATCAGCCCGTGCAGGCACGAGTTGACACCGGTGTACCAAAGGAACCGCCGGCGCAGCCAGGTCGTCTGCTCCTGCTCGTACTCATGCCGGAAATCGGTCGTCAGAACGGAGTTCATGTGTTCCTGGAAAGCGATCATCACCCCGAGAGATGCGCCGGAGCCGGCGCACGGTCGAATCTATCGGTCAGGCCGGTTCGCACCCGGCACCCACAAAACGTCCCCCGCTCCGCCGTCGTTCACGGCGCGGGAAAGAACGAACAGCAGATCACTCAATCGGTTCAGGTAGCGCACGGTTTCAGGATTGACGTGCGGCGGGTCTTCCGCGGCGAGCGTCACCACGCACCGCTCCGCCCGCCGTGACACCGTCCGCGCAACATGCAACGCCGCCGCCAAGGCGCTCCCGCCCGGCAGCACGAAGCTCGCCAGCGGCTTGAGGCGCTCGTTGTGCTCGTCGATCGCACGTTCCAGCCGCTCGGTCTGCTTGGTGGTTACCCGCAGCTTCGTCCCCGGTTTCTCATCCGGTTTCTGCGGGCAGCACAGGTCGGCCCCGACGTCGAACAGGTCGTGCTGGATGCTCTCGAGCAGCTTGCCGACCTTTGCCCCCACCGTCCCCGCCTCCTCCCGGCCCGCCACCACCACACACACACCCACCTGGGCATTCGCCTCGTCCACCGTGCCATAGGCTTCCACGCGCAGGTCGTCCTTGCGCACGCGGCTGCCATCGCCGAGGCCCGTGCTCCCGTTGTCGCCAGTTTTCGTGTAGATTCGGTTCAGCTTCACCATGGACGCGTCCTGCCCCGACCGCCACGCCGGGCCCGGACGCACGAGCAGGAGGCTCGCTTGCCGGACGCCGGCCGACAACCGACTTCCACAGTGTACGGGAACGCCGGCATGGGGGCCGGGCGCAGGGTCGTCGAGGTGACCACTGCGGCCACCGCTGCCGCCAGCCAATCCAGCCTCAGCTGGCCCATCCGCGGCTGGAACAAGAGGTGGGTACCCGCCGGTCCGTTTGCCACCGCGGGGCTGATCACCGAGCGCGTCCTCACCGCCCGCGGCCACACCGACCCCTCCGCCATCGCCAACTTCCTCGAGCCCAAGCTCACCGACCTCCACGACCCTTCCCTCATCCCCGATCTCGATCGCGCCGCCGCCCGCCTCCTCGACGCCCTCAAAGCCCGGGAGCCCATCGCCATCTACGGCGATTACGACGTCGACGGCATCACATCCACCGCCATCCTCTACCACACGCTGAAGGCACTCGGTCCCGACGCCGACATCCGCACCTACGTCCCCCACCGCCTCGACGAGGGGTACGGTCTGAATGTCGAGGCGATCAACCAACTTGCCGCGGCGGGGGCCAAGGTCATCGTCTCGGTTGATTGCGGCGTCACCGCCCATGCACCTGCGCTGGCCGCCAAGACCGCCGGGGTGGACCTGATCATCACCGACCACCACAACCCGCCCGCGCGGCTCGAAGACTTGCCGCAGGCATACGCGGTCGTCCACCCGCGCCGGCCTGATTCCACCTATCCCTTCGATCACCTCAGCGGCGCGGGCGTGGCGTACAAGCTCGCCTGGCGGCTTGCCACGCTCGACTTCGGTTCCGGCAAGGCCTCCCCCGCGCTGCGAACTCTGCTGGTGGACCTCCTCGCCTTCGCCGCACTCGGCTCGATCGCCGACGTCGTGCCGCTGCTGGGCGAGAACCGCGTCATCGCCCGCTTCGGCCTGGCTCGCATCAAGGACACGCCACTCATCGGCCTCCGCGCATTGGTCGATGCCGCCCGCCTCACGGGCGACAAGGTCAGCGCCTGGGATGTCGGCTTCCGCCTCGGTCCGCGCCTCAACGCCTGCGGCCGCATGGCCCACGCCAAGGATGCCGTCGAACTCTTCACCACCGCCGACGAATCCCGCGCCGCGGCCATCGCCACCGACCTCGAGGCCCGCAACAGCGAACGCCGCGCCGTCGAGCAGAAGATCCTCGAGACCGCCATCGCCCGCGTCGAAGCCGAGGGGCTCGCCCGCGACGACCGTCGCGCCATCGTGCTCGCCGACGCCGCGTGGCACAAGGGCGTGGTCGGCATCGTCTGCTCGCGGCTGGTCGACCGCTATTGCCGACCGACCATCCTCCTCCAGATCGAGGGCGATTCCGCCCACGGCTCCGGCCGCTCCATCGATTGCTACAACCTGCATGCCGGGCTTGTTGCTACCGCTGAGCACCTCGACCGCTTCGGCGGCCACGACATGGCCGCCGGAATGGGCATCCGCGTCGATCGCCTGCCCGCCTTTATCGACGCCTTCACGGCCCACGCCAACCAGCACATCACACTCGACCAGCTTGTCCACAACCTGCGGGTCGATGCCGTAACGTCACTCGGCGAACTCACCCCCCGGGCCGTGCAGAGCCTCGAGTCGCTCGCCCCTTTCGGCCGCTCCAACCCCGGCGTCCACGTGCTGCTGCCCGGCCTGACGATCCAGAACACCCCCACGCCGCTCGGCAAGGGTGGCGAGCACTTGGCGCTCACCGTCCGTCATGCCGGAGACAGCCACGCGATGAAGCTCGTCGCTTGGCGTTGGGGTGCGCACCGCTCCAAGCTCGCAGCCGGAGTGCGCCTGCACGCCGTCGTTCGTCCGCAGATCTCCACCTACGGCGGGCGAACCACCGTCGAGCCTGAACTGCTCGATCTCGCCATCCTCGAGTAGACGAATACGTCCTATACCGCCTGTACGCGCCCGCGCCACGCGCGCCTGCCCAGCTTGGCCAGCACAAAGCTCTGCCACTGGATCGCCGTCATCAGCATGATCCCGACCGGGTGCAGCAGCGCCCCGACAATCGACTGCCCGAATCGCACCGCCAGCCAGATTCGGTGCAGCAACGCGAGCCCGACGGCCAACGCCGCCAGCGCCACCCAATTCCGTGGCGCATCTCCGGCGATCGCCGCGTATATCAGATACGCCGGCGGCAGCACGTGCCCCAACAAGTGGATCACGGTGACAAAGATCAGCAGCCCGACCGACCCCAGCCCCTCGTACGCGTTCTTGGCAAACCCGCGCCATGTCTGCCCGAAGCCGCGGTACATGCGGCAGTTCGCCATGTCCGTTCCGTCGAACAAGTCCGTCTTGTGCCCCGCCCGCCGCAACATCCGTGGCAGCATGATCCCATCGTGCATGGACGCCGGGAACGCCGCATGCCCGCCGCTCGCCAGGTACGCCTCGCGGCGAACGAACAGAAACTGCCCGCACCCGGCCGATGCCGCGGGGCTCGTCGACACACGCATCCGGCGCATCGGCAGGTACGACAGCAGCACAAAGTGAATCAGCGGGACGATCAACGCCTCGCCGAGCGTGCCCGTCTGCTCCCGGGGGAACGTCGAGAGCAACTCCGCCTTTAGCGCCAGGGCCCGAGCATGCGTCCGCGCCAGACAGTCCGGTGAAAAACGCACATCCGCATCCGTGAAGAGCACCCATTCACCCGTGGCGTCCGTCCCCATCTGATGGCACCCCCACTGCTTGCCGTTCCACCCATCCGGGAGCGCAGCAGTCGCTACCACACGCACACGCCCATCCCGCGCGGAGATCTCCGTGACAATCTCGCCCGTCCGATCCGTGCTCTGATCGTTGTAGACCAGCACCTCGACGTTCCGGTGCGTCCCCGCCAGCACCGAGTCCACGCACGCGCAGATATTCGCCTCTTCGTTGCGAGCCGGGATGCACACGGTGATCAACACCGCCTCGTCTGGCGATGCCGCCGGCGCGATTGTGTAGATCCTCAGATTGTTTGCGGTCATGATGATCGCGATCAGCACGCACGCCAACCCTACCGCAAGCAGAATCGTGAAAATCACTCAACGTCTCCCGCCCGCGCACCGCCACGTCGAATCGCGTTGATCTTCGTGCCGCGGCCGGTCATCCGCAGCCACAGGTCGTACACGGGCTGCACCGAGGCGTCTTTGCCGCCGATGATCGTCTCGAACGCGCTCGGGTCGCGTGCCATCACCAGCTTCGCCAGTTCATCGGCGTTCGTCTGCATCGCAGCCTGCATCGCCCGCTGCCACCCCGAGAGCGTCACCCCGTCCGCATCGACCGGCGCCACCCGCACGAACACCTCCGGTCGCCGATCCGTCCAGTATGTCAGTTCGCACGCGACCGAAACCACCCGCACCTGTCCCAGCCTTGCCGCCACCGCCGCGGCACCGGGGCGCAGCCGCACCGCCGTCCGCACATCCGTGAACTCACCCTGCGGCGTGATCCACAACATGGTCCCCGGCTCACGCCGCACCTGCTCGACCACGTGATCCACCAGCGCCCGAAGACTCGAAGGCTGATCGGGGTCCAGCCCGAAGACGCCCAGCCTCCGCATGATCCGGAACTTGTGGAACTGGTCGAGCTGCATCGGCGCGATCGGCTTGCGGTGCGGCGTCGATCGCCGCCCCAGAATCAGGCCGATCAGCGGGTCCCACCACGAGCTGTGCGATATCAACGCGATCACCGGCCGCGGATCGCCGTCCAGCGCCCGCAGTTGCTCAAGCGACCCGCGAGCGACGCGGACCGCGTGAAAATTCTTGCGGAACATCCGCTTCACGTACTTCGCGAAGATCCACGAAACCCACCTGCTGCGCGCCCCGGGCTTCAGCACGGCTTGGGGCGCAGCACGTCGCGGCGCCGCGGCATCGGGCGGCAAATCGTCCGTGCTCAACTCGGCTGCAGACATGCCGCCCCCCCCGCGCTTCACGACGATCGGTTCAAGCCGCGAGATCCCCAGGTCCTCGATCACCGCCCGCGCCGCCGTGACGCCGCTCATCAGCACCATCGGCACGCCCGGCCCCGGGTTCACGCTCCCACCGGCCAGGTACAGGTTCTCCAGCACTTTCGACCGGTTTCGCGGCTTGAACCCGCCCTTGAGCCGCCCGTGCGAGGCGAGCCCATAGATCGCCCCGCCCTCGGCGTTGTACATCCGGTCGATCATACCCGGGTGCAGATGCTTTTCCACGACGATGTGCTCCTCAATGTCCGCCATCCCGCAGCGCTTGAGCTTGTCCATCACCACCGGCCGATACTGCTCCATCAGCCCGCCGGGCCCGTCCCATCTCTGGCCCGGCCGCAGGTACGGCGTGTGGATCAGCACGTACAGCGCCTCGCACCCCGGCGGCGCCTGATCCGGATCGGTCCGCGACGGCGCCGCCAAGTACAAACTCGGGTCTCGCGCCGGAATTCCGCGGGTGTAGATGTCGCCGAATTCCTGCCTCGAATCGCCGCTGAACAGGAAGCAGTGATGCGCCAAGTGCTCATACTGCCGATCGAGTCCCAGGTACAGCACTACGCCACTGCACGCCGGTGTGTAGTCCGAAGCGATCTTCCGCTGCCGCTTGGTCGCCAGTTCGGTTCCTATCAGATCGCGCAGTGTCCGCTGCACGTCACAATTGCTCACCACCGCATCGGCATCGATGACCCGCGCATTGTCGAGTTCCACGCCGCTCGCACGTCCACCCGCGTGCCGGATCGTCCGCACGCCCACGCCCGTCACAAACTCCACGCCCAACTCGCGCCCGAGCCGCTCCAGCGAGCCCGCCACGTTCCGCGTCCCGCCCATCGGGTACCACACGCCATCATCGCTCTGAGCCGCCGCGATCAACGACAGGATCGCCGGTGCCAGGAACGGCGACGAGCCCACGTACTGCAGAAAGTGCTCGACCATCTGCCGCACGTGCGGTTCGCGGATCATCCCGTGCACCGTCGCTCCCACGGTGCTGTGCATCCGCATCCCCAGCACATCCTTCAGCAGCGCGGGATCGCCCAGCGGCGTAAGCCGCATCATGTCCGTCACGCCTCCGAGGTCTTTGTAAAAGAAGACTTTCTGGCTCAGGCCGTACATTCGGCGCGCAAACGCCAGGAACTTCGCGTACTCCGCGCCGATGCCCGTGCCGGGAAACTGCTTGTCCAGCATCGCGCCCATGGAGTCGGCATTATCACGCAGATCAATCCGCGTCCCGTCGTCATAGAAGCAGCGCCACTGCGGGTCCAACCGGCGCAGATCGATGTAGTCCTCGGGCCGCCGCCCGGCCCGTGCGATGATCCCCCGCAGCACGTCCGGAATCGTGATGATCGTCGGCCCCATGTCGAAGCGAAAGCCGCGCTCCGACAGCACATTCATCTTGCCGCCGAGGTGCTCGTTGCGTTCGACCAGTGTTACCCGTGCACCAGCGGTCGCCAATTCGACCGCCGAAGCCAGCCCGGCCAGACCGCCGCCCACAACCACGACACGCTTCGCGTCGCCCATGCAATCATTCTTCAATTCTGCGGCGGCTGCCGCGCTGTCGTGCCAAGCGGTTGAGGTAGTTGCGAAACACTCGCCGCCCCAACGCCGCCTTTTGCCGGGTGCTGCACGCCTGCATCAAAATCAACACGCTCGGCTCTCCGTCCACCAAAGACCCAGCGTAACACTCGGTGCAGCACCGCCAGCCGGTCCGGCCCCGGGTCGCCGAGCGGGACACGTAGCCAGCGGCTCGTCCGTGTCACGTAGATCGGCCGTGTCAGCGCCAGCAGTCCCCCCGCGCCACGCGACACGCCCCAGCCGCTTGGTCCAATGCCGCCGACCGACGCCGCCGGATGGCTCGCGGGCAGCACCGCGTCGTTGATCGAGACGATCGTGACACCGAACCGTTCCGCGACCGCTCGCGCCCGGGCCTCGTCAGCCGTGTACATCGACGTCGCCAGGTGCTGCTCACACCGAGTATGGATCGAGATCGCATCCTCCAAGCCCGCCGCAGGCAGCACCGCCAGCACCGGGCCGAAGTGATCCCCCGCAACCAGTTCCGTGTCACGCGGACAATCCACGATCACGACCGGGCGCATCGTGTCGCCGCTGGGCGCTTCGAGCACACCCGAGATCGGCCGCCCCCCGGCCTCCACCGCCGCCGCGGCCAGCACAGCACACCGCGACACCGATGCCGACGTGATCAGCCGCACCGGCTTGGCGCCGGCCGCGTGCAGACCCAACGCCCGCACGAACTCCGCATAGACGCGTTCATCTACCAACACCCGCCGCGGCGCCAGACATGTCTGCCCACCGTTCATCGCAAAGCTGTGCCAGATGCTCGACGCCGCCACCCGGATATCCGCATCGGCCAGCACGATCGCCGAATCGCGTCCCGAAAGTTCCAGCGTCGTCGGCACCAGCCGCTCTGCGCCCCATGCCGCCACCAACCGACCAACCGCCGTCGAACCCGTGAAGACCACGTGATCCAGATCTTCCTGTTCCAGCATCTTCACACCGGCCTCGCGGGTGGCCTCCAACCAGCGCAGCCGACCATCCGGCAACCCGGCCCGCGCCGCCATCCTCAGGAGCGTTCCCTGCGACCGCGGCGAATGCTCCGACGGCTTCACCACGACACAATTCCCCGCCACCAGCGCCTCCGCAAGCTGGATGCCCAAGAGCTGGATCGGATAGTTCCAGGTCGCGATGATGCCCACCGTCCCGACTGGCACGCGTCGCTCGCGCACCGACGTCCCCCACTGCCACCACGGCGAACCCGTCAGCCGACGCTCGCGCAGCAGCCCTTGGGCTCGCTTCTCCAGCCAGCGGCACGCCGCCAGCAGCGGCATCACATCACCGGTCAGTGCTTCCCACCGCGGCTTGTGGACATCTTCGTGGACCCGATCGCACAGGAACTCGGCGTTCGAGGCAACGGCGATGCGGAACCGACGCAGCCACTTCAGCCGCTCCTTCAGCGGCCACGGTTCGCTGCTCCCTTGCATCGCCGACAGCCGGTCCATCTTTCGAGTATAGTGTCGCCCGTCCGCGGCACCCCCTCGCCGCTCTTGCGAAGGACTCTCCGCATGTCCCTCCGTGCTGCCCCGTCTGTCGCCGTTGTCGGCGCCGGCCCCGGCGGACTTGCCGCGGCCATGCTCCTGGCCTCCAGCGGTCTCGACGTCACCGTCTACGAATCACAGCCGCGCATCGGCGGACGCACCGGACGCCTCACCGTCGGCGACTACCACTTTGACCGTGGTGCGACGTTCTTCCTCATGCCGTACGTGCTGGAGGAGATCTTCGCCGCGGCAGGCCGCCGCCTGACTGACTACGTGGAACTTACGCGCCTGGACCCGATGTACCGCTTGGTCGTCGGCCGCCGCGGGCAAGCTCCACTCGTGCTGGACTGCACGCAGGACCTCGATGAGATGTCCCGTCGCATCGGCGCGATCGAGCCGGAGGACGCCGCCGCATTCCTCCGCTTTATGCGCGAAAACCGGGCCAAGCTCACCGCCTTCGAGCCGATCCTCCGCAGCCCGTTCACGTCCCCGCGTGATCTCTTCTCGGCCAACACCATCCGTGCACTCCCGCTGCTCAAGCCGCACCGCAGCGTCCACGACGACCTCAAGGGCTGCTTCAAACACCCCGCCGTGCGGCTGGCGTTTTCATTCCAATCCAAGTACCTGGGCATGAGCCCCTTCAAGTGCCCGAGCCTCTTCACCATCTTGCCGTTCATCGAGTACGAGTACGGTGTCTGGCACCCGCGCGGTGGGTGCAACGCCCTGATGACGGCCATGGCGACCGCCTGCACGGAGATGGGTGTCCGTATCCACACCGGAACGCCCGTCGAACGTGTCACGTTCCGGGACCGGCGCGTCATCGGCCTCCAGACCGGCGGCACGCTCCGCCGTCATGATCACGTGGTGATGAACGCCGACGCCGCCTGGGCGCTCAAGAACCTGATTCCGGAGCATGTCCGCCCGCGCTCGCTCTCCAACCGCTCGCTCGATAGCAAGAAATACTCCTGCTCCACCGCGATGCTCTACCTCGGCCTTGATCGCCCGTTGGAAACCGCACACCACACTATCTACATCAGCGAGGACTACCAGGAGAACCTTGCGGATATCGCCGCCGGGCGCCCCAGCCGCGACCCCTCGGTCTACCTGCACAATCCCTGCGCCCTGGACCCGACGCTCGCTCCGCGCGGGCACAGCTCGGCGTACATCCTCGTCCCCACAGCCAATACCCGCACCGGGACGGATTGGGTCGAAGCGATGCCGAAGCTGCGCGAGCAGGCCCTCGACCGCGCCGGCGTGCTTGCAGGATTCGATCTCCGTCCGCACATCCGTGCCGAACTGCCATTCACGCCCGCAGATTGGCAGGCGACCAATATCAACTTCGGGGCGACGTTCAACCTCGCCCACACGCTCACCCAGATGCTCCACATGCGCCCGCAGCATAAGGTGCCCGGCATCGAGGGCCTCTGGCTCGTCGGCGGCGGCACCCACCCCGGCAGCGGACTGCCGGTGATCTTCCTCTCCTCCCAGATCACTTCGCGGCTGCTCTGCAAGGCCGCGGGTGTCTCTTACTCCGGCGACCGCCCACCCGGCAGAACCGTCATCGAGGCCAAGCCGCTGGCGGGCAGCATTTTCGCAGGGCAAGCGGCCTCAGCCATCGGTTAGTCAGTTTGTCTTTGATGGCGGCATCTGCTTCCGGGCGTTGCCCAGCACCCGTTCCCACTGGAAGGCCGGGCCGGGATCCACCTTATCCTTAGTAATGTGGTAGTGGCCGATCAGCCCACTGTACGTCTTAAGCCGCGCCTCGTCCAGGGTCTTCGTGGTCACCGCTCCGTCCTCATCCCGCGGCGCATCGCAAGGCAATTTCGGGAAGACCGTGCAGAGCGATGCCGTCAGCTTTTCCAGCGACCGGTACTGTTCTTCGGTCAAGTCCCACATCCGGTAGTTCGTGCCATTGATCGGTCCGACCACCGCCTTGTCCCGCGACGAATATCCGACAAACCCCGGCGTTCGTACACCGCCGTCGCCCAGATCCGGCGGGATGGAAACCCGTTCCCGGCCATCCGGCGCGAGCGAATACCACCGATCGAACGGATCCGGCTTGCCGACCGCGTACGCCCCGATGTTGGCGATCTCGATCCCCACCGACCGGTCGTTGCTCGTAGTCGCGTGCCACGCCCGCTCTTTCAGGTCCATCGTCTGGTAGATCGTTCCGTCGATGTCGAGCATGAAGTGCACCGACAGGCCGCGCATGTCGTGCAGGACGCGGAAGCACGTGCGGCTGGTGCCGCAGACGTCGTAGTGAATCACAAACTGATCAACCACGCCCTGAAGTGTCGGCAGGTCCCAACCCCCGCCGCGCACCTTGGCGATCTGCTCGGGTGCTAGTCCTTGTGTGCGCAGGCCGTAGCGGTTGGGCGAATCCGGCCCGCCCTTGTCCTCGGTCATCGCCTTCCATGATGACTTCTCCAGCGGTGCGAAGCGCTTCTCCACCCGGTACGCGTCGTATCCGCCCGGATCGGTCCACAGCACCACCGGCGCGCCGGTGTGGAAGAACTGGCCACAGACCATGATTTCGTCCCCAGTTCGCTGGTATGCAACGGCCCCGGGCGCGGGGGCTGACGGTGTCGCGGCGCAGCCCATCAACCACACCCCACTTGTGACCGCCAGCGCCGCCGCCAGCCGATGCACAACCACCATGAGCGAGCGGATACCGCCGGTGAACCTGTGGAGCATCGGGCCATGATAACGATTGCCGCCGCGGGCTTCGGCACGTGGGATTGGCTGGTGATGGCGGGCTACCTCGCCGGTCTGATTGCAACGGGTATCGCCTTCGCCCGCAACCGGCCGGCGGGCGCCAACGAGTACTTCATCGGCGACCGCAAGATGCCCGTCTGGGCAGTTGCGTTGTCGGTGCTTGCGACCAGCCTTTCGGCGGCGACATTCATCGGCGCGCCGGTGGAGTCGTACAACGGCGACCTCACATACCTCTCGACCAACATCGGCACGTTCGTCGCGCTGGCGATCCTCGCGGCGGTCTTCCTGCCGGCGTTCTACCGTCACCAGGTAACGACTGTCTACGAGTTGCTGGAGGATCGGTACGGTGTCGTCGGTCGGCGGGCTGCCAGCGGCATGTTCATGGT
>JBOHNM010000044.1:0-26283 GCA_050730675.1 Phycisphaerales bacterium | reverse complement strand
GATCGGTGGAATAGGGCGAGCCCATGACCAGAGCGACCTTGCTCGAAGGGTGGGAGCGGAGAAGGTCGATGAGCATTCCACGGAACGGGGCGATGCCTGTGCCGGTGGCGAAGAACATGTAGTCGTAGTTGCCGGGATTCTGGGGAAGGACGAACTTCTTGCCGTTGGGGCCGCTGATGCGGATCTTGTCGCCGACCTGGCGGTCGCAGAGGTAGTTCGAGCAGACGCCCAAGAAGAGCTTGTGGTTGTCCCAGTGCTCGTCGATGGAACGCTTGACGGTGGTCGAGATGATGTTGCCCTGGCCGTCCTCGCCGCCGGTGGGGTGGGCGACGGAGTAGAGGCGGAGCTTGTGGGGCTTGCCGTGGTGGTCGAGCCCCTCTGCAAGGACGCCGATCGACTGCCCCGGGGAGACGCGGCCGGCGAGCTGGGTGCCGGTGACATCGAGTTCGATGTGACGGACGACACCGGCGGCCTTTTTGCCGGTGCAAAGCTCGTTCTTGACCACCGGAACCTCGACGGGATCGGTGGGCCGATAGATGTGCATCTCCACGGGATGGAGAGGAACTTCGGGGGAATGGTCGGTGCTGGCGGTCATAGAGCGGGACGCTAGCGTGCAACGGCGGGCGGTCAAGTGGCTACCGTCCCTTGAGCATGGTGCGGATGACGCTGAGTGTGCTGTCTCGGAGAGGCGGATTGCCGGGGGGGGAGGCTTCAGAAACGACTCGCCGGGAACTTGTCGATTCGCACGGACGGGCGATCCGGGATGTGCGGCTGAGCGTGACGGACCGGTGCAACTTCCGGTGCGTGTACTGCATGGAGCCGGAGACGCGGTTTTTGCCCAAGGGTGAGCTGCTGACGGCGGATGAGTTGACGCGGGTGGCGGCGGCGTGCATGCGGCTGGGGGCGCGGCGGCTGCGCATCACCGGCGGCGAGCCGACGATGCGGCCGGATCTGGACGCGATCGTGGAGCGGCTGGCGGCGCTCGGCCCCGACGACCTGGCGATGACGAGCAACGGGACGGGGGCGGGCCCGGAGCGGCTACAGCGATGGCGCGAGCTTGGGCTGCGGCGGATGACGTACAGCCTCGACTCGGTGACGCCGGGTGTGTTCACGCGGATGACTCGGAGCAACACGGGCAGCGGCGAAGTGATCGAGTCGGTGCGGGCGGCGCAGCGAGCTGAGCTGGGGCCAATCAAGATCAATGCGGTGGTGGTGCGTGGACTGAACGAGGAGGAGGTCGGACCCCTGACGCTGCTGGCTCGCGAACTGGGCGTGGAGATGCGGTTCATCGAGTTCATGCCGCTGGATGCGGGGCGGCACTGGGAACCGGGGCTGCTGGTGCCGGCTTCAGAAATACTGGAACTTGCGGGAGCGGCCGCGGAGCTTGTGCCGCTGGGTCGCGAGAGCGATTCGAGCACCTCGGAGACGTTTGCGTTCGCCGGCGGCGGGCCGGGGCGGATCGGCGTGATCGCTCCGGTGACGCGGCCGTTCTGCGGGGCGTGCAGCAGGTTGCGGATTACTGCGGACGGAAAGGTGAGGCCGTGCCTGTTCAGCCTGGAGGAATTCGACCTGCGTGGGCCGTTGCGCAACGGAGCGAGCGAGCGTCAGCTTGAGGATGTGCTGCTTGAGGCGGTGTGGTCGAAGCAGCCGGGGCACGACATCGGGCGGGATGGGTTCCGGCAGCCGGCGCGAGGGATGTCGGCGATCGGTGGGTGAAGGCTTGGCTGCGGGGAAGGGATTTCACCACGGAGTACACGGAGTGGCACGGAGTTGATGCAAAGGCGATTTGTACACAGAGGACGCAAAGGGCACGGAGAGGGAAAGAGAAGAGGTAGTGCGGGCGAAAACAAGACCCACCGCGGAGAACGGGGAGGGTGCTGAGGCGGAGCATTCTTCGCGACGCTCGGCGTAGCTCACGGAATTTTTTGGGTTGTCCAGACCGGTGATTTCCAGATGGGGACGTCGCGTTTGAGGCGGTCGATGAAATCGTCGATTGCGGCAATGGCTTCGCGGCGGTGTCGGGACCAGACGACCAGACGGAACGAGCACTTTCCTGCGGGGACTCGGCCGCGACTGTGGGTGACGGAGATCGCGAGCAGGCCGTGGCGGGTGAGGACATCCGAAGCTAGGGCGGTCAGTTCGTTCGAGGCCATCGGCTCGTAAGCCTGGTAGTCAAGGGCGTCGATCGGGCGGGTGTCCTCGGTGGGGCGGGCGATGCCTTCAAAGACGAGGACTGCCCCAGCGCCGGCAATGGCTGGGATTTCCGTTCTCGTCAACGGGCCGTCCACGATGTTCACAGTGATACTCATCCGCCCGACACCATCGCGATCAGCGCAACCTCATCGCCGGGATTGATCGCCTGGTCGGCCTGCGCGAAGCGGTGGTTGACAGCGAGGCGGCCGGCCTGTGTGAACGGCCGCAGACGGGCATCGTGGACCGCGAGATGGTCGAGAGCCTGGCGTGCGGTGCAGGGCGATGGCAATGCCAGGCGCACCCGTCCCGTGCCGAGGGCGGTGCTGGCGGCGCCGAAGAGCAACACATCGATCTCCACGCGGCTAGTCTATCGAGACGGGTGGCGATGACCACGGGAGTTGTCATGAGCTTTCGCGGCGAGGAATACCGGTTCGGCTCGCCGCGGGAGGCCGTGGAGCACGTTGGCGCGATCGTCGGGCGTGTCGGCGTCGAGAGGGTCGGGCTGGTGGAGGCGTCCGGGCGGGTGCTGGCCGAGGATGCGAAGGCGGATCGGCCGAGCCCGGCGGTGTCGTACTCGGCGATGGATGGATTCGCGGCGCGGCTTGTGGAGGTGAAGCGTGCCGCCGCGTTGCCGATCCGCAGTGAGGTGCGGATCGGGCGTGAGCCCCCGGCGCTTGCGGCGGGCGTGGTGACGCGGATTGTCACCGGCGGCGCGATCCCTGCGGGCGCGGATGTGGTTGTGCCGGTCGAGGATGTGCAGGAGCGTGACGATGCGGTCACGATCAGCGATGCGGGGATCTTGCGGTGCAAGGCAGGGCAGTTCATCCGGGTTGCGGGCGAGAATGCGAAGGCCGGTGAGGTCGTGTTACGGGCGGGGACACTGCTGACTGCCACGGCGGTGGGAACGCTGGCAGCGATCGGCATCGCGCGGCCAGCCGTGTGGAGGCGCGTGCGGGTAGCGGTGCTGGTGACGGGGGATGAGCTAGTGGCACCCGAAGAGACACCAGACGCATGGCAGGTGCGCAACAGCAGCGGCGCGGCACTGGAGGCGCTGCTGGGGACACGGCCGTGGGTTGCGGTGGCTAAGCCGTTGCATCTGCGCGATGATCCGGCGACGATGGGCGCGGCGGTTTCACGGGCGATTGCAGAGTGTGACGCCGTGGTGATGACGGGCGGCGTCTCGATGGGGCACCGCGATTTCGTGCGCGATGTGCTGGAGCGAAATGGTGTGCGGATCGAATTGCACGGCATGCCGCAGAGGCCGGGGAAGCCGGTGCTGGTGGGCATTGCGACAGGAGACAAGGCGGTGTTCGGGCTGCCGGGAAATCCGGTCTCGTCGCTGGTGACGTGCCGACGGATGGTGGCACCAGTGCTGGCGCGAGTGGCGGGAATGCACGGCGCTGACTCCGTGCCACGGGTCGAGGTTGCGAATCCGGACTTACAGACGATCCCGCTGTGGTGGCAGCGGCTGGTACGGGTGGATGAGCATGGGCGTGGCGTGCTGCTGGAAGCACGCGGGTCGGGAGATGTGGTTGCGGCGGGGAAATCGGATGGATTTGTCGAAATGCCGCCGGGAAAGTCCGGGGCGGGACCATGGTCGTACTTCGCGTGGAGCGCATGACGCTGCGATCGACGCGGTGCACGTGGTTGTCGAATAAAGTGAGGCCATGAGCAAGCGACCGAGCAAGCCAAAGTTGAGCCACGCGAAGGGCGATGGGAGCGCTCGCATGGTGGACGTGGGCGAGAAGCCAGTCACCGCGCGTGTGGCGGTGGCGGAGGCGTTTGTCCGGATCTCACCGGCTCTCGCGAAGATCATCCGGTCGGGTCGCGCGGCGAAGGGCCCGGTGCTGGAGCTGGCGCGGCTGGCGGGGATTCAGGGGGCCAAGCGGACGGATGAATTGATCCCGCTTTGTCATGCGATCCCGCTGGACGGAGTGGATGTGGACGCGAAGCTGGAACGCGGGCGTGTGCGCCTGTTCGCGACCGTTCGGACGCACGCACGGACGGGTGTTGAAATGGAGGCGCTGGTGGCGGTGACACTCGCGGCACTGACGGTGATCGACATGGGCAAGGCGGTGGACAAGGGGATGGTGATCGAGGGCGTACGCGTGCTGGAGAAGCGCGGTGGGCGGTCCGGCTCGTACACGGCGCCGAGGAGCAAGCGATGAGCGGGCCGATCCGTGCGGCGGTTCTGACCGTGAGCGACCGGTGCTCGCGCGGCGACGTGGTGGACACATCGGGACCGGGCTTGTGCGCCGTGCTGCGCGAGCGCCTGGGGGCGGAGATCGTTGCGACCGATTGCGTGCCAGACGAGCCGGACCAGATCGTGGAGCGGTTCACGCGGTGGTCCCGGGGAGGCGAACGGATCGACCTGATTGCCAGCACGGGCGGAACCGGGCTTGCGCCTCGGGATCAGACGCCCGAAGCGGCGCGGCGGGTGATCGAGCGCGAACACCCGGCGCTCATGGAGTTGGCGCGGCTGCGGTGCCTGGAGAAGACGCCGCGGGCGTTCTTGTCGCGCGGGGTTGCGGGGACGGTTGAGCGGACGCTGATCCTGACGCTGCCGGGATCGCCGCGGGGGGCAAGGGAGAACTTGGAAGCGCTGCTCGACATCCTGCCGCACGCGATCGAGACGCTGCGCGGCGAGGTGAAGGACGGGTGAAGGGAGCGAGCCGGGTGGACGGCGGGGAGCAGGTCCTGCAACGAATCGCGACCCGCAGCGCCTGATCCAGCCTTGAAATTCGTGGCGGAATCTGCGAGAATCACGCGATGGATCGGCTTGAGGGACTCGCCAAACTCACCGGCGCGGAGAAGTACATCGACGATGTACCGGTGGATGGCTGCCTGTGGGGAATGACCGTCCGCTCACCGGCGCCGCGCGGGCGGGTGAAGGCGATCAAGTTCGGGAGCGAGATCGACTGGACGAAACTGGTCGTCGTCGATCAGCGCGATATCCCGGGACCGAATGAGACGTACCTGATCGAGAACGACCAACCGGTGCTGGCGGGGACGTACGTGCGGCACGTACACGAGGCGGTGGCGCTCATCGCGGGCGAGGATCGGGAATTGGTGCGGCGGGCGGTGCGGGCGGTCTCGATCGAGATCGATGCCGAGGAGGCGTACCTGGACTACCGCGTGCCGCCGCGAGCATCGCAGGCGCAGCGCGGGACGGATAACACAATCAAGAAACTGAGCATCAACAAGGGGGATGTGGACGCGGCGATGGCGAATGCGGACCACATTGTTGAGGGTATCTACGAGACCGGCGCCCAAGAGCACGTGTACATCGAGAACCAAGGGATGGTGGCTCGGGTCGAGCCCGGGCCCGGCGGCGATGTGGTGACCGTGCACGGCTCGCTGCAGTGTCCCTACTACGTGCTTAATGCCCTTAAACACGCGCTGGGGCGCGATGCTTCGCGCGTGCGGACGATCCAGGCGCCGACCGGTGGGGGATTCGGGGGCAAAGAGGACTATCCGTCAACGATCGCGCTGCATGCGGCGCTGCTGGCGATGAAGGCCGGACGACCAGTGAAGATCGTCTACGACCGCGGCGAAGACATGGCTTCAACGACCAAGCGTCATCCGTCGCGCGTGCGTCACCGCACGGGCCTGGACAAGGATGGGCGGCTAGTCGCGCAGGAGATCGACGTGCTGATGGACGGCGGGGCGTACGTCACGCTCTCACCGGTGGTGCTGTCGCGCGGGATCATCCATGCCGGCGGGCCGTACTTCTGTCCGAATGTGCGGACCACGGGGCGGGCGGTGCTGACCAACACGGTGCCGTTCGGAGCGTTCCGGGGGTTTGGAGCACCGCAGACGCAGTTCGCCATCGAGCGGCACATGGATGTGATCGCGCACCGGCTGGGGATGAACCCGATCGAGCTGCGGCGGATCAATCTGCTGCGCGATGGACAGACGACGGCGACTTCGCAGGTGATCCGCGGTGGGACCGACCGCATCGCACTCATGGATGCGGCGGCAAAGGCCGCGGATGTAAAAACCAAACGGGCTCTCCACACAGCGATGAACACGCGGCATCCATACCTGCGGCGCGGCATGGGGTTGGCATGCATCCTGCACGGGGCGGGATTCACGGGCAACGGCGAGGTGTACCTGAAATCACGGCTCGCGGTCGCGGGGCTGCCCGATGGACGGGTGGAAGTGCTGGCCGCCAGCACGGAGATGGGCCAGGGAACCAATACGATCTTCACGAAGATCGCCGCAGATGCACTGGGATACGCGGCAGGCGATGTCGTCGTCGCGGCGCCGGACACATTCCGCGTGCCCAACTCGGGGCCGACGGTGGCTTCACGAACGGCGATGGTCGTGGGCCGACTCATCGAACGGGCATGCGGGGCGCTGCTCCAGCAACTCGGCCTCCCCCCCACTGCCCGCGGCGATGAGGTGAAACGGGCGGTGGTGGCGTGGCACGCAAACAATGCGGGACAGACGCTCCGCACCGAAGTCGGGTATGAGCCGCCGCCGGGTGTGCAGTTTGACGAATCGACGTATGTCGGAGATGCGTATGCCACCTTTGCGTGGGGGACGTACGTCGCCGAGGTCGAGGTGGACCTGCGCACGTGGGGTGTGCGCGTCGTGGACTTCGTCGCGGTGCAGGACATCGGCAAGGTGCTCAACCCAGTGCTTGCAAAGGGACAGGTGCAGGGCGGCGTGGTGCAGGGGATCGGATGGGCGCTGATGGAGGAGTGCCGTTACCGCGAGGGGGCGATGATCAACAACCAGCTGACGAACTACATCATTCCGACGAGCGACGATGTGCCGCCGATCCGCGTGATCTTTGACGAGCACCCCTACGCCAACGGCGGCGGCGGGGCCAAGGGTGTCGGCGAGCTGCCGATGGACGGCCCGGCGCCGGCGATCCTCAACGCCGTGTACGCCGCGATGGGCGTGGATGCGCGGACGATCCCGCTCACCCCTGAGCGGTTGATGAAGCTCGCCAGGGAGCAGACAGTTGTGCCAACACCGGTCAGGAGCGCGGGTTGAGCATGCCGCCGAATTTGATACAGATCGAATTGACGCTCAACGGGAACGCCGTCACGGTGTCGGCCGCACCAATCGAGCGACTGCTCGACACACTGCGCTACACCCTTGGACTGCCCGGCACGAAAGAGGGCTGCGGCGAGGGCGAATGCGGGGCGTGCACGGTGCACATGGATGGCGTGCCGGTGAACTCGTGCCTGGTGCCGACGTGGCAGTGCCGCGGGCGCGATGTGCGGACGATCGAGTCGGTTGCAGCGCCGGCGCTGGGCCCAATGCTGGCGAGCGGGGCGACGCAGTGCGGCGCGTGCACGCCGGGCGTAGTGATGACCGCGTGCTGGCTGAAGGACCATCCGGAACTTGCCGCCACGCATAGTGTGCGCGAGTTAATGGCTGGAAACCTGTGCCGCTGCACCGGGTACGACGGGATCGTGGACGGCATTGGGCGGTGGGCGGGCGGGAGCGCCGACAAGAGCGCAGGACAGACTTGATGCGTGTGCTGATGCCCGCCAATCTCGATCAGGCGTGCGAGATGCTCATCGCCGAGCCGGGTGTGGTCCCCGTCGCGGGGGCGACTGATGTGCTGGTGCACTGGCCCGTGAACCTGGATGCTCATGATCGGACGTACCTGGACCTGTCCGGATTGGGCGAGTTGCGATCGATCGCGTGGAGCGACAGCACGCTGACACTCGGCGCGATGACGACGTACTGGGACACGATCCGCGACGAGCGCATCGGTGCGGAGTATCCGCTCCTGCACGCCGCGGCTCGACAGGTCGGCGCGATCCAGATCCAGTCGCGCGGCACGTGGGCGGGGAACATCGTCAACGCTTCGCCCGCCGCCGACGGCGTGCCGGTGCTGATGGCTTATGACGCGACGGTCGTGCTCGCGTCTCGCACGCAGCGTGTGCGCGTGAAGCTGGACGAGTTCTACCTCGGATATAAAAAGATGCGGCGGCAACCCGATCAGCTGGTCGTGGCGATCGAACTGCCGCGACGTGAGTACACATTCAGCGTGTTCGAGAAAGTCGGAGCCCGACGGGCCCAGGCGATCACCAAGGTCGGCGTCGCAGTCACGCACTCGGCGATCGGATGGCGCGTGGTGGCCAACAGCGTGGCGCCGACGGTGTGCCGCTGTCGATCGGTGGAGGCGATGCTGGATCAAGATGCTGCCGTTTCTTCACCCGACGGCTTCCAGACGGCGATCCGCACCGACGTCACGCCCATCGACGACATCCGATCGACCGCGGAGTACCGTGAGGATGTCCTGAGCCGCCTGCTGTACCATTCGTTGCGAGGCAAGTGCCCGGGCGTCACTTGAGGAGCGGGCGTCGTGAGCGAGCAGCGGGACATTCTGAGCCAAGCCGCGCAGTGGAGTGCATCCGGAACGCCCTTTGTTCTTGTCACGGTCACGCGCACAGAGGGGAGTTCGCCGCGCGATGCCGGGGCGATGATGCTCTGGCGTCCGGGACACGCGGGGCTCGTGGGCACAGTCGGCGGCGGGCAGTTTGAGTTCCTGGTGGCCAATGCGGCAGAGGAGTGCTTCCGCAAGCGGACGTGCGGCGCCGAGCGCATCGTGCTGGGGGCCGAGGCCGACCAGTGCTGCGGCGGCGTGATGGAAGTGTTTTTACAGTACCACGGGGCACGGCAGCGGCTGGTGATCTTCGGCGCTGGGCACGTGTCGCGCGAGCTGGCGATGCTGCTGGAGTCGTCGCCGCTGGAAGTGGTTGTGGTGGATGACCGGCCGGAATGGAATGCCGCTGATCGTTTCCCACACGGGCGGCGTGTGGGTTCGTGGGGCGAGGGCGTGGCGCTGGCGCAGGAATTCGCCCCTTCGACGCTCGCCTGCGTGATGACCTGCTCGCACGACACCGACCTGGACATCCTGCGTCAACTGCTCGCCAGGCCGCCGGCGTTCACCGGGCTGATCGGCAGCCGCAGCAAGCGTGTGTGCCTGTTCGGGCGGCTGGCGGCGTCGGGAATTATCGACGAGATCGTGCAGAAGGTGCGATGCCCGATCGGGGTGGGCGACACCGGCAAAGAGCCGCGTCTGGTCGCGATTTCCATGGCAGCGCAGCTGTTGCTGGAGGCGAAGAAGCTTGCCCCCATCTGACCAGAGCCACATCCTGGTTCTCGCCGCCGGACGCGGCACGCGGATGGGCGAGCCCAAGGCAACCATGCGTGTTGGCGACCGCCCGTGGTGCCAAGTGCAGTGCGAGCGGCTGGAGAAGATCGGGATTGCCGCGACGTGGGTGGTGTCGGATGAATCACTCGCGGCCCTCAAAAGCGTGCCCGGCGCCGCGTGCAAGGTCGCTCGAACCGTGCGCGCCGACTCCTCCAAGCCGATGTTTGAAAGCGTGATCGCCGGCGTGGCATCGGTGCGGCCGGGGCTCGGCGCAGCCCCAATCGGGGGGCTGTTCGTGCTGCCCGTGGATGTTCCGGCGGCGAGAGATTCGGTGTGGCAGACGCTCCGGTTGTCACGGCACGTTGCCGTGCCGGCATTCCGCGGGGCGACCGGACACCCAGTCTTTCTTCCATGGCCGTGGGTGGATCGCCATCTCGAGGTTTCCGACTCCAATAGCGGCGCAGCGCCGCTCCGGCTCGACCACCTCATGGCGTCCGACCGGATCACCATTGAGGTCAATGATCCGGATGTGGCCATCAACCTCAATACGACAGAGGACGTCGCCGCGTGGCTGGGCTCGCGGTCGGCGGGGGACACCCGATGATCGACCCGCGCCTGCTGGCGATCGCCCGCGGCGATGAGCCCGCTGACCTGCTGCTGACCGGCGGGCGCGTAGTCAATGTCTTCTCCGGCGACATCGAGCCTGCGAATATCGCCATCCATTTCGGCGCCGATGGTGGACGCATCGCGGGTGTCGGAGACTACACACACGCTCGCCGCACGATCGACCTCGCTGGCGCGTTCGTTGCGCCCGGGTTCATTGACGCCCACATGCACGTCGAGTCCACGATGCTGCCTCCATCGCAGTTCGTAACGCTCGCCGCGCCGCACGGTACGACCGGGGCGGTCTTCGACCCTCACGAGATCGCCAACGTTCTGGGCGTACCGGGCATCCGTTACATCATGGAAGATGCGGTGGGCCTGCCGCTGAACGCGATGTTCGCGCTCTCGTCGTGCGTACCCGCCTCGCACCTGGAGACCTCAGGCGCGAGGCTTGAGGCCGCGAACCTGGAGCCGCTCTTCGACGATCCACGCGTCGTCGCGCTCGCCGAGATGATGAACTTCCCGGGCGTCGTGAGCGCCCGGCCTGCAGTCCTGGCGAAGATTGCATTGGGGCTTCGCCGCCACGTCGTGGATGGCCACGCGCCGGGGCTCTCCGGCCGCGCGCTGCAGGCCTATGTCGCAGCAGGGATCACCTCCGACCACGAATGCACCACGCGTGAAGAAGCCGAGGAGAAGTTGGGCCTGGGGATGCGGATCTACATGCGCGAAGGCAGCGCGGCACGGAATCTTGAAGCACTGTTGCCCGCGGTGAACGCCGCCAATGCCCACCGTTTCTGTTTCTGCACCGACGATCGCCACCCCGCGGATCTCAAGCACGAAGGGCACATCGACCATGTCGTCCGCCGAGCAGTGTCGCTCGGGCTGCCGCCGGTCGCGGCGATCGCGATGGCCTCGATCAACACGACCCAGCACTACCGCGTGCGTGACCGCGGCGCGATCGCCCCGGGCTACTTCGCCGATCTCATCGTCTTCGACGATCTTCGCGACATTCGCCCCCGGCAGGTCTATTTCCAAGGTGAATTGATCGCCGAGGACGGCCGGTTCCTGCCCAAAGCCATCTCCTCGCCGCGCCCCACCCCTCCCGTCAGCGGGGTCTACCTCCACCGCAATCTCGACGAGTCCGCCTTCAGCGTCCGTTCCGCCGGCGGCACGATGCTCCGCGTCATCGGCATGCACCCCGACCAACTTGTCACGGACGTGCTGACGATGCCCGCGCTCATCGCCGGTGGGCTGCACATCGCCGACCCATCACGTGATCTGCTGAAACTCGCAGTCATCGAACGGCACCGTGCCGGCGGCAACATCGGTCTCGGCTTTGTGAAGGGTTTCGGCTTCAAGAACGGCGCACTCGCAAGCACGGTCGGACACGATTCGCACAACCTCGCGGTTGTCGGCGCCAGCGATGCGGACATGCTCATCGCCGCCCGCGCCCTCGAAGCCGCCGGCGGCGGCCAGTGCGTAGTGCAGAACGGTCGCGTGCTGGCGCTGCTGCCGCTGCCGATCGCGGGTCTCATGTCCGACCAGCCGGCCGACACCGTGATTGCGCAGCAGGCCAAGCTTCTCGAGGCCTCCTGGGCCATCGGCTGCCCCCACCCCGATCCATTCATGCCGCTGTCGTTCCTGCCGCTGCCGGTCATCCCGCACCTCAAGCTCACGGATCTCGGGCTCGTGGATGTGGACCGCTTCTGCATCGTGCCCGTCGAGGTCTGAGCCCTCCTCCCGCCTTACACATCCTTCATTCCGGATAACCTCCGCCATGTCCACGACGCTCAAGCCCGACGCCCTTTCGCCTATTCTCGGCCGCCTCGCCGCCTCCAACAGCGCCTATGCCGGCGTCTACCCCGGCGAGCCGATCGGACGTCAGCCGGTCCACACGATCTACGGCGGCGCACACCTGTTCAAACGCGACTCGGCACGGCGTCTGGGCGACCTGGCACTTGCATCGCTCCGCGACTACGCGCCGGATGCAGCGTCGTTCGCCCGGGCGATCGGCTTGGCGGAATCCACACCGGCCGGCGTTGACGGCGCACGGCTCGCTCGCGCTGTGTACGAACGCACGCTCGAAAAGCTCGCCCGCGAGCCCGTCGAGGATTTCCGCATCGACTTCGAGGACGGCTACGGCATTCGGCCGGAGTCCGAAGAAGACGACTGCGCTCGCCAGGCCGCCGCGGAGGTCGCCGCCGGGATGATGGACCGCTCGCTCCCGCCGTTCATCGGCATCCGCATCAAGAACTTCGGACCCGATACCCACGCCCGGGGCATCCGCACGATGGACCTGTTCCTGACGGCGCTCTCGCAGGCCACTGGCGGCAAGCTCCCTGAGAACTTCGTCGTGATGCTCCCCAAGGTCGTGTCAGCGGAGCAGGTGGCAACGATGGTGCAACTCTTCGATCTGTTTGAGAGCGCGGGACGCTTCGCGCCCGGCTCGCTCAAGATGGAGTTCATGGTCGAGACGACACAATCGGTCATTGATGCCCACGGCATCTGCCCGCTGCCGAGCTTTGTGCGTGCGGCTCGGGGCCGCTGCATCGCCGCGGCGCTGGGCGTCTATGACTACACCGCCAGTTGCGGTATCACGGCCCAGAATCAAACGATCGACCACCGCGTCTGCGACTACGCCCGCCACGCAATGCAGGTTTCCCTCGGGTCCACTGGGCTTTTCCTCTCCGATGGCGCGACCAATATCATGCCCGCTGCGCCGCACAAGGCGCCCGAGGGCGGCAAGGTGAATCCGCAGCAATTCGAGGAAAATCGAGCCGCTGTCCACAGCGCCTGGCGGCTGCACTTCCAGCATGTCCGCCGCTCGCTCTCGCATGGATACTACCAGGGATGGGACCTCAACCCCGCGCAGCTCCCAACGCGGTACGCCGCGGTCTACTCGTATTTCCTGGACTCGCTCGGCGCCACTACCGCACGCCTGCGCAACTTTGTGGACAAGGCCGCCCGCGCTACACTCGCCGGCGGCGGTGTCTTTGACGATGCCGCCACCGCCCAGGGCCTGCTCACGTTCTTCATCCAGGGCTTGCGCCGACGCGCGATCACCGACGCCGAGGCCGCGGCGACGGGGCTCACGCAGGATGAGATCGCGATGCGCTCGTTTGCACAGATCCTTGCGCGTCGTGCAGGCATCACCCCCTGAATCAGGCAGAACTGCGTTCCGCCACTCGCCGCCACCCACGCCGCTTACTTCCGCCCAATCGTCGCCTCGATCAGCCCGTGCGGTTCGTCCGTCGGCGCGAAGATCTCATTCTTGTTCGCCATGCCGAACGGCGCAAGGTTGACCAGCAGGCAGTGCTTGTTCGGCAGCGACAGACGGATCGACCTGATCGCGCGGCACACCCGCAGCGCCGCCTCACCCATCGCATACAGCGTCTGCTGCACCGACTCGCTCTTGTGAGCCGCGAACGTATTGATCATCGCTTGTCGGATCGACTCTCGTGATCCGCCGAAATCCAACTTCGCCGGGCTCTTGCTCTCAAAGTTCCACTCTGCCGTCACGCTCGTGCAGAAGATCCGGTCGCGCGTTTCGGGCAGCGTCGTGAACTCGTCTCTCGGGTAGCCGCTGAACGCCGAATCGGTGGACTTCAGGATCACCAGACCATCAATGCGGCCCACGATCGAGCACATCACGCCGCGCCCGGCACGCTCACAACGCACCTCGCACTCCTGGCGTTCTTCCGAACCCTTCACAAACGTGTGCGGATGCTCGCGCCCGCGCACCGCCACCCGCTCCCACGGCGTCTGGCTCACCCTCACCGCCGCCGCCCTCACCTGCTGGTTCCGCCGCACGAAGTGCTCGGCCAGGTGCAGGCCAAAGCTCTCGATGGTCTCGATCGGGTGGTCCTTGCCGAGCGCGTACACCGTGTTTTTCATCGTGTCCGTCGGCAGGCACAGGCGGTTGTCGCCCTCGGTATGGATCGCGTCAAAGTCCCCCTCGAGAGCGATGTCCACGCTGATCTCCCGAACAGTGTGGCGTTTGCCTGCCCGCGACACCTTGACCATACGCACACGCGATTTGCCATAGTTGTTCTGCCCGAGCACGGCTCTCGCCGCGCCCGCTCGTCTCTTGGCCATCGTCAGGTTCCCCGGTAAGTGGTGTAGCCGTACGGGCTCATCAGCAGCGGCACATGATGGTGCCGAGTCGGATCGAGGATCGTGAAGGTCACCTCAACGCGCGGGTGAAAACTGTCAAACCCCGCCGCCTTCCAGTACGCGCCCGTCTCGAAACTCAGTCGATATGTGCCCGCGGCCAAGGCCGTGCCCGCGGGCAAGAGGCTCTTCACCCGCCCATCAGCGTCAGTCCTCGCGTCGGCGATGCGCGTCCACGCACCAGCGCTGGCCGCGCGCTCCAGCGTCAGCGCGATACCCGCCGCGGCCACACCTTTGGTCACATCCAGAACATGCGTGCTGATCCCGCTCATGACGCCAGCCACCTTTCCAATCGCAGCCGCATGATCTTCGCCTGCTCCGCCGCGGCGTTGCGCAACTCGGTCTCCGCATCATTGCCCAGCCGCGACCGCAGCGACGCCAGCATCTCCGCAGCGCTCTTGCCCGTGGCGCAGATCAGAAACACGTGTCCGAACTTTCGCTCGTACTCAGCGTTCTTCGCTGCGAACTCCGCCCGCTCCGCATCGCTCGCCCCTGCCATCCCAGACTGCTCGCGGCTCGATTGCTGCTCCGTCGGTGCGAACTTCGCCTGCGCCAAGTCACGCTCGCCGATGCGCGGATGGTGCGAGAACGCCTCAATCCAATCCTCACGCGCCAGTCCGAACCACTCGCTTTCCGCGGCGTTGAAAAGCTCAGTCTCGCCGGCAAATGCTCGGCGTGCCAGCATCCTGTCCAGCCATCGCCGTGAGCCGCACACCGTTTGCAGCACCGCCGCGGCCTCATCGCGAGTAATCCGGTTCAATCGTCCCAAGCCGCCCGGCATGCCCGCCTCCGTTTCTCCACCGCGTGGAGCGTTCACGCCAGCGTTCCAAACAACCGCAGCCGGCTCACACCGCCATCGGGAAAAATCTTCAACCGCACATGCGTGCATGGCCCCGATGGATGCAGCTCGGACTTGAAGTAGTGCTCGGCATCGGCGGCGAGCTTTGTCCGCGTCACCAGCGTGCGCCAGTCCGCGTCGGGCCCCGGCACGGTAAGTTCGGGGGCATCACAACATTCAAGCATGCAACTGTCCGGAAAGTTCCCTTTGAAGTGGTTGGTGTCCACCTCGATCTGGGCGATCTGTCCGCGGCTGCCGAGCCGCACGATGGCCCAGTCGTGCTCGCCCCCCTTGAGCCCGCGCTTGCGCCGTGTCTCCCATCCGTCGCCCATGTTCGCCGCTCGCCCCGGCATGATGAGGTTGTGACGCGAGCCGAAGTGCATGTCGTTGCACGCGACCACCAGCCCACCGTTGGCCGCCGAGGCCAGGTCGATCACCTCGCCGGTCTCGCGGATCGTTGCCCAGTCCGGCAGCACGTCGCCGTAGATCCGCAGCCGCGCCACGCCGCCGTCAGGGAAGACGTTCAGCCGCACATGTGTGAAGCGTTTGAGCGTCGCGCCGGCGTTCGCTGGCACCAGGTGTTCGGCGCTCGGGCCGAGCACCGTTCGGTCGAGCACAGTGGTCCAGCGCACGTCCGCCTGCAGGAGGTACTCAGTCACAACGTCGGGGGGCATCTCCACCGCTTCGACGGTGCATGCCTCCGGCTGATTGCCATTGAAGTGCGCCGTATCGATATTGAACCCGCGGATAACTCCAGGAAGCCCCAGCTTGATGATGCACCAGTCGTGCCCGGGCTCGCGACACCGGCGCGACTCCCATCCATCCATCCACTTGCCGCGGTCGGTGAACTTACCCGCAATAAACACAGCCTTCTCAGGCTTAAGGAGGTTTTCCTTGCCGGCGAAGAACTCGTCGTTGGCTGCCAGCGCCTTGCCGCCCAGCCGCTCGGACGCGAGGTCGATCAGTTCGGCGAACGGCGGAATCGGCACGCTTCCGTGCGGTGCATTCACGACCGGTTGGTCTCCGTGCGTTTGAGCCATCGACCGTGGACTCCTTCGCCGAACCGCCCTGCATCGCGTCCGCGCTCGGCATCAAACACAACTCGCCCGCGAAGCCAAGTGCGTAGCACCACACCCCGCAACATACGGCCATCATACGGCGTGGCCTTGTGGCGATGCTCCAACTCCGCGCCGCCTACGACGAACTCCGCGCCTGGATCGAATGCGACCAGGTCGGCATCACAGCCCGGCGTGATGCCGCCCTTCATGCCCTCGAGCCCTGCCAGCCTTGCCGGTCCGCGGCACATCCACCGAGCGACATCCGCCAGTGTGAAACCTCGCCGCGACGCTTCGGTCCAGACCACCGGCAGCGCGAGCTGCAGCGACGAGATGCCGCCCCAGGCGCCGGCGAAGTCGCCTTCTGGCATCAACTTCAATTCCGGCGGGCACGGCGAGTGGTCCGAAGCGATGAGATCAAGTGCACTGTCCCTCAACCCGCTCCACAGCGCCTCGCGCACCGCCCGCTCGCGGATCGGTGGCGCACACTTGAAGATCGTCGCGCCGTCGGCGATCTCCTCCGCCGTCAGTGACAGATAGTGCGGGCAAGTCTCCGCCGTCAGCATCAATCCCTCGCGCTTGGCCGCGCGAACGACTTCGAGCGCCTCGACCGCCGCCACGTGCACAATGTGGACGCGCCCCCTGTGCCGCCGAAGCAACCTCACCATCATCTCAACCGCCACCGACTCCGCCCGAGGCGGCCGCGATGCCAGATACCGCCGGTAACTGCGCGGCTCATCCTGCAACCGGGCCGCCACCTGCGCCGCCTCGATTGCACCCGGATCCTCCGCATGCACCAACAGTGGCGCACCGCCTTGCATCAGCCGTGCGAGAATCGGCATCGCCGCATTCAAGTCCACCTCGGTCGTGTTGGCGAACTCGTCGATCCCTGAGTGCACCAGGAAACACTTGAACCCCAGCACGCCCGCGCCCCACAGTGCAGCGAGTTCGCCCGCGTTCCCCGGCACCACGCCGCCCCAGAACCCGTAGTCCACCCCGCACACGCCAGCCGCCGCCCGCGCCTCACCCATAAGCGCACTCACGCTTGTCGCCACAGGGTCGCAGTTCAGCGGCATCACCACCATGCTTGTGACACCCCCCGCCGCTGCCGCGCGTCCCGCTGTCGCAAACCCTTCCCACTCCGTCCGCCCGGGTTCGTTGATGTGAACGTGGGAATCCACCACCCCCGGCATGAGCGCCACCGGTCCAAGATCCACGGTCGCCGCGCCGCTCGCTGCAACTCCCGGGGATACCTCCGCAATCACCCCGTCGCGTACACGCACCGCGGCAGGCCCGATGCCCGTCCCAAGCACTACCCGCTCGCTGAAAATCACCAGGTCCGGCCCGCCCATGTGGAAAGATAGCGGACCTCTCCCATGCACCCGTTCGGCGTAGCCACACGTCGTCCTGTTAGCATTGCGCCGGCCCCGTGGCGGAACGGCAGACGCAGCGGACTTAAAATCCGCGGCTTGGCAACGGGCGTGTGGGTTCGACTCCCACCGGGGCCATTGCTCCGAGTCGGGCAGCACGGCTCAAAGCAGGAACCCCTGCACCCGTGGTTTCACGGGAGTTCTCTACGCGCAAGAGCGACGCGATGCACCGCAACTCGGCCATGACACCCGTTGCGCCGCGCGCGGTATACTCGTCCAAGAGGGGTGGGGGTCCCTTGGAACCCCTACTACCACAAAGGACCGAACGGATGAATCTCTTCTCCGCAATCGTCAAAGCCGTGCTCGCCTCGACTTCACTGATCGCCGCAGCCGCGCTGCTGGCCGCTACGCCCGTCGCCGGCGCTCACTTCCAGACCAAGCCGAACGCGCAGCCCACGACCGGCACGACCGCACCCGCCGCGGGAACGCCCGCGGCAGTGCCGCCCCCAGCCGCCGACAAGCCCCCTCTGAAGCAGGAGGAACTCGACCAGCTCTTGGCGCCCCTGGCGCTCTATCCCGACTCGCTCCTTTCGCAGATCCTCATGGCATCCACATATCCCCTCGAAGTGGTCGAAGCGGACCGCTACGCCAAAGCGAACCCCAAGCTCACAGGCGACGCCCTCGCGAAGGAACTCGAGAAGCAGCCCTGGGACCCGAGCGTCAAGTCCCTCGTCAACTTCCCGCAGGTGCTCGCCATGATGAGCGACAACCTCGCCGAAACCGTCAAGATTGGCGACGCCTTCATCGGTCAGCAGAAGCAGGTTATGGACACTGTCCAGGCCCTGCGCGCCAAGGCCCAGTCCTCGGGGAACCTCAAGACCACTCCGGAGCAAACGGTGAAGGTTGAGGCGGCGCCCGCCGGCTCCACCACGACGCAGGTCATTGTCATCGAGCCCGCCAAGCCGGATGTCATCTACGTGCCGCAGTACAACCCCACTGTTGTGTACGGTGCCTGGCCCTACCCCGCGTACCCCCCCTACCCCTACTACCCGCCCGGGTATGTTGCCAGCAACGTCCTGTCGTTCGGCCTCGGCGTCGCCTGCGGCGTCGCGTGGGGCTATGCCTGGGGCAACTGCAATTGGGGTCGCGGGGATGTAAACATCAACGTGAACCAGAACAACAACTTCAACCGCAACATCAACCGCAGCAACTACCAGAACAACTTCAACGGTGGCGGCAACGGCAACTGGAAGCACGACCCGTCTCACCGCCAAGGCGTTGCCTACCGCGACCAGGCTTCGGCCAACAAGGTGGGCGCTTCCAACAATATGAATAAGGCTTCCCAGTCTCGCGATGCGTACCGCGGCAAGGCCAACGCGGGCGCCCAAGACCTCAATCGCGGCGGAGCCGACAACTTCAAGGGCAACAACCCCGGTGGCGGCGCCAACCGCCCCGGCAACAACCCCAGCGCAGGAGCAGGTGCCGCAAATCGCCCCGCGAACAACGCCACCGGCGGAGCGGGAGCCGGCACACGCCCAGCCAACACCTCGGGTACGAACAAGGGCAGCGCCTTCTCCGGCGCAGGCAACAGCGGAGCTTCCACGCGTGAAGCCAGCAACCGCGGCGCATCCAGCCGCTCCGCCTCTCCTTCTTCAACTTCTCGCTCCGCGCCCGCTCGCTCCTCTGGCGGCGCGTCCCGGGGCGGCGGTGGCGGCGGACGGGGCGGCGGCGGACGTCGTTGACCTTCTCACCTCCATGCCCGGATCGATCAGTTAACCAGCCGCTTACTCAATCATGGACCTCACCATGCTCAGCACCTCATCCAAACTCTTCCGCGCCGCCTTCTCGCTGGCGATCGGCGTGATCGCCGCCGCCACACTCGGCGGCTGCACCTCCGCGCCCGAGACGTTCCCCACGCCCGAAGCCGCAGTTGATGCGCTCGTTGCCGCCGTACGTTCCAACAACGAGCCTCAGATGGAGCGCATCCTCGGTAACGACTCCAAGGACCTGATCTCTTCCGGCGATGCGGTAGCTGACGCCAATGGTCGCGCAAAGTTCCTGCAGGTCTACGACGAGAAGCACTCACTCACGCCCAACGGTGACGACGACATGACCCTCGTCGTCGGCAACAACGATTGGCCCCTCCCCGTCCCGATCGTCAAGAACGACAAGGGCTGGTACTTCGACACCGCCACGGGGCTTGACGAGGTGCTTTCTCGCCGCATCGGTCGAAACGAGCTTGCCACCATCCAGGTCTGCCTCGCCATCGCCGACGCCGAGCGCGACTACGCCTCCGCAGACTTTGACGGCAACGGCTGGCGTGAGTACGCCCAGAAGTTCTTCAGCACCCCCGGCAAAAAAGACGGCCTCTATTGGCCCGCGGCGGCCGGCGAGCCCGACAGCCCCCTCGGCGCACTCGCCGCCGAAGCGTCGGCCGAGGGCTATAAGCGCGACGCCAATTCCGGTCCGCAGCCGTACCACGGCTACTACTACAAGATTCTGACCGAGCAGGGACCCGACGCGATGGGCGGCGCGATGAGCTACATCTGCCACGGCCACATGATCGGCGGCTTCGCGGTCGTCGCCTGGCCCGCCGAGTACGGCAACTCCGGCCTCAAGACCTTCATCGTCAACCACCAGGGCATCCTGTACGAGCGTGATCTTGGTGATGACACCGCTCGCCTGGCCAAGGAAATGAAGGCCTACAACCCAGGACCCGGCTGGGTGCCTATCGCCTCGGAAGCCCAGTAGTCCGCCTGCGCCGTCTGGTCACCGGTGATTGCGTGCATTTCTCGCCGCCCGCGGTACACTCCGCGAGCATGACCGCACCCCACCAAACCAACGTCACCCAGCTTCTGGTCCGAGTCTCCGGCGGCGATTCCGCGGCCGGACGCGAACTGCTCCCCCTCGTCTACGAGGAACTCCGCAAGCTCGCACAAGCCCGAATGGCCAACGAGCCCGCTGGCGGCGCGGGGATGACTCTTCAACCCACCGCCTTGGTTCACGAGGCCTACCTCCGCCTCGTTGGCCCGGCCGACGTGAAGTGGAACAGCCGCGGCCACTTCTTCGGTGCCGCCGCACTCGCCATGCGCCGCATCTTGGTCGAGCGAGCCCGCTCCCGAAAGGCCGCCAAACGCGGCGGCGGAGCGGCCCGTGCCGATATTGACATGGATGCGCTTTCCGCCGAGCCCGAGCCGGACACTTTTCTCGCACTGGATGTTGCGATGGAGAAGCTCGAAAAACTCGACAAGCGCAAGTACGACGTCGTCATGCTGCGCTACTACGCGGGCCTGGGCAACGAGGACACCGCCGCAGCGCTGGGTATCTCCACCGCCACGGTCAAGAACGACTGGACCTTCGCGCGCGCCTGGCTCAAGCGCGCCATGACGGAGGAGGGGGCGGCGTGAGCGACCGGGCTCAGCGCGTGGAGGCCGTGTTTCTGGCCGCCCTTGAGCAACCCTCCGGCCGGCAGGACGATTTCATCTCCGCCGAATGCAACGGCGACGTCGCACTCGCCGACGAGGTCCGATCACTCCTCAAGAACCACGGCGGCGACGACGGCTTCATGGATTCCAAGGACGCGCCCGGACGGCTGCTCCTCTCCAACATCGGCATCCTCCCCGTCCCCGACGACGAGCCGACGCTTCCCCCCGACCGGCGCATCGGCCCCTACGCCGTCATCGGCATCCTCGGCGCAGGAGGCATGGGTGTCGTCTACGTCGCCGAGCAGGATCGCCCCCACCGCACAGTCGCGCTCAAGGTCCTCCGCAAAGGCATTGCCTCCTCGCGCATCCTCCGCCGCTTCGAGTACGAGGCCGAAGTTCTCGGCCGCCTCCACCACCCCGGCATCGCCCAGGTGTTTGAGGCCGGCACCTACCGCGAAACCGGCTCCGAGGTTGTCCGCCCGTACATCGCGATGGAACTCATCCGCGGCAAGAACCTGATCCAGCACGCCCGCGACGAGAAACTCCGCTCTCGTGCCAAGCTCGAACTCATTGCCCGTGTCTGCGACGCCGTCCAGCACGCCCACCACACCGGCGTCATCCACCGCGACCTCAAGCCCGCCAACATTCTTGTGGAACCGAACGAGTCTCCGGCAAAGCCGGACGACACCGGTACCGCTGAGTTCTCGCACGTCGGCCAGCCCAAGATCCTCGACTTCGGTGTCGCCCGCGCCACCGACGCACCGAGCCAGTTCACCACCATCCAGTCCGGCATGGGCCAGATCATCGGCACGCTCCCCTACATGAGCCCCGAGCAGATCTCCGGGCCCGGCGAGCAGATCGATGCCCGCACCGACGTCTACGCCATCGGCGCGATGCTCTACCAGCTCCTGGCCGGAAAGGTTCCCCACGACCTGCGCAGTCGCGCTCTCCCCGAAGTCGCCCGCGTCGTCAGCTCCGAGCCGGTCCAGAAACTCAGTTCCATCGACCGTGTCTTCCGCGGCGATATCGAGACCATCGTCTCCAAGGCCCTCGAAAAGGACCGCGCTCGCCGCTACCAAAGCCCCGCGGACCTCGCCGGGGATCTCCGCCGCCACCTCGCTGGCCTGCCGATCCTCGCCCGCCAGGACTCGGCGCTCTACGTGCTTCGCACGCAGATGCGCCGCTACCGCCACTTCGTCGCCGGCGCCGCGGTCTTCCTCGTCACGCTCACCACACTCGCCATCATCGCCATTGTCCAGGCCTCGCGCGCGACCAAGTCCGCCGAGGCAGAGTCCATCGCACGTATCGTGGCCCAGGAGGCCGAGCGTGCCGCTGTTCAGCAGCGCAACCGCGCCGATGCCACCAGCGCCGAACTCACCCGTCAGCTCTCGCGCAGCAACATCGAGCGCGGTCGCGCGCTCGGAGCAGCCGGCAGCATCCGTCCCGCCGAAGAACTCCTCTGGCGCGAGCACTACCAGACCCCGGCGTCGCCGCAGACGTACTGGGCACTCTGGGAGCTCTACCAGCGCCAGCCCGCTCTCGCCACGGCGGACGTCGGCAGTGAGACCTATTGGACCGCCGCCTCGCCCGACGGCTCGACCATCGCCGTAACCGCCAATAACGGCACGGTGATGCTCCGCGATGCCCGCACGCTGCAGGCCTTGGCGTCCAAGAGAGTCTTCGCGTCGCAGGCCCTGGGCGCGGCGTTCAGCCCCGATGGCCGCCTGCTCGCAGTCACCGGCATCACCCGCGAAATCCTCCTCCTCGACCCCTCCACGCTCCACGAGCTGGCGCGGTTCGGCGAGGTGGCCGGCCCGATCCGCTGCGTGACATTTGATCAAACCGGAACGCGCATCGCAGCCGCCAACAACGACGGCACGATCTCCGTCTACGACCTGGCGACGTTAACCAGCACCCGCCGCCTCGGCCGGCGCGGCCCCGTCATCACGCGCGTCGCAATCGCCGGGGACGGGACCATCGCCGCCGGATCCGTCAGCGGTGACCTGCTCTTGTGGCGGCCGGGGTCCGCCATTCCCTCCCGCACGCTCGCGCACGAGGGTGGGATCGCGACCCTTTCCTTCAGCGCTGACAGCGCCACACTCGCCTCCGGCGGCAACGACCGCACCGTCCGCCTGTGGAACGTCGCCGACGGTCAACCCATAGGCGTCCTGGAATCTCCCAACGGGTGGATCAAGTCCGTCTGCTTCATGCCCGACGGCCGGCGCCTTGTCTCGGCCGGCTGGTGGAACGTCGAAGTCTGGGACGTCCTCGAGCATAAACGCCTCCGCGCCTACCCGCTGGCGCAGGGCGTCAACGGCGGTGCGATCACCCCCGATGGCGCGGTCTTCGTCGCAGGCTACGGGTCGTTTCTCCGCTCGTACGACCTGGCGGCCGACCCCGGTGTGCGCCGCCTGCCGCCGCACGACGGCCGCTGCACCGTCGCCTATTCGCCCGACGGTGAAATGCTCGCCACCAGCGACAACACCGGGCGCGTCCGCCTGTGGAACGCCCGCTCGCTGGCGCCCATCCACGAGTTGATCGGCCACAACGCCCGCGTCCGCTCCATCGAGTTCCACCCCTCGCGCCCCATCGTTGCCGCCGGCAGCGAGGACCGCTCGCTCATCCTGTGGGACACCACCACCGGCCGCATCCTCCACCGCTGGGACCGCTGCGGCGACATCGCCAATCGCTCGTTCAACTTCAGCCCCGACGGCCGCTGGATCGCCACCATCGGCACGGACCTGGTGACGCGCATCCGCCGCGTCGACGACGGCGCCATCGTCGGCGAGATGCCCCGCGTCACCGGCGAGTTGATCAGCGCCCGCTTCTCGCCCGACGGCCGCCGCTTGGCCGTCACCAACCGCCTGAATCAACTCGCCGTGTGGGACGTCTCCGGTCTGAATGCCGATCCGGCGCCCACGCCCGAGCAACCCTTCACACCCACACTCGCGTGGAAGCCCGGCGCACTTGCCGGTGAGCAACCGTGGACTCCCCTCTTCACCGCAGACGGCTCACGCCTCATCACCGGCGATTGGTCACGGGCGCTGGCGATCTGGTCCTTCGACTCCTCCACGCCCCTCGCCACCCTCGAGGGCCACAGCGGGCTGATCGTGGACGCGGTCCTCTCGCCGCGCGACCCGGACATCCTCGCCAGTTCCAGCGCCGACGGCACCGTGAAGCTCTGGAGCATCGCCGACCGCCAGAACCTCATGTCCATCGAGCTCTTCCAGGGGTGGGACGCCCTCACCCTCGCCTTCGATCCCTCCGGCCGCACGCTCGCGGTCGCCAGCGCCACCGGCCAGATCGCCCTGGTTGACATGGACCACTTCCAGCGCCACATCGCCGGCAACACGTTGTTCCAGGTCGAGCGCCTGATGCGCCTCAACTGCTTCGGGGGCTCCAACGACCTGCGGAACTGGGCCGCCCGCATCCTCGCTGCCCCTTCGCCTCTTCCCGCCAACCCGCCGAAGTAAGGCCGGTCACCTCGCGGTGGCTTGCTTCATCCAATCCCGCGGCAAACGCTTGTGCCGCCTGCGCGATATCCTCGCCAACTCACCTCGACGCACACCGGAGCAATTCATGGCCCCTGTCTCCATCGACACCATCCTCTCCCAGCTCAACTGGCGCTACGCCACCAAGAAGTTCGACCCCACACGCAAGATCGACGCCGCCACGTGGTCAAAGCTCGAGCAGGTCCTGGTGCTCTCACCCAACTCCTACGGCCTGCAGCTCTGGAAATTCGTCGTCGTCACCGACCCCGCCGTCCGCGAGAGGCTCAAGCCCGCCTCCTACGGCCAGTCACAGGTCACCGACGCCTCGCACCTGGTCGTTGTCTGCGCCCGCAACGAGGCGACGCACCACGATGTACAGCGCTACATCAACCGCATCGCCGAGGTGCGCAACGTGCCGCACGATTCCCTCGATGAGTTCAAGAACATGATGCTCGGCACGGTCCAGAAGCCTGGTGCGGAAACCGAGCTCCGCAACTGGATGGACCGCCAGACCTACATCGCCGTCGGCTTCTTCCTCGAGGCCTGCGCCCTCCTGCAGATCGATGCCTGCCCGATGGAGGGAATCAGCGGCCCGCAATACGACGAGATCCTCGGCCTCACCGCCGAGGGCTACCACAGCCTCTGCATCATGACTGCCGGCTACCGCGCCGCCGACGACCCGTTCGCCAAGTTCGCCAAGGTCCGATTCCCCGTCGAGCACGTGATCAAACGCGCCTGACTCTCCCCGTCGGCCCTCGCGACCGCCTGCCGCAGGTCCGCCCGCAGGTCGTCCACATCTTCAAGTCCGATCGACAGCCGCAACAGGTCCTCCGACGGCGCCACGCGCGCCCGCAGCTCCCGCGGCACACTCGCATGCGACATCGCCGCCGGGAAGCAAACACTCGACGACACAGACCCGAAGCTCACGGTCGTCGGGAACAGCTCCAGCGCCTTAGCCACCGCCACCGCCCGCTCGCGCGTCCCGAGTCGAATCGAGATGACGCTCCCCGGCCCGCGTGATTGCGCGGCATGCACCTCGCGCCCGGCATGCCGCGTCAAGCCGGGGTAGTACACCGCCTCCACGCCAGCCGTTTCCGCGAGTTCCTCCGCCAGCGCCGCCGCCGTCTGCTGCTGCCGGTCGATCCGCACACCGAGCGTCTTGATTCCGCGCAGCAGCAGGAAGCAATCCTGCGGTCCGAGTCCTGCTCCTTCCGCATTCTGGATAAACGCGATCTGCTTGGCGATGTCCTCGCGTGAACAACACACCGCCCCCGCCGTGACGTCCGCATGACCGCAGAGGGCCTTGGTCGCCGAGTGCACCACCACATCCGCGCCGTGGTCCAGCGGGTTCTGCAGGTACGGCGAAGCCAGCGTGTTGTCCACGCTGATGATCGGCGCATCTGTTCCCAGCCTCGCAGCCCGCCGTCGCACCGCCCCCGAGAGCCGCGCCAGGTCCACGATCCGCAGCAGCGGGTTCGTCGGCGTCTCCACATGCACCAGACGCGTCTTCGGCCCGATCAGTTCCACGAACGCCTCGGGCTCCGTCGGGTCGCCATACCGCACCGCCAGTCCGCGCCGCGGCGCGATCTGCCCGAACAGCCGGAACGTCCCGCCGTAGAGGTCATCCCCCGCGACCACCTCGTCGCCTGCACTCAGCAACCCGAGCACGGCGGTGATGCCGGCCAGCCCGGATGCAAACGCAAACCCGTGCTTCGCGTGCTCTAGACGCGCCAGCTGCTTCTGCAGCACATCGCGCGTCGGATTCCCCGACCGCGAGTAGTCGTACCGCCCGAACTGCTCCGGGTTCTCCTGCTCGAACGTCGCCGTCTGGTACACCGGCGTCGCCGTCGGCCCGAACGGGTCCTGCGGGGCCGCATCGAACTGGACAAGCTGTGTGTGAAGCTTCATCGTTGTTTCCCTTCGCATTCGATCCGCACCAATCTCTCCGCACCCTGGGGCGTGCGGCCCGGCCCTGAACAAGCGGCCGGGCCGCGAACGCAGCCCCGATCCATCAG
>JBOHNM010000043.1:0-26623 GCA_050730675.1 Phycisphaerales bacterium | reverse complement strand
AGGTTGCTCAAGGCTGTGGCCTGCACGCCGGCGACCTGGTCGTGGATGGGCCAGGCGGGCTCGCCGCGGCCGGCGCCGGGGTCCTCGAAGCGGTCGATAGTGAGGTGCTTGAGGAGTTCGGGGGAGAGGCCGAAGGCCTCGTCCTTGAAGGCGGCGTCGATAACGAAAGCGAGAGCGGCACGCTGCTGGTTGGCGGGGACGACCTCGATGGGTGGGCGGCCGCTGGGGTCGCCCTTGCGGTCGCGATACACGCGGGCGGAGCCGACCCAGCCGGACATGATGCTGATGGCGTCGGCCTGCATGGCGAGGGTGATGGCGTAGCCGCGGCGTGCCTTGGACCAGGACTGGCCGTCCTTGACGAACTTGTCGAGGATGCGGGCGCGGGCGAACTTGGCGAGGTCGAGGCGCGACTGGGCGTAGTCGCGCGGGTCGGCGCCGAGGTCGTAGCGGCGGACCGTGGGATCGATGCCGCCGGCGTCCTCGTCGGAGCCGAACTGAAGCTCGGGCTCGGGCGCTCGACCGGCGATCTTCTTGGGATCGCCGGAGGTGTAGCCGTACTCGATCGCCCACAAGTCGTAGGGGCCGATGTCGAGCTGGACGTAGTCGCCCTGGATGAGACTCTTGTTGAGGTTGATGTTGACGGGGTTGTAGTCCATCACGCTGCTGGTGTACGGCTTCTTGCCCTTGAAGGCGGCGGAGTTGATCTCGGCCAGCGGGTAGGCGCAGGAAGCCTTGAAGTTGTGGCGGAGGCCGAGGGTGTGGCCGACCTCGTGGGCGGTCAGGTCCGCCAAGGCCGGGCCGACGAACCACTCTGGGATGCCGTCGAGGAGATCGACTTCCTTCTTCTCATCCTTCTTGTCGCCGTTCTTGGTTTCTTTCTTGTCTTCCTTTTTCTCGTCTTTCTTCTCGCCGTCGGAGGCGGTGGGCGGGTCGTCGGTGTCGTCGAGCATGCCCTGGAGTTCCAGGGCCATGCGGCTGATGGCCATATCGACGGACTTGCCCTGGGCCGCGAAGCAGTTCCACGCGCCGGCGTTGCCGGGGCTGGTCTGGGCGAAGGGCTGGACGCCGGCGGGGGCGAAGCGGGCGATGCCGCGCTGGGCCTGTTGGACGGCGCGCTCGGTCAGCGCGGCGTCGCGCTCGCTGACGGACAGGACGCGCAGGCGCGGGTCCCAGCGCGGGTGGGTATCGAACCAGGCGAGTTCCTCGGTGCTGAGGTGGCGGGCGATGATGTCGGGGATGATCTCGTTGGATTGCGACCAGAAGGTGCGGATCCAGCCGTCGGTCAGGACGACGTCGGCGTCGAGGATCTGCCCTGTGAGCGGGTGCGAGCGGTGCGGGCCGATGGCGGTGGAGATGTCGTTGGTGACCCAGCGGATGAAGTTGTAGCGGACATCCTCGGGGTCCTTGTCCATGTTGGTGTTGGTGGCCTTGTCCTGGTAGTAGACCTCGACGGCCTCGGTGATACCGATCTTCTCGAAGGCCTTGTTCCACATGAGTGCGCCGTCGCGGACGTAGCGCCGGTAGCGCACGGGGACGGTGTGCTCGACGTAGAAGACGATGGGCTTCTTCGGCGGGCTCATCTTGAGCTTGGGGTCGGCCTTCTCGAGGTTCCATCGGTTGATGCACCGGACCCACTTCTCGTCTTCCTTGAACTTGCCCAGGTCGCGGTACCACGTCTGGAAGTAACCGACGCGCTCATCGGCGGCTCGCGGGGTGTAACCCGTCGAATCGGGGACGATGCTGATGGAGTAGTGGAAGGTCTTGAGCACGCCGCCGGCGGTGGGCATCTCGAGGGCGATCTCGACGTTCTGCGGGAAGGCTTTGGCCTTCTTGATAGCGGCCAGGGCCGGGTTGGCGCCCGATGCGCCGGAGGTCATAAAACCGGGCGGGACAAAGCGGCCGACGTTGCCGGCGAGGAAGGCGTCGCCGTCGATGACCGGGCCGCCGCCGGGGCCCATCGCAACGATGGGCATGTCCACAAGGATGCGGTCGGTGAAGGCACGCTCGACGCCGACCTTGCTGGCATCGTCGCCGGTGGAACGGACCTCGATCTGCGGGGCGACCAGCGCAATGCGGTTGTTGTACCGCTTCCAGTAGACGTAGAAGCTCGGCCCCTGCAGGCCGGCGAAGGGCTCGCCGCTGGCGGTGGTGACGGCGATCATGTACTTCTTGGAGGCGAACTCGCGCGGCAGTTCGATCAGGAGCTGTTGGTCCTTGTCGCGCGTGTAGATGCCCAGCAGCGGCTCCTCGCTCTTGTCGGAGGAGCTGTTGACCTTGGTGTAGTCCTTGGAGACTTCGGCGAAGGGGGGGAAGTCGGGCTTGGGGGGCTCTTTGGGTCCTTCCTGTGCCAAGGCCGGAAGCGTGGTGCCGGCGACAAAGACCAAGGCGAGCAGGGCGAGGGCGTTGCGGGACATATGGGGCTCCGGTCGGGGGCGCGGCGCGCACGAGCGGCGCGCGGTGATCGCCACCGTCACCGGGGATTTCGGTTATCCGGTCGTACCTGCGTGAAAGTTGCGCGAGCCTCAATGGGCCGTCACGGCAGGTGCCGGAGCGTGCGGCGTGATCGTCGCCTTGGCGCCCGGGACAGCCCAGAGCGCGATGGCCGTGATGGCCGCGAAAATGAGGCAGGCGAGTTGGAAGGGTCGATCGCGGACGGCGAGTTCGGTGGGGTCGTCGTAGCGGCCGCGTTCGACCTGCACGATGCAGCGGAGCAGGGCGTAGGTGGCGGGGAGCATGGTGAGCCAGAGGATGTTGACGCCGCCGTCGGAAAGGCCCAGCGACTGGGCGGCGGCAGAGAACTTTCCTTCGCGGGCCTGGACATAACCGGCGTACCCAAAGAGGGTGGCGACGCCGGTGACGACGACGGCCATCCGCAGGAATTCGTCGGTGTACTTCTCCTGGACCACCCGGGCCTTGGCGGCATCGTCACCCAGAGTCCGGCGCTCCCCCAGGCGCTTGCCGAAGGCGAGGAACATGGCGAGGAAGAGCGTGCAATTGAGGAGCCAAGTGGAGGGGAAGATGGCGATGGCGGTGCATCCGGCGATGACGCGGATGACAAAGCCCGATGAGAGGCAGACCACGTCGGCGATGATGATGTGCTTGAGGCCGTAGGAGTAGGCGGTTGTGGTGAGGATGTAGAGGAGCACGAGGCTGCCGACCCACCAGCGGGCGACGCCGGACGGGAGCAGCAGGAGCAGTGCGCCCGCACCGATGACGAGGGCTGCGGCAAGGATGCGGGCGGCGTTGGGCGAGACCGCGCCGGAGGCGATCGGGCGGCGTCGTTTGCGGGGGTGCTGGCGGTCCTGCTCGGCATCCACCAAGTCATTCATCACGTAGCAGGCGCTGGAAGCGAGGGCGAAGACCGCCGCGGCGATCAGGGCCGGGACAAGCACCGAGTCCACGGGCTTATCGGGGTGGTCGGCGAGGTAGAAGACCGGGCCGATCAGACAGAAGACCGACTTGGCCCACTGGACGGGTCGGACCAGACGGAGCAATTGGAATGCGAGCGGGCCGCGGGGGCGGGGTGGGGCGGCTTCGGCGGGTTGGTCGGCCGCGAGGGAAGACATGAGGATCAGGCGGACTTCTCAAGGACGGCGAAATACTGGATGCCGCCGGCGAAGACCCAGTTCAACCCGAGAGGATACAGGTCCATGCCGGGGGGGTGTTCGACGGTTTTCATGCCCAGGCGTGAAGTGACGGTCCCCCACTGCTCCGGGGTGTTGTAGGTGAAGAGGCACTTGACCGAGTAGCCGGCGTTGGCGGCCCAGTCGATGAGGCTGATCCGCTGCTGGGCGAGGAGGCCTCGGACCTGATGGTCCTTGATGATCAAGGTGCGGCGGGTGACGCGGGCACACTCGCGTAGGAGAGCGTCGGGGTCGGGCTCGTGGTGGAGAACATCGGCGATGATGACGACGTCGAAGGTGTTGTCGTCGAAGGGGAAACGCCCGCCGGGGTAGGTGGTAACGGGGATGGGTTCGCCGCCGCGGGGGTAGCGCTCCAGGCCCTCGGCCCGGACGCCGGCCGGGCAGCCGGAATGGCCGGTAATGGCGGCGGCCAGCAGACCCGAGCCGCAGCCGACGTCGAGTAGGCGGTCGTTGGGCCGGACGTGTGCGAGGATGCGCTGGACCAAGATGCGCTGGCGCGTGGCGTAGACCGGTTTGTGGAGTGCTCTGAGCAGTGCGCGCATGGATACCCCGGGGCAGGACCGTATATCGGCAAGCGTTCGGTGGCACTGCACCCGGGGAAGCGCCGATAGAGGCGGCAACGCATGGCTCAGCGGCAGAACAAGGCGGCAGCGGTGTGGCCGGTGGTGGGCATCGCGACCATTTTTTTCGCGACAGCGCTTCCGGCGATCCTGACCGACCAGATGCAGGGACGGGCGGCGGGGGACCACTGGCAGTTCCACCTGCCGATGATCCAGAAGTTCGTGCGCGAGTGGCCGCGGCTGGACTTTGAGAACTATCTCTCGGCGACCACGCCGCTGTACCACGTGGTGCTGGCGGCGGTGGCGCAGGCGATCGGTGCGTCCACACTCGTGCTGCGGCTGGTGGGGTCGGTGTTCACGGTGGGGTTGTTGACGGTGCTGGCTTGGGTGTGCAGCCGGCGCGGCGAGCGGCCGGGGCTGGTGCTGGCCGCGTGCATGCCCGTCGCGGCGTCGTTATACGTCTGGCCGGCGGGCGTGTGGCTGCTGCCGGACAACGCAGGTTGGCTTGGTGTGTTGGGGATCCTGCTGTTGGCACTCAGCGCGCGGCAGACGCTTGGCGTGATGGTTGCCAGCGGCGCGGTGCTGGCGCTGCTGGTGCTGACGCGTCAGAACCATGTGTGGGCGGCGGGCGTCGTGTGGTTCGCCGCGTGGATCGGTGAGACGTTCGCGGACGAGTGCGATGAATCCAGGGTGCTGCTGCCCGTGAAGCACTTATTTGCCGGTTTCGGGCAGCGCGTGCTCCGCACGATCCCGGCGGTGATCGCGACGCTCCCGGCGATCGGGCTGGTGGCGGTGTTTGTGGCGCTTTGGGGCGGGCTGGTGGTGCCGCGGTACCAGGGGATGTACGGCGGTGTGGCGTTGGAGACGCCGGCGTTCTCGCTGTCGCTGGTGGCGATCTATAGCGTGTTTTTCGGCGGGTGGTTGTGGCCACAGATTGCCGTGGTGCTGCGGGAGCACGCCGGCGCGTTGATGCTGGCGGTGATCGCGGCGCTGGTGCTGGCGATTGTGCCGGTGACGGCGTGGTCGCCGCCGGGGCGCAAGGGCGGGCTGTGGGAGGTGGTGCATGCCGCGCCGGTGATCTGGGGACACACGTCGGCGCTGATCCTCGTGCTTGCGCCGTGCGGGGCAGCGGCGCTGGTCGTGCTGCTCAGCCGACTGCCGGTGCGCGAGCGGTGGGTGATGCTCATCGCGTGGCTGGGCTTCCTGGCGGCGCAGACGGCCAGCCCCCTGCCGTGGCAGCGGTACCACGAGCCGTTCCTGTTGATGTGGATCGTGCTGGCGGTTTGCCTGGGGAGCGGGCGCGTGTGGCGCTGGGCGTGGGCCGGACCGGTGGCGCTGGCGATCGGGTTCGCCACGCTGACCTATCAGGCGAACATCGGGCCCGCGCGGGCGGACCAGGACGTGCGCTATCCGCTGACGAGCCCCAACTACTGGGGGCCGCCCACGCCGGAACCGAAGGTCTACACGGAGGAGCAGTTCCTGCGGCGGCGGTGAATCGCGGGGCGGGGTTGCTTCCGGGGCGCGGCGCGGGGACAGTTGCGGAGCGATGAGCAAGAGCACCAACAACCAGACCGCCGAGCGCACGGCGTTGATCACGGGGATCACGGGGCAGGACGGCTCGTACCTGACGGAGTTTCTGCTCGAAAAGGGGTACCACGTCCACGGGATCATCCGGCGATCGTCGTCGTTCAACACGGGTCGGATCGATCACGTGTACAGCGACCCGCACGTGGCCGCGGCGGTGGCAAAGTCCGGCAGCCGGCTGCACCTGCACTACGGCGACCTGTGCGATGCGAACTCGCTGGCCAAATTGATGCGCGAGGTGGACCCCGGCGAGGTGTACAACCTGGGGGCGCAGTCGCACGTGCGCGTGAGCTTTGACCTGCCGATCTACACGGCCGATTCGGTGGCGATGGGCGCGCTCAAGTTGCTTGAAGCGGTGCGCGACCACCAGCAGCAGGCGGGCAAGCGGGTGAAGTACTACCAAGCCAGCAGCAGCGAGCAGTACGGCAAGGTGGTGGAGACGCCGCAGACCGAGACGACGCCGTTCTATCCACGCAGTCCGTACGCGTGCGCGAAGATGATGGCGCACTGGTGCACGGTGAACTACCGCGAGAGCTACGGGCTTCACGCCTCGTGCGGGATCCTCTTCAACCACGAGAGCCCGCGCCGGGGCGAGACCTTTGTCACACGCAAGATCACCCGTGCGGTCGGGCGGATCAAGCTGGGGCTGCAGGAGAAGGTCTTCCTGGGGAACCTCGACAGCAAACGCGACTGGGGCTTCGCGGGTGACTACGTGAAGATGATGTGGATGATGCTGCAACGCGACGAGCCGGACGACTACGTGGTCGCGACGGGGCGGACGATCTCGGTGCGAGAGTTCGCCGAAATGGCGTTCGCGCACGCGGGGCTGGACTTCAAGAAGCACGTGGAGTTCGACGCGCGCTACCTGCGTCCGGCGGAGGTGGACCTGCTGCTGGGGGACCCGTCCAAGGCCAGGCGTGTACTGGGGTGGAAACCCGAGACGACCGTGGAGCAGCTCGCGAAGATGATGGTGGACGCCGACATGGAACTGGCGCGGCGTGAGAAGACGCTGCGTGACGCGGGGCACGACATGCCGCAGGGGCGGGGGCACGATCAGTAGCTGCGCCGGAGCGCCGATAGAACTCACACGATGCGCCATTCCACGCGGTTGTTTCTGAACACCTGTTACACGCTGACGCGCATGGCGTTGACCGTGGCGCTGGGATTGGCCACGACCCGACTGGCGATGAAAGCGCTGGGCCAGACGGAATTCGGGATCATCGGGGTCTTGGGCGCGGCGGGGGCGCTGCTGGCGGTGGTCACCGAGGCGCTCAACCAGAGCGTGATGCGGCACCTGGCGGTCGAGATCGGGCGCGGCGCGGCGGGCAAGCTCGCGGCGGTGTTCAGCACGTCGGTGTTCACGTTCCTGGGAATCGCGGCGGCAGTTGGAGTTGTGGGTGTCGCCGTTTCTCCTTGGTTGGTGGGGTGGGTTGACATTCCCGAGGGGCGCGACTGGGCCGCGCGCTGGGTGTTCCTCGCGACGCTGGCACGCGTGGTTGTTGCCGTGGCGGCCACGCCCTTCCGGGCGTGGGCCTTGGCACGCCAGGAGATGCTGCTGCTGGCCGTGGCCGACGTGCTCAACAGCGCGCTCATGCTGGCCGCTGCGCTCATGATCGATCATGCGCCGATGGACAAGCTGGTGTTCTACGCCGCGGCCGTCGCCGCCGCGGGTGTGGTCGTTGAGCTGTCGGTCATTCTCCTGGTTGTCGGGAGGCGGGCCGAGGCCCGCCCGGCGTGGAGTCAGTGCCGGCGCGCCGAACTCAAGGAACTGCTTGATTTCGGTGTCTGGACCTTCCTCGGCAACGTGGGGTGGCAGCTGCGCAACCAGGGCTCGCAGATCATTCTGAACAAGTTCTACGGTCTGCAAGTGAACGCCGCCTACACCGTCGCTCTCCAAGGCGCGAACTACCAGAACAGCATCGCATCGAGCGTGCTCAACGCGACCTCGCCGATGCTCATGCGAGCGGGCGGAGCGGGGCATGGCGACATGGTCCATCGCCTGACGATCATCCAGGGGAAGTACGCGGCGATCGCGGCCCTTGCCTTTGTTGTTCCTTCGGTTCTTGAATGCGAGCAGTTATTGCCGCTGTGGCTCAAGGAGGTGCCGCCGGCGGCGCTCGTGCTGACGCCGCTGATGATCGCGGCGATGTGGCTGCAGGTGTTGGCGAATTCATTGCTGGCGCCGATCATGGCGACGGGCGACGTCGGGCCGATGTTCCGGGCCAATACCGCGTATGAGATCGTGTTCCTGACGGGCGCGGTCGGGGTGATGCTGGTGGCGTTGCCGGGCGTGTGGTTCCTGCCGGTGGTGGTGATCGCGATCATCCTGGCGCAGATGCTCAGCCGCGCTGGATATGTCGCCAGGCAGACGGGCCTGTCGAGGCGCGAGTGGGCGGCGCGGACGCTGCGCCCGGTGATGGTCACCGCGGGGGCGGCGTTCGCCGCGGCGGGCTGCGCGAGGCTGGCGATGCCCGAGACGCTCTGGCGGATCGGCGCCGTTGTGGCCGCAACGGGGCTGGCGCTCGCGCCGGCGGCGTGGTTCCTTGCGTTGGAACCGTGGGAGCGGCACCAATTCCGCCGGATATTCGGCGCGGCGGCGGGGCGTATCGGCTTGAAGAGCGTGGTCATCCCCACCGGTCAAGATGCTCTTTGAGCCGAGCCTCGTGCTCGCCGCCGGGGAAGAGCCAGAGCAGGTCGGGCGAGAGCTGCGCATCAGGGGCGGTGACGGGCCGGAGCCGGAGGCGGTGCGAGTTGAAACCGTGCGACCCGCGGAGTTCCTCGACGCTGTAACCCCTGTAGCCGTGGGCGAGCATGACCTCGAAGAGTGACGCGATCGAGGCGCCGGCGCGCTTGAGTTGGTATTCGACCGCCTCGGTCAGCACGGCCGGCTTGCGGCGCGACAGGGTCTGCTTCAGCCCGGCCAGCACGTGCAGCTCGAACCCCTCGACATCAATCTTGATGAACATCGGTCGGTCGGGGAGTTCGGCAAGCTGTGCATCCCCGACGGCGACGCGGACCTGCACGCGCCGGAGCGTCTCGCCGGGCACGGCGTCCACGCTGGTCAGGGTGCCGCAGCCGGTGTGAGTCCCTGCCACCGTCAGAGTCAACTCGCTTTCGGAATCACCGATGGCACAGTTGCGAGCATCGATGGTCTTCTCGAGCTGGTTGGCATCGACGTGGCGGCGGAGAATCGCGTAGACGTCGGGGTTGGGCTCGAACGCGACGACGCGGCCGGTCGGGCCGACGGCGTGGGCGGCCAAGAGCGCAGTCATGCCGATGTTGGCCCCGATGTCAACGAACAGTTCGCCGGGGCGAAGAGCCCGGAGCATCAACTGCTGCGTGTGCGCCTCGTAGTACCTGCCGAGGTAGTAGGTCCAGCGTTGGCACCAGTCATTGAGGTCCAACTGCATCTGGAAGCCGTGGAGCTTGCCGCGGATGGTCTTGGTGGGCCAGCCGTGGTACTGCTCGTAGCGCACGAGGTAGCCGATGAGCTTGTTCCAGGCGGGCAGCTCGCGCCACAGGTACGGTCGCAGCGGTGCCAAGGCCAGGTAGTGCGGGTTCATCGTGTCGAATCCTTGGCGGTGCGGACCGGCCGGTCTGTATCGGTTGATGCCAGCCGCGGGATGGACGGAGGACCGATTGTGCTCCTGGTCCGAAGGACCCACCCTCCGCGGGTGCCGATAATTGGACCAGGAGCCCCATGATGGCGGAAGACGGGACATACCGGCGGCTGCGCGAGCGGATCGACTCGCGGACCGCCCGGATCGGCGTCATCGGACTGGGATATGTCGGTCTCCCCCTCGCGCACGCGTTCCATCACGCCGGATTTGGCGTCATCGGCGTCGATACGGACCCGACCAAACCCGAGGCGTTCGCCGCCAGGCGGCCCTACTTAGCGCATCTGCGGTCGGCATTCGACGAACTGGCCGGCAGTCCGCGATTTGAAGCGACGACGGACCATGGACGGCTTGCGGAATGCGACGCGATCCTGGTCACCGTGCCGACCCCGCTCGACGAGCACCACGTGCCTGATCTTTCCTATGTCGTGCGGGCCGCGGAGCAGATCGGCTCGGTGATGCGCAACGCCCCCAGCAAGGTGGTGGTGCTGGAATCCACCACGTACCCAGGCACGACCCGTCGTGAATTTCTCGATCCGATCGCGCGGGCCACGCCGGGTCTGCGTTGCGGCGTCGATTACTTTGTGGCGTTTTCGCCCGAGAGGGAAGACCCCGGGAGGTTCACTCACACGACGGCGCAGATTCCCAAGCTGGTGGGTGGGCTCGACGAGCGTTCGGCCGACCTGGCGGCGGCGCTGTACGGTGGGGCCTTCGCGACGGTGGTGCGGACCGATTCGGCTGAGATCGCCGAGAGCGCCAAGCTGCTGGAGAACATCTTCCGCGCTGTGAACATCGCTCTGGTGAACGAACTCAAGATCGTGTTGGACTCGATGGGGATCGATATCTGGCCGGTCATCAACGCGGCGGCGAGCAAGCCGTTCGGGTTCATGCCGTTCTATCCGGGCCCGGGGCTGGGCGGCCACTGCATTCCGATCGACCCTTTCTACCTTACGTACAAGGCCCGTGAGTTCGGGCAGGACTCGCAGTTGATCGAGCTGGCAGGCCGGATCAATACCCGCATGCCGCAATGGGTGGTGGAGCGGACGGCCCGGGCGCTCTCGGACCGCGGGCGTGCGATCAAGGGGGCACGGCTGTGCGTGCTGGGGCTGGCGTACAAGGCGGACGTGGACGATGTCCGCGAGTCACCCGCGCTGGTGATCATCGAGGAACTGCTGGAGCGTGGCGCGGCGGTCGACTACAGCGACCCGCATGTTCCGGCGACGCACCGCATGCGCCGGCACGACCTGAAAATGTCGAGCGTGGCCCTGACCGCCGAGTCGGTCGCCTCGTACGATGCGGTCCTGCTCGTGACGGGGCACGCCGCGTTCCCGTACGAGCTGGTGGCGGACAGGGCAAGGCTGGTGATCGATACCCGCAACCGGTTCGCGAAATACGCGGCGCGCATGGGCGACCGCCTGGTCAGGGCGTGAGCGACTCAACGGAGCGATCCGGCGGGTCGATACAGCCGGTCGTTTCCCGGTACGACGATGATGATCTCGGTGGTAATCCCGACGTACAACCGCGCCGCGCGCATCACGCCGACGCTGCGGTCGGTGCTGGACCAGATCGGGCCCGCCGACGAGGTAATTGTCGTTGACGACGGGGGCAGCGACAACACCGCGCAGGTCGTGCGGTCGCTCGATGGGCGCATCACGTACATCCGGCAGGAGAACGGCGGCCCGGGCACCGCGCGCAACACCGGGATCGCGGCAGCGAAGGGTGACTACATCGCGCTGCTCGACAGCGACGACCTCTGGCTCCCGTGGACGCGGGGGCTGGCCGAAGAGTTGATCCGGCGCCACGACAACCCGGCCATGATCGCCGGCGAGTACGTGGTGTTCGAGAAACTCTCGGAGGTTGAGGGCGTTCGCAGGGAGGAACTGGCGGCGAAGCCCTACCCCACGATCCTCGAGGTGTTTCGGGATCGCAGCGCGTTGCTGGTGACGGGGGCGTTCTTCCGGGCGGACGTGCTGAAGAACTCGGGCGGGTTCGTGACCGAGCGCATCAACGCCGAGGACGGAGACCTCATCCTGCGGATCGCGCACACCGGCGCGATGGTGATGGTAAAATCGCCGATGATGTTCGCTTTCGGACGAGAGGGCGGCGACAAGCGGGACGGCCTTTCACTGAATGTTGACAAGACCTATCGCGGCATGCGCATGCTGCTGGAGCGCGAGGCGGCGGGCATGTACGGGGGCGGCAGCGGTCGCGCTTTGCGAAGGAATTACATCGCCGGGAGTATCAGGGCGGCGGTGATGTCGATGATGCTGATCGGTGCCCGGAGCGAGCCTTGGGATTTGTACCGACGCACGCTGGTCATGAACCTGCAGTCGCTGCGCGTTCGGTTTGTGCTTGGTGCGCCGCTTATGCTCCTGACGCGGCGCGTGAAGGACGGGTTGTCGAAGTCGGCGAATGTGAGGGTGGGTCCGGTGGGGGACCGATCCCGGGGTGTGCCAAATCGGGAGTAAACATGATCCGACTCATGCAATCAATCAAGCTGCGTCTGCACGGGACGAAGCTCCGCGGCGTGTTGAAGCGAACGGGAATTCTCGACTTCGGGCGCGGGATCTACAACCGTCGGATCATCGCCAGCGGGCACCACGAGGCGAAGATCCTGGGGCAGGAACTGCGGTTTGCGGTGACGTCGCCCGACGAAATCCTGGAGATCGACGGGCTGTTCGGCGAGCACGAGTTTCTTCAGCGAATCCTCGACACGGTCCGTGAAAACGACGTGTTCCACGACATCGGCGCCAACATCGGGCTCGTTTCCCTGCTGGTGGCTCGCAAGCACGCGGGCCGGGCCCTGCGGGCGCACGCATTTGAACCCGAGCCGCGCAACGCCGATCGCGTCCGGGCCAACATCCGGGCCAACGGGCTTGAGAGCCAGGTTTTCGTCGAGGCGTGCGGCGTCGGTTCCTCCAGTGGAACACTCAAACTGTTCCTGGCCGGCTACATCGGCGACCATTCCATGCTCGACCAGAACCGCAAGGGCGAGTACGTCGAAGTGCCGGTGGTAACGCTGGACGAGTTCTGCAAGACCCATCCGGCTCCGCAAAGCATGAAGATCGACGTCGAAGGGTTTGAGCTGGAGGTGATGAAGGGGGCCAAGGGCGTACTTTCCTCCGGCGCGGTGCGGGACGTCTTCGTGGAGGTGCACGAGGTGTACCTCGCCCGGGCCAACCTGACGCCCGAACACGTGCACGGATTCATGCGTGACTGCGGGTTTAAGATCGCTTGGTCGCGCCCCCGTGGCGGCGAAACGCACGTGCACTACACCCGTGGGTGATTCGGGCGTTGCGTCAGGAGTTTCACGGATGCGGATCGGTTTTTTGCTCCCCGCCAACTTCGCCGTCGGAAGCCCCGCCAACGGCGTGCTGGCCCAGGCTCGATTCCAGGCCGCGGCCCTTCAAAGGGCCGGCCATGAAGTCGAGTTCATGAATCCGTGGCACCCCTCGGACCTGCGGAAACTGGACGTCGTTCAGTTCTTCATGGGCGGCTACTCGATGTTCAGGATCGAGGAAATCAGCCGCGGGCTCCAGAAGATGCGAGTCTGGGCGCCGACGATCGACACCAACGAACCGAATTGGCGGTATCGCCTGGCGGCGCGGATCGGTTCAGTGATCCCCAAGATTCACACTATCCCCGCCGCCTATCGGGCGCAGGGCCTCGGGTGCGATCTGGTCGTGGTTCGATCCGAACACGAGCGTGATCGCATAGTGGCCGGGCTTGGGATCGATCGTGCCAAGGTAGAACTTGTACTCAACGGTGTGGAGCCGCCGCCGGCGGCGGACCCTGCCCTCGCCCGGCGCGAGCTGGGCGTGCCGGAGCAGTACGCGCTGCACGTGAGCATCTACAACGAGTCTCGCAAGAATGTCGCCAACCTGATCCGGGCAGTCGGGCCAACAAGCCGGCCGCTGATCATCGCCGGAGCGGCCGAGCCGGGTCCGGGGCTGGACGAGGTCAAGGCCTTGGCGGCTCAGTACCCGAGCGTGCGGTTGCTGGGCTTCCTGCCCCGGGAGACGCTGAACAGTCTGTACGCGGGGGCGACGGTGTTCTGCCTTCCATCGACCCACGAGGGGACCGGGCTTGTGGCGCTGGAGGCGGCGACGTACGGCGCCAAGGTCGTTATCACGCGTCACGGCGGGCCGCCGGACTATTTCCGAGACATGGCCGAGTACATCGATCCCGGGAGCGTCGAGGGGATCCGGGCGGCGTTCCTGCGGGCATGGGTGGCTCCTGCGAACAATCTTCGCGAGCACGTGGTCAAAAACCTGACTTGGGACCAGTCTGCGTCCTCTCTGGTCGCGGCCTATCTCAAGCACGGGGTGCGTCGGGGCTGAGTGCGTGGTGATCGGAGCGCGAGATGGGCACGAGCGGGCTTTCGTCCAAGCGGATCATCCTCACCGGCGGCGCCGGCTTTTTGGGCCAGGTGATCCTGCGCAAATTGCGCGAGCGGGGCGTGCTGGAGGCGAATGTCTTTGTGCCGCGGCGGCGCGACTTCGACCTGACGCGCGAGCCCGATGCCGAGCGACTGTACCGCGAGGCCTTCGGCGGCACGCCTGTGGATGTCGTGATCCACGCGGCGGCGGAGGTCGGCGGCATCGGAGCCAACCGCGAGAACCCCGGGCGGTACTTCTTCGCCAATATGGCGATGGCGCTGCACTTGATCGAGCACGCGCGGCTGTCGGGGCTGGCCGAACGCGGAGGGAAGTTCGTGCAGGTGGGGACGATCTGCGCTTACCCGAAGTTCACGCCTGTGCCCTTTCGCGAAGAGGAACTGTGGAACGGCTACCCGGAGGAGACCAACGCGCCCTACGGCGTCGCGAAGAAGGCGGCGTGGCAGATGCTCGACGCGTATAGGTTGCAGTACCGAATGCGCAGTGCATACGTGCTGCCGGTGAATCTCTATGGGCCGGGGGACAACTTCGACCCGCGCTCGTCGCACGTGATCCCTGCGCTGGTGCGCAAGTGTGTCGAAGCCCAGAACCGTGGTGATGATCATATTGTCTGTTGGGGGACCGGCTCGGCCAGCCGCGAGTTCCTGTACGTTGAAGACGCGGCGGAGGGTGTGATCCGCGCGGCGGAAGTGATGGACGACCCGACGCCGATCAACCTCGGCGCGAGCTTCGAGATCACCATCAAGGACCTGACCGAATTGATCGTGCGGCTCTCGGGTTTCAAGGGCGGGATTCAGTGGGATCCGACCAAGCCCGACGGCCAGCCGCGCCGGTGCCTGAGCACCGAGCGGGCCAAGAAGCTGCTCGGCTGGCAGGCGCAGATGCCGTTCGAGGAGGGATTGAAGCGGACCATCCAGTGGTGGCGCGAGCACGGAGCCGATGTGAAAGCTACGGCTTGACGGCCTCCATGCAGAGCCCGCCGTCAACATTCACACGGTCCGGATTCTCGACTTCACGCACGCCCTCGATCCGGCTTTCGAAGCAGCCGCGTCGCGAGATCTCGGTAAAACCCGCCTCCTTGAAGCGCTGGTGCAGTGATTCCTCGTCGTACATCCATTTGTGCGAGTGAAAATCGTTGACGGCGCGGTATGCGCGCAAGAACCATCCGCCCCGCGGGGGGTCCATCTCGCGCATGAGCAGGCGGCCTACCAGCTCGTCGCCGCGCGTGGAGTGGAAGCCCTGCGGCAGGGCCCAGGTCGTCACACGTCGCTGCTGGTACGCATCGATGATGTCCCACAAGTCGGGCACAACGATGCGGATGGCGCCGCCGGGCTTGAGCACGCGGAAGCACTCCCGCAACAGACGGTTGGCATCGGCGACATACATGTGCTCGAGCAGGTGCGACGCGTAGACCGCCGTGAACGTTCCTTCCGTCCAGGGGAGCGGCTTGCGGACATCGTGGATAAACACGTTGGTCGCCCACGGCACGTCGGTCTGGTGGCGACTCAGGATCCCCAGGGAGCCGAGGAACTTTCGCAACAGGGGCCTGCGCGCGAGTTTCGCGTTCAGCGATCCATCAACGTTCAGCCAACTGGCGGGCGTCGTCAGCCCGCAGCCGAGGTGGAGTTTCGTCTTGTCGCTCTTCATTGACCCGTTTGCTCCAGCCCTCGCACGGGCAGATCGATTTACTCGGTGCCGATCGTGAACGCGGCCATGGTAGCTGGCGCGTGCTGTTGCCCGGCTCGGCCTGCGATCAACAGCTTCGAAGCCTCAACAGTTTGTCGTCCGGATGCACGCTGGACTTCATCGGCACGTCGGCGACAGTCGATGCAGGGGGCCATCGCGCTGTTTCAGCAGCGGCACAGGCGGCGGACCGACTGGGTCGCAACCGAACTGTTGAACAAGATCCAATGAGCCGTTATCGAACCGGGCCGCGGGCTTGGTCGCTCACCACGTCGGATGGGCGGGCGGGGAATGGCACCAGGGAGTGATTGGGTCGCGTTCGGGTCGCTGAAACGATTCCGGCTCGTGGCGCGCCGAGCGCGTTTGCTCCAGTTGGCGATTGAGAGAGCCGATTCACGCGAGAGCACGCGACCGTCCTCCGAACCAGCGGCGATATCATCCGTACTGCAAGCCGCGGGCGAGAGCGCGACGCGGAGAGAATGATCCCTACAGCCTGTTGAAAGGGTATCGATGAGCAAGGACATGACAGTCGTTGTGACGGGCGCCGGCGGTTTCATCGGCGGTCACTTGGTGAACCACTTCCGCAAGATGGGCGTCAAGCACATCAAAGCGGCGGACATCAAGCCGTTGGACGAGTGGTACCAGGTCTTCCGCGACGTGCAGAACTTCGCGGGCCCGATGAAGGGCGACTGCCGCGACTTCTCGATCTGCCGCGAGGTCTGCTCGGGCGCCGACGAGGTTTTCCAACTCGCCGCCGACATGGGCGGCATGGGCTTCATCGAGAACAACAAGGCCCTGTGCATGCTGAGCGTGATGACCAACACGCACATGCTCCTGGCGGCCCAGCAGCAGGGCGTGAAGAAGTTCTTCTACGCCAGCTCGGCGTGCGTCTACAACGCCGACAAGCAGAAGGACGCGAAAATCACGGCCCTCAAGGAAGCCGATGCTTATCCCGCTCTGCCCGAGGACGGCTACGGCTGGGAGAAGCTCTTCTCCGAGCGCATGTGCCGCCACTTCCGCGAGGATTTCGGCCTGCACACGCGCGTCGCGCGCTTCCACAATGTCTACGGCCCTAACGGCACGTGGGAAGGCGGGCGCGAGAAGGCGCCGGCCGCCATCTGCCGCAAGGTCATTGCCGCCGTCGTCAGCGGTAAGCACGAGATCGAGATCTGGGGCGACGGCACGCAGACCCGCTCGTTCATGTACATCGATGACTGTGTCAAGGGCATCAACCTGATCACGCACTCGAGCATCCTCGAGCCGATCAACCTCGGCTCCAGCGAGCTGGTGAGCATCAATCAGCTCGTGTCGATCGCCGAGGAGATCGCGGGCGTCAAGCTCAAGCGCCACTACAAGCTCGACGCTCCCAAGGGTGTCGCCGGTCGCAACAGCGACAACACCAAGATCCAGGGCTACTTGAACTGGGAGCCCGACACGCGGCTGCGCGATGGCATGGAGAAGACCTACCGCTGGATCTGGGACGAGTTCACCGCCAAGTACAATGCCAAGACGGCCCACACCAGTTCGATCAGCACCTTCACCAAGGGCAGCCATCCGATCCCGGGCGACGGCTACAACCCCGATTCCAAGTTCATGGATACCTGGAGCCAGGGCATCCCCGCCAGCTATGGCAGCGGCAAGGCCAAGGCGAAGAAGGCCCCTGTGGCCAAGACCAAGAAGGCCGCACCCAAGGCCAAGAAGGCCGCGGGCAAGGGCCGCAAGCTCGCCCGCCGCTGATCGATTGGCAGGCAACCATGCACGTCCCCAGGCCCCGGAACCGCGGGGCCTGTTTACTTCTTGCCCTGTAGCGCCGATGATCCCGACGCATGAAGCCGACCTTCCTGATCATCTCCCAGGTCTACGTCCCCGATCCTGCGTCGGTGGGGCAGCACATCGCCGATGCCGCGGAGGAAATGGCCCGGCGCGGCTACCGCGTCATCGTCTACGCGGCCGCCCGCGGCTACGACGACCCGAGCAAGAAGTACGCATCGCGCGAGACGCGCAATGGTGTTCTGGTGCGCCGCCTGCCGCTGTCGAGCTTCGGCAAGTCGTCGATCGCCGTGCGCCTTCTGGCGCAGTGGTTGTTCTTGATCCAGGCGATGGTGCGCGGGCTCTTTACGCGCGGGCTCGCGGGGATCATGGTCAGCACTTCGCCGCCGTTCTGCGGCTTCGCGGGGGCGATGATCAGCCGCCTTCGCGGCGTGCCGGTGAAGTACTGGCTCATGGACCTCAACCCCGACCAGATGATCGCGCTGGGGAAGATGAAGCCCACCTCGACGCCGGTGAAGATCTTCGAGATGTTCAATCGGATGATCCTGCGCCGCGCCAGCGAGATCGTGATGCTCGACCGCTTCATGCTCGAACGTGTGCAGAAGAAGGGCGTGGATGTCGCCGCCAAGACCGAGATCGCGCCTCCATGGCCGCACGAGGACGAGCGGCAGCGTATCCCGCACGATCAGAACCCCTTCCGCGCCAAGCACAATCTTGACGGCAAGTTCGTGGTGATGTACTCGGGCAACCACTCGCCGGCCAACCCGCTGGCGACGCTCCTCGACGCCGCGGAGAAGTTCAAGGACGACCCGCGCGTCGTGTTCATGTGCATCGGCGGCGGTGGCGGCAAGAAAGAGGTTGACGATCGCATCGCCGCGGGCGCCAAGAACATCGTCTCGCTCCCCTATCAGCCCCTGAGCGAGATCAAGTACTCGCTCTCGGCCGCGGATGCTCACGTGGTGTCGATCGGCGACTCGGTGGTCGGCATCGTGCACCCGTGCAAGGTCTACGGCGCGATGGCCGTCTCGCGTCCGATCCTGCTGCTGGGGCCCAACCCCTGCCACGTCTCGGATCTGATCGACAAGCACCGCATCGGCTGGCACATCAACCACAGCGATGTCGCCGGGGCCGAGCGTGTGATCCGCGAAATGCTCGCGACCTCGTCCGACGACTTGGCGGCGATGGGCGATCGCGCTGCACAGATCATCACCACCTCGCTCAGCAAGTCCGCCCTCTGCGGCGCGTTCTGCGATGTGCTCGAGCGCGGGCTGACCCGCCCGCAGCCCGCCGCGGCATAACCCCGCCCGGACCTGCACCACGCGCCCCCGAAGCCCGATAGCACGGATCGGAGGCGAGTTGATCAGCATCCAGAGCAACTATGCGTCGCTGCATGCCTCACGCCAGGTCGGGGCTTCCGACCGCGCGATCTCGCAGTCGCTCGAGCGTCTGGCCACCGGCAAGCGGATCAACCGCGGCGCCGACGATCCCTCGGGCCTCATCGCCGCCACGGACTTGGAAGGCCAGGAGCGGTCGCTCCAGATGCGGATCCAGGCGACCGAGCAGCAGGCCGCCGACTACGGCGCCAAGGAAGGCGGCCTGAGCGTCCTTAGCGACCTGCTCGGCGAACTCAACGGCCTGGTCGTGACGGCCGCCAATCGCGGAGCCCTGAGCAGCGAGGAACGCTCATCGCTCCAAATCCAGGCCGACTCCATCCTTGGCGCCATCGACCATGAGGCGCGCACCGCCCGCTTCAAGGGCGTCGAGATTCTGCGCGATAACGAGACGCACCTGCTCGGGACCGACGACGCCGGCGGCAGCATCGCCGCTTTGCGCACCGGCGGCACATTCAACCTCATCGATGGTGACCTCGAGGCGGCGCAGAAGGCCGTCAAGGGCGCGGTGGATCAGGTGAGCACCAAGCGAGCCACCGTCGGCGCAGGGCTGAAGCAGAACGACTCGCAGCTCAGACAGCTCCAGATTGAACTCGAGAACGTCAGCACCGCCAAGGGGCTTATCCTCGACACCGACTATGCCTCGGAGACCTCTCGGCTTGTCCGCGAGCAGGTGAAGCGCGACGCCGCGATCTTTGTCCAGAACTTCGCGCAGCAGGCGCGGGCCAAGGCCGTGCTCAGCCTGCTGACGCCGCTGAAGTGATCGGCCACGGTGTCGGCAGCGGCAGCCGGTTGCGCCGCGCGTATGCGAACCGGATTGCCGCCTCCATTCCATCCACCATCCGCGAGAGCGAAAACTCTTCGAGCACCGTCCGGTGTGCTTCGGCCGAGAGGCGGCTGTGCAGGGCGTCGTCGGTGATGATCCGTCGCATGGAATCAACCATCGCCGGCAGCGATCCATCGCGGTAGAGCAGTCCATTGGCGCCATCGCGCAGCGCTTCGATCTCCGGGTTCTGCGAGGCGATGTCGTCGCAGGTGATGGCCGGCAGACCGTACCCGAAAGCGTGCAGCAGGCTGAGACCGATGTTCCGCGGGTAGACGAACACGCGCGAAGCCAGGAACCATGGCGCGATCTCGTCCTCGTCGTAGATCGCGCCGAGGAAACGCGCGTCATCGCCGAGCCCCAACTCGCTCGCGAGCGACTGCAGGCTTTCCAACTCCGGCCCTTTGCCGATCACCACCGTCAGGAGTCCGGGCAATTCGCGGCGCAGCTTCGCCGCGGCACGCAGCAGCAGGTCCACTCGGTTGTCGTGCTCCAGCCGTGAGACGAACAGGGCGACCGGACGATCGACCAGCCCGTGCTCGCGTCGGAAGGCAGCCAACTTTTCCGGATCGGCCAGCCACGCCGCCCGTGTCGCCTGGATGGCCCGCTGGTCCAGAGCGTTGCGGGCGACAAACACCCGTCCGGCAGGAAACCCGCTCGCGACGAACCGCGAGGCGGGGCCGTCGGTGTAGAACATCGTCGCGTCGGCCAAGCGTGGGACGACGTTCCGCGACATCCTGCGGAGCCCGCCCTCCTGTTTGGAATACCCGTGCCCCCACACCACGGTCCCAACGCCCGCGGCCCGCGCCCGCAGCAACGCCGGCACGAGCAGCAGCCCGTGCAAGTCCCAGGTGAGCACCACAACTTCGCTCCGCGCGCGCGCCGAGGCGGCCCACTGCGCCGGGTTTATGTGCAAGTGCGGTCGTTTGAGCAAGTCCCGGAATGGATCGGTGTTCACGCCGCGGAATCCATCCGGCGCGACGTTGGGCATGTACACCTGCGTGGAGTAGGCGACGGTCAGATCAATGCCGGGGCGGGCCGCGAGTTCCCGAAAGACCGGGACGCGGTATTTCGGCAACGCCGGCTGGACGATGGTGACGCTGATCGAGCGGGTGTTGGCCCCCGGAACGCTCATGCGGCCGACGCCCCCACAACGATGCGATCCGGCTGTCCGGCGCGGGCACGCGACACAACAGCTGCCATCTGGCGGGCCCACGACTCGAGCACAGCGACCTTCCCGTACATGTCGTTCCACGCCGCCAAGCGTGAGTGCTCGCGCCCGAGCATCGCGGCGGCCTCGGGCCGGATGACGCCATTGGCCACAAGGTAGCCATCGAGCAGGTCCCGTCCCCAGCGATTGCGCACCGCGTTGATGGAGACTGTGCCGGGCAAGTTGAATCCGCGTTTGGGGCGGTTGAAGACGAAGGAGGGCACAATGTCCTTGATCGCCTCCTTGAACCAGGATTTTGCGGGCAGGTGGTGATCGGGGTGGGCCTTTCGCAGGCCGATCACGGTTTCGATCAGGCGGTAGTCCACCAGCGGCAGGCGAAGTTCCACCGACGAGGCCATGGAGAGGCGGTCGCCCTGCGCGATCCCGTTCTCAAGGAGGTACCCCTCGATCTGAAGTCGGGTGATCAGCACGTCCACACGTCCCCACGGCTGCTTGAAGGTGAAGAACTCGCCTCCGTTGCGGTCACCCAGCTTTCGCACGAACTCGGGTGTGAGCATCCGTGGCGTCGCGAACTCGCCCATCTGATAACTGGTGTTCAGGTCGTAGCAGACCAGCCGGTCGGCCGGCGCCGAGCGATCGGGCCAGACGCGTCCCCAGCCGTGCATGACGCCGCCGAACTTGAAGGCCGACGCCACCAGTTCCGGACGAGAAAGGCCCTTGGGGAGCATGTCGCCAAGGCCGGAGCGTGAAGGCGCTCCATGGGCCGCCTTGTGCTCGCTCTCTGCGACCGCCCGGACAGCCCACGGGTACCCCCAGAACAGCTCGTCACCCCCCTGCCCCTGCAGCAGCACGGGGCAGCCGTTGTCGCGAGATGCCTTGCTGAGCAGGTAGTAACCGACGCCCGCAGAATCGACGATGGGATCGTCGCGCATGAAGCAAACCGTGGGGAACAACTCGGCCATGTCGCCGATATCCACCTCAATCTCGTGCATCGGCATCTTCAGGTGGTCGGCCAACTGCTTGGCGAGATGGCGTTCGTCCTGCGGCGGCCTTCCCTTGAATCCGACGCTGAACGCGTGCATCGTTCCGGGGTACTTGCTCACCGCGAGCGCCGCGATGGCGCTCGAGTCCACGCCGCCGGAGAGAGCGACACCCACGGGCACTTCCGAACGGATGATGAGTTCGCTGATGGTGTCCAGTTGGGCGCGGACGGCTTTGACCGGGTCCGCATCGATCGCTGGCGCATCGTCCATCCGCCAGTACCGCACCTCGCGCACGCTCCACGGCTCGAGATCGATCACCAGCAGGCTCCCGGGCGGGAGCTTGCGCGTGTTCAGCACGGGGCTGCGCGGCTCGGGGATCCATCCGTAGTGGAGATACTCGTGGACCGCCACCGGGTCCAACTCAAAGTCCGCGCGGCCCGACGCGAGCAGTGATTTCAGCTCCGACGCGAACAGCACCTGCTCGCCGCGCTCCAAGAGGTACAGCGGCTTCTCACCGACCCGATCGCGTCCGATGATCACGCGGTTTTTCCGCGCGTCGTGCATGGCGAAGGCGTACATGCCGCGCAGCTTGTGGACGAACTCCATCCCCCACTGCTCGTACGCGTGGGCGATCATCTCGCAATCGCTCTTGGTATGGAAAGTGTGCCCGAGCGCCGCCAACTCGGCCCGCAGCTCGACGTAGTTGTACACCTCGCCGTTGGCCACCAGAGCGATCGACTTGTCCTCGTTGTACAGCGGCTGCCACCCGCCCATCAGGTCGATGATCGCCAGCCGGCGCATCGCCGTCATCACCCGCCCGTCGGCCGACTTGAACTGACCCTGGCCGTCGGGCCCGCGGTGGTGCAGGGCGCCGGTCATGGCCAGCACCGTGCCGACGTCGCGGTCGGTAAGAGGCTGCGCCGAGATGAGGCCGGAGATGCCGCACATGGTGGGCGATGTTATGGGACACCGCACCTACGAACGGCTTCCCGCTGTGGTGCGGTGAGTTTTTCGGCACACGCCGACCGCCGCATGACCCGGGAATCGACCCTACGCGCCGCCCGAGGCGGACGCGCACCGGCCTATGGTGCCGCGATGCACCCCAGCGGCCACGATTTGAACAGACTGACCGGTGTGGCGGTGCGGGCCGTAGCGGTCGCGACCGCTTTCTGCCGAGCCATGCAATTCCGGCATGATGGCCCGGGCCGGATCATCAAGCCGGATGGTTCGCCAGTCACCCTTGCCGACTTCGGCGCTCAGGCATTGGTTGTTCGCGAGCTTCGCCGTGAGTTGGGTGATCCGCACATTGTCGGCGAGGAATCGCCCGGGTTTCTGCGCTCGCACGAGGGTGGGCCGGCGGTCGAACAGGTCGTCTTGGCGCTCGAGGCCTCCGGCGCTTGGCCGGGTGCTGAGCCGGGCGCCGTGCTCGAGGCGATCGAGGGGGGCGCGCACCGCACCGACGGCGGCGGGGACGGCTTCTGGACACTCGACCCCATCGACGGCACCAGGGGCTTCCTCCGCGGCGAGCAGTACAGCGTTTGCCTCGCCTACATCCGCGGCGGCCGCCCGATCGTCGGGGCGGTGGCCTGCCCCAACTTGTCGGCGGAGTTTGATCGCCCGTACAGCCATCCTGATCCGCACGGGGTGATCTGCTTCGGTTGGCAGGCTGGCGGCGCGTGGACTGTCCCGGCCGACGCGCCCGGAGATTCTCCACGGTCCGTGACGCGACCGCCCTGGCGCCCCGGCGATCGTGTCCGCCTGACGGAATCGGTCAGCAGCGGCCACAGCAACCGCGAGGCGTTCACGCGTCTGATGGAAGCCTTGGTCCCGCCCGCCACTCCCGTGCGCATCGACAGCCAGTGCAAGTACGTCGTGGTAGCGCGGGGCGAGGCCGACGCCTATCTGCGTGTCCCGCCACGGGCCGACCACGCCGAGAACATTTGGGACCACGCACCCGGAGCGCTCCTCCTCGAGGAGACGGGATGCACCGTGACCGACCTCCGCGGACGTTCCCTTGATTTCTCAAAGCCGAAGATCACGGGCGCGTTCGGGATCGTCGGCGCCACTCCGACACTGCACGCCAAGCTCGTCCAACTCGCCGCCGAGTTGAACATCGTGCCTCAATAAGCAATCAACCCGCCGGAGTTGCCGGCTCCGCCGCCGAACGCTGTAGGGACTCGGCCGATGCTCCCGAGGGGATTTCCGGTTCGGTGTGCAGCCCCTTGAGTCGCAGGCGGTGGAGCTTCTCCTCGAACATGAGCGTGATCATGTTCTCGTACGCCGCCATGAACAGGGCCAAGTGCCAGCCGGGGATGCCGTCGAGGAAGCCCAGGCGCAGGAAGTACATGTAGATGAAGCGCAGCGTCCCCTTGAAGGGCATGCGCGGCCAGACCTCGCGGCGCAGGTACCAGTGGTAGCGCAGCGTATCGCGCGAGAGTTCCTTGGGATTGGCGCCGGCATGGCGGCCCAGGCGCAGCTTCACCCACTCGTCGCTCTCGAGGTCCGCGTAGCGGATGTGCTTGCGGATCCACTCGTGGATCGACTCGCGCCGGATGTGGAGCATGTCGGTCGAGAGATAGGCTGTGGGACCCTGGCAGATCATGTGCTCGTGGACCGAGCGGTCCTCGTAGCGGGCCTTGCCGCGCCGGAAGAACCGCAGGTTCCATGACGGGTACCACCCGCCGTGCCGGATCGCACGCCCCATGAAGATGACCACGCGGTTGACGAAGTAGCCGTCGGCCGAACGCGGGTCGCTGGCGACGCGCAGCAATTCGTCGTGCAGCTCAGGCGTGATGCGCTCATCGGCGTCGAGGATGAAGACCCAGTCGCCCGTCAGCGGCAGATGATCCAGCCCCCAGTTCTTCTGGCGGGCGTACCCCTCGAAGCGGTGCTCGACGACCGTGGCGCCGGCGTCGCGTGCGAGCTGCTGCGTGCCGTCGGTGCTGATCGAGTCCAGCACGAAGACCGGGCCGACGAGCTTGGCGTTCTCGACGGCCTCCTTGATGTGCATCGCCTCGTTGAGTGTCGGGATCAGGATGTCGATGCGCGGCGGCGTGCTCACGGGCGGCCCCCCGCGGCCGAGCCGAGCATGCGGTGAACGAGCGCCTCGGTCTTCTCACGCCAGGGTTTCGCCTCCTCGATGATCTTCAACTCTGTCCAGTACTCGTACGTGGAGATCATGAGGCTGTAGCGAAGGCCGGAGCGCCCGTCGAGGAAGCCGACACGCAGGATGTAGTTGTAGAAGAACCGCAGCATCCAGCGGAACCGCATCGAGTACGAGAAGTTCTTCCACTCACGCCGGCGCTGCACGCCGTGGGCCTTCCACAGCGCGCTCGACGGCCGCCAGCCGCTGCGCCGCAGGGCCAAGCCCTCCATCGCCTCACGCGACGAGTAGCTGTTGTGCTTGTAGAACCACTCGGCCAGGCTCTTGCTGAAGCCGTAGTGCATGTACGGCTCGTCGATCGTCCCGATCGCGCCGTGGCAGTCCTCGCGTTGACCATGGCCGAAGTCGATGAAGCGGCACTTGCCGTAGCGGAACAGGCGTACCTGGTACCCCGGATAGCCGCCCGACCAGCGCAGCCACCGGTCCAGCAGGATCATCTTGCTCGGACAGTGGTACGCGTCGAAGCCCTCCCCCGCGCCGTCGTCCTTCACGCGCCGGAGCATCTCGGCCACCAGGCCGGGCGTGAACCGTTCGTCGGCATCGAGGTGAAAATGCCACGGGTGTTTGCAGCGGATGTTGTCGATTGCCCAGTTGCGCTGGTCCCCGAAGCTCTTGAACTTGTTGACGTGAACGGTCGCACCCAGATCGCGGGCGATCTGCGCCGTCCTGTCCGTCGAGCCAGAATCCAGCACATGCACGTCGTCGCACCACCAGCGGCACGATCGGATGCACGGACCGATGTTCACTTCCTCGTTGAACGTCAGGATCACTACCGAGATCGGCGGTCGCGGCAGGCCGCCGTCGGCGGTCCGAGGCTCGTGCGCGGCCACGCCGCCGGTCACCGCCCCGTTCCCCTTCAACTGCTGCTCGCTCTGCGTCGTCAACTCGGCCATGCGCTCCTTTGCCGTCTCACGATGCGCCGTACCCCTGCGGGTGCGATTCGAACCAATTCCATGCGGACTTGACTGTCTGCCGCAGGTCCGTCACGCGGGCCTGCCACGCCAGTTCACTCTTGATCCTCGAAGGGTTTGCGAAGAGCATGGCCGGATCGCCGGCACGACGTGGACCGTACGCCACCTTCACCTTTCGCCCACTCACTGCTTCGGCCGCGGCGATGATCTCCTTCACGCTCGATCCCTTGCCAATCCCTAGGTTGTACACCCGGCGCTCCCCCGGCCGCAGGGCCGCCAGCACCGTCGTATGGGCGTCCACCAGATCGTCCACATGGATGTAATCGCGGATGCACGTGCCGTCAACAGTCGGGTAGTCGGTGCCGAAGACCGTGACCGTGTTGTCCTGCTGCGGGCGGCGTCCGAGCAAGCACTGCAGCACGACCGGGATCAGGTGCGTTTCGGGATCATGGTGCTCGCCGAGCACGCCGCCCTGATCGCACCCCGCCACGTTGAAATAGCGCAGGATCGCCAGGCCGAAGGGCTTGCCGGCCAGTTTCCGGGCCGCGGCGTAGTCGGTCAGGATCCGCTCGACCATGAACTTGCTGGCGCCGTATGGGTTGATCGGGCGTTGCTCCAGGTCCTCGCCGATCGGCACCTTGTCGGGCGTGGGCTCGCCGTAGGTGCTGTTGGTGCTGCTGAAAACGAACCGCTCCACCCCCGCGGCGTCGCACGCCCGCAGCAGACCGAGCGTCTGGCCGACGTTGTTGGTGTAGTACATCAGCGGTTCGTGCACCGACTCACCGACGTACGCGTACGCCGCGAAGTGCATGACCGCCTCGCACCGCTCGGCCGCGAGCACTTTGCCCACGGCCTCGGCATCACCGATATCACCCTTCCAGAAGACCATGTTGGCGGCCGCGGTCGGAACCGCTCGCCGGATCGCA
>JBOHNM010000042.1:0-27087 GCA_050730675.1 Phycisphaerales bacterium | reverse complement strand
CACCTCACCAAGACGGCTGCGGGACCAACTCACGAGGAGTTCGCGGCGGATCAAGGTCGCAAGGTCATGCCCGCCTGACCGGTAGTTGCGCATACAGCTCGAAGTGCTCCATCCCGTGCGCGAACGGACGGCCGATCCACGCCTCAAAGGCCGGGTGGTCATCGGGGACGTAGCCGCTGCGGGGCAGCCAGGTTCCATAGAGCCATTGGAGGGCGCGGAGTTCGAGGTTGATTCCGCCGCGGATCTCGACCTGGGCAACGATCATTGGAGGAAATCTGAAGCGGCCGATCTCTCCTGCGGGCGTGAAGCTCTCCGGAGGGACTTCGACCGCGGCGTGGTAGACGCACTGCTCGAGGGGGACCAACTCCGGGTTCTCCCACTGGTATCCGAGCCACTGATTGTCGGCAAGGCCGCGGCACTCGGCCCAGCTGACGAGTCGGTGGACTGCGGTGACGACCGCATCGGCCTTGTAGGGATCGCGGACACGGATATAGGCCACGGTCCGGGCCGGCAGGTCGCGGATTCGCACCTTGAATCCGTCGGGGTTGTCGCCGCCGGTGCTTTTTTTGGCGGGAAGTCGGTGAAGGCGCTGCGGACCCTCGGCCCTCGGCATGATCGCTTCGAGAGCGCCTCGGTGGGCTTTCTGCCATGTCGCGAGATCGAACCGGCTGGGCGGTGCCCCGTAGCGCTGCTTGAAGCACCTGGAAAAATCGGACAGTGATGAGAAGCCGCAGGAGCGCGCTATCTGAGAGAGCGGAACTCCCCCACTGCGGCGTGTTGGGCGGGCGTGCGACATCATGGCGAGAGCGCGTTCGAGCCGGAGCCGCTTGACGAAGTCGGCGAGCGTCTCACCCATCAGCGCCTGGAAGACGCGGTGGAAATGGAAGGGCGAAAGCATCGCGGCCCGGGCCAGCGCTTTCAGGTTCAGGGGCTCGGCGAGGTGGCCAACGATGTGATCGATAGCGCGGTTGACCCGCTCGACATAGGCGATCGATGTGGATTTTCGTCGGGCGGTGGGGTGGACCGAAACTGTGGGAGTGCGAGTTCGCAAGATTTGACAAGTCCTTGTGTGAGGCACCTTGTATCATGCGGCGAAGCCCTGTGACAGGATGGGGCGACGCACCAAGGAGTTCATTCTGTGAGATCCGCGATACGAGTCACCACAAGCGTACTGCTCTGCGGCATGGCGGGCCTGGTGTTTGGGTGCGCAAGCGAGTCGCGAACGACGGGCCCAGGTGCATCCGCCAGCGCCCCATCTACGCCGATTGCAACCGCCGCTGCGCCCCCCACCCTCCCGACTCCCCTCACCACGCACAAAGCAGGAGATGCCCCCGTGAAACTCGGCAATTTTTCCGTCAGTCTGGCCGTCAAGGACATCGCCGCCTCCCGGGCGTTTTACGAGAAACTCGGCTTCCGCACGATCGGCGGTGACCAGGCCAAGAACTGGTTGATCCTCCAGAACGAAACCGCCACGATCGGTCTCTTCCAGGGAATGTTCCCGAAGAACACCCTGACGTTCAACCCGGGGTGGGATCGGACCGGCGCCACGCTCCCCGACCTCGACGATGTGCGCGAGATCCAGCGGCTGCTCAAGAGCCGTGGGCTCACGCCGGTGACGACGGCCGATGAATCGACGAGCGGGCCGGCATCGCTGATGCTGATCGATCCGGACGGGAACCCGATCCTGCTCGATCAGCATGTGCCCGGCCCTGCCCGCCCACGGAAATGAGCGGCGGCGAGACGGGCTGTGGGTTGGCGACCAAAGCGTACCGGCGCGAGGGGAAACGCGGCGCGATGTGGCTTGCGGCTTGGGCGCTGAACGCGGCGGTGCGAGCCGACGATCGGTCTCTCGCCCCCTCCCGCTCTCGGAAGAAAGCAAAGCGCGGTTGACGTGAGCGGAGTGTTGTCATGCCTGCGAGCAGACAAGCATGCTCTGCGCCACGGCTTCGGCGACTTTGATACCGTCCACACCGGCGGAAAGGATACCACCGGCATAGCCGGCGCCTTCGCCGGCGGGAAAGAGTCCGTTGGTGTTGAGGCTCTGGAAAGTCTCGTCACGTTTAATGCGGATGGGCGATGAGGTGCGTGTCTCGACGCCGGTCAGCACGGCGTCGGCCATGTCAAAGCCACGGATCTGGCGGCCGAACTTGGTGAGCGCTTCGCGGATGGCGACGATGGCGTAGTCGGGAAGGCACGGGGTGAGGTCGGTGGGGAGCACGCCCGGCGTGTAGGAGGGGATAACACTGCCCAGTGATGCGCTGGGGCGCCCGGCGATGAAATCACCGACGCGCTGCGCGGGTGCCGCGTAGGTGCTGCCGCCGGAAATGAACGCGGCCGATTCCCACTTGCGCTGGAAGGCGACGCCGGCGAGTGGGCCGTCGGGATAGTCCTTTTCGGGCGTGATGCCGACGACGATGCCCGCGTTGGCGTTGCGCTCGGCACGCGAGTACTGACTCATGCCGTTGGTGACGACGCGGCCTTCCTCGGAGGTGGCGGCGACGACGGTGCCGCCGGGGCACATGCAGAAGCTGTAGACGTCACGGCCGTTCCTGGCGTGGTGCACGAGCTTGTAATCTGCGGCGCCGAGGATGGGGTTGCCGGCGCTGGGACCGAATCGCGCGACATCGATGAGCGACTGCGGATGCTCGATGCGGAAACCAATGGAGAAGGGCTTTGGTTCGATGTAGACGCCGCGGTCGTGCAGCAGTTGGAAGGTGTCGCGCGAGCTGTGGCCGATGGCGAGGACGACATGATCGGATTCGAGGCGTTCGCCGCTTGCGAGAACGACGCCTCGGACCTGGCGCGTGCTGTCGCTGCGAGTCTCGATATCCAGGTCCGTCACGCGGGATTCGAAGCGGTATTCGCCGCCGAGCGACTCGATGGTGGCCCGCATGTTCTCCACCATCTTCACCAGACGGAAGGTGCCGATGTGCGGGTGGGCCTCGATGAGGATCTCCGGCGGGGCATCGGCCTTCACGAACTCGGTGAGGACCTTGCGGCCGAGATGTCGAGGGTCCTTGATCTGGCTGTAGAGCTTGCCATCGGAGAACGTCCCGGCGCCGCCCTCGCCGAACTGCACGTTGGATTCGGTGTTGAGCACCGATTTGCGCCACAGGCCCCAGGTGTCCTTGGTGCGTTCGCGCACCACTTTGCCGCGCTCGAGGATGATGGGCTTGAATCCCATCTGCGCCAGCAGCAGCGCCGCGAACAGGCCGCACGGGCCGGCACCGATCACCAGCGGGCGTGCGGACATGTCGGCGTGGGCGTGCGCGACGAAGCGGTACTCGATGTCCGGAGTCGGCCTGACATGAACATCATTGGCGAACCGCCCGAGCACCTCCGCTTCATCCTTCACCGCAACATCGAGCGAATAGACCAGCTTGATGGCGGCCTTCTCTCTGGCGTCGTGTGCGCGGCGGAAGACCGTGCAGGCGATCAGCTTGTCCGGCGCGATGCGCAGGCGGGCGATGGCCGCCTGAGCGATGGCCTCGGGTCCGTGGTCGAGCGGCAGTGTGATCCCGGTCAGTCGGAGCATGGGTGGTTCATCGCTCTGTCACGCGCTCACGATGATCTGCTGCGGGGAATCCTCAGGCTGGTGGAGATTGTTGCTGTTGAAGCCGGCTGCGCGGAGCATCTGTTCCAGTTCGACGAAGGTGTAGGCGTCGCCGGCCGCGGTGGTGGCGAGCATGACCAGGGGGAACGTAGCGGACATGGGCGGGGTCACGCGATCCTCGTTGGGGACGAACTCGAGGGTGACGAGGCGGCCGCCGGGGCGCAACACCGCACGGAGTCGCTTGAGAAGCGAGGTGCACTGCTCCGGGCTGAAGTGGTGCAGCAGGTTGGTGAGCAGGATCACGTCGTACGGGCCCTTGAGGTCAACGGTAAATGCATCGCCGGCGATCGTCGTGTAACGCTCGCCCACGCCCATGCGGTCCGCGTGCCGCTTGGCGACGTCGAGCACCTTGGGCCAGTCCAGCGCGGTGACGCCGAGGCCCGGGTTCTGCTGCGCCAGGACGATCCCGAAGAGCCCGTGGCCCGCGGCGACATCCAGCACGCGGCCTGAGACAGACCCAAGCAGCTTGGCAATCGCCTGAGCGGCTGGGAACATCATCGCGCCCATTTCTTCCGCGAAGGGCACCCACCCGTCGTAGTCAGCGACGACCGAGCCGGCGGTCTCGCACCCGCCGCGGCGAACCGCTTGGGTGAGCCGCCCGAAGAAGGGCGTGATCGGTCCATTGAGGAAGCCCATCACGCCGCCCAGATAAGCGGGTGATTTGCGGTCCAGAAATGTGGCGGCCTCGGGCGTCAGGCGGTAGGTGTCGCCGGACTTGAGCAAGAGCCCCTGGACGGTCCAGTAGTCGCAGAGCACGCGCACGCCCTTGGGCGAGGCTTCGCACGCCTTGGCGATGGCGGCGACGGTGGACTGGCCCGCGGCGATCGCGGAAAAGAGGCCGATGTCAACCGCGGCCTGCATCGCGGCGGTCTTCTGGTACGCGGTGAAACACTCGAAGATGGGGGCTGGGTTCAAGACAAGTCTCCTTCGGGGCGAACTGTATCGCCCGCGGAGTTTGTCTCAACCCGAAGGATGGATCGTGCGGTCACGCTGTGCATGCCGCAAGAACACCCGTCGCGCGGCGCGGAAGACGAGGTAGGCGAGGGCGGCGATGCTGAGGGCGATAAGCGTCGAGCGAAGCGTGTCGGCCGCGGAAAAAGAGAGGCCCATGCCGGTGAAGAGGAGGACGTAGGCCGCGACGCACGCGGGGCACTTGGGGATGAGGGCGAGGGTGGTGATGGGGAGGGCCCATTCGAGCAAAGCGCCAAACCGCCGGAACCAGGTGCGTCGGGCCGCTGAGGGCGCAGTTACAGCGGACAGGGCGGGTTCGCCGCCGTTGCAGCAGTGCATGAGAAGTTCCTTGTGCCGTGGACCGGGAATGTGTCTAGAGAAGTGCTAGTGCGCGGCGAGCGGGGCGGTGATGCCGGGTTTTTCGGCCCAGGGGACGACGAAGTTGGCATCGTCGTAGCGGTCGTGGTGGCGGAGCCAGCCCATGCCGCCGGTCTGGGCCTCGTCGCGCCCCTTGGGCGTGATATCGATGTAGCGGTAGGCGGTGAGGAAGTCCTCCAAGCCGCGGGCGTAGACGGAATAGGTGTGGTAGATGTCGCCCTTGGCGTCCTTGTAGAAGACCGAAAGCCCGGGAAGTTCGCGGATGGAATGGGGCTTGTCCGTGAAATTGTACACGGAACTGGGGTCGGCGAGTTCCTCGTCGGTGAACGAGACGCCGAAATCATGGCTGAAGTCGGTATGCGCGGCGGAAACCCACGGGAATGACCAGCCCATGCGTTTGCGGAACTGCTCGATCTTCTCCGTCGGCGCCTTGGAGATTGTGACAAACGAGATATCGCGGTGGGCGAGGTGGATGACAAGGTTGTTGTAGTGGTCGGCGATGAAGGAGCAGGACATGCACCCCTGGGACCACGTCGGGTCGAACATGAAGTGGTAGATGACGAGCTGGCTGCGCGAGCCGAAGAGGTCGGCCAGCGACTTCTTGCCCGTGGGGCTGTCAAAGGTGTACGACTTGTCGACCTTCACCCACGGGAGTGCACGGACCTTGGCCGCGACGGCGTCGCGCTGGTGGGTGAGTTTCTTCTCCTCGGCCATAAGCGCGATGCGTTCCTTGAGCCACTGCTCGCGGAAGACGACTTTGTGCGATTGCACGGCGGGGCTGTCGTTCTTCATGATCAAGACTCCATGATTGATGAATCCGGATTCGTCCTTGGTGGTGCACTTGTTCTGGGGCAGGCTCAGACGCCGCCCATCTCGTCGCCGCTCGGTCCATAGCTCGATGGCACCGAGACGCCGAGCAGACGCAGGTAGACGCCGAGCTGGCCGCGGTGGTGGTACCAGTGGTTGAGCATGATGCTGCGGAGGAAGCGCTGGCGAGGGAGTTCGATGGCTGAGCCGTCGGGGAGGTCGATCGTGAAGATCGCCCGCATCCGGGCATCCTCCACGTTCGGCAACTCTTCCCGCAAGCAGGCGGCGCCTTCGTCAAGCAGCGCGAGAAGCTCACGCGTACTTCCGGCTTCCTCCCGATTGCTGAGGTCCGGCGGAGCCTGGCGATCTTGCGCGACGAACTTCAGCGCCTGCGCCGGCGTCTCGGCGATGTGGTACGCGAGCTGGCCTGCCGACATTGACTTGGGGTGCGGCTTCCACGACATCTTGTCGGCGGGGATTCGTTCGAGGAACTTCCGTGTGGCGACCAGTTCACGCTCGAACTCTTCGAGCATGGCCTGGGCGATCGAGTTCTTGCTCGCTGTTACGGTCTGGTTCAATGTCTGGCTCATCGGGCACCTCCGTTGCGGCTCTTGGCCTTGGCTTCTGCGGTTTCCTTGATGCGCTTGATTCCGTGCTCCCATCCCTCGGGCATGCCGTCGCGGAAGTCCTGCGGGATAAGGCCCATCGCGCGGTGGACGAGCGAGAGCCGAGTCCCGTTGCCCTCGGCCTTCAGCCGGTACTGCACGTGGTTGATAGCAGGAAAGGACATCGGCATCGGGCCGGTGAGTTCGAGGAGCGCGGGCGCTTTGATGACCTGCACATGGCCCCACAGGTGGCCGTATTTGTGGCCACCGGCCTCCCCCATGTCGCGGTACCACCGGCCACCGACCCACGGCTCGATCTTCATGGGAAAGGGCTTGCCATCGGGCATCACGCTGCCGGGGCCGAGTTCCTCGAGCAGGGCCTCGAAGGCGATCTCCGGCGATGCGGCGATAAGGATGTCCCTGCGGATATCCAGTGTGTGGATGGTTTCGCTGTCGGTGCTGGGGGCGGTGGTCGGCATGATGATTCCCTTTCAGGTTGGGCGTGGGGTTGGCGGGGTCTTCTTGAGCTTCGATTCGCGTTCGAGTTTTTCTGCACGGTCCTTGATGCGCTGGAGCTGGTGGTCCCAGAAGCGCTCGTAGGCCTTCACCCAGTCATATACGGTGCGGAGTTCATCGCCGTTGAGGGTGTACATGCGACGCCTGCCTTTCCGTACGACGCTGACGAGACCGACCTCGCGGAGAACGGCCAGGTGCTTGGAAACCTGGGGCTGCGGCCAGCCGAGTTGATCGACGAGCCACGTAACGTCGCATTCCCCCCCGCTTCCATCACCTTCCCCACGGCCTTCCGCTCGGGCGAGGACGCCCAGCAGTTCCCGCCGCCGTGGCTCGGCGATGGCGGTGAAGGCATCGGAGGCAGTGGGCGAGCGGGCCATGAAATAAATATATTCCCGTATTGGCATATGTCAAGGCGAGTTGGATCTTGCTGCGAAAATTCCTCCACACAGGCTCGATTGGGCCGACTTTGCCACCGACACCCATCGGTAAGTGACCGTCATGATCGAGCGGCCGAGTACGCTCCAACCATGTCAACCACGTTCTGGGATCAGCGTTACGCCAGCGATGATCTTGTCTATGGCGAAGCCGCCAATGACTTCCTTGCGGCCATGGCGGACCGGCTGCCGAAGACGGGACGCGCTCTCGACATCGGGGCGGGTGAAGGCCGCAACGCCTTGTTCCTTGCCTCGGTCGGGTTGGATGTTCTCGCGGTCGATCAGAGCGCGGTGGGGATGGTCAAGGCGCAACGACGTGCCGCAGATCGCGGACTGAAACTCCGTACGCAGGCCGCGGACTTGCGGGATTTCGAGATCGACCACTGCTCGTTCGATGTTGTCAGTTCGATCTTTGTCCATCTTCCGACAAGCCTTCGCGCGACGGTCCACAAGCACGTGGAAGCGTGGCTGAAGCCGGGGGGCGTATTTGTGCTCGAGGCGTATTCGCCGGACCAACTCAAGCGGAGCACCGGCGGGCCGAAGGACCCGGCGCTGCTCGCGCCGCTCGAAGTCATCCTGAGTGAGCTGGCCGGGCTGGAGATTCTGCATCAAGCTGCCCTTGTGCGGAAAGTCTCCGAAGGGCAATCCCACACCGGGGAGGCGTCGGTGGTTCAGGTTCTTGCGCGGAAGCGATAGGAATCGCTGCTCGCATAAACCCGTCGGTCAGATCGGCGGCGCCTCACCCCAACTGACCGACGAGGATGCAGTACCCGTCCGGATCGGCGATGCGGACTTCGCCGGCCGGCATGTAGTGGGGACGCGCGATCTCGAAGATCATGCGGGTTCCGTCGCCCGGCCCCTTGGCTCCGCAGTACGTGCCGCCATCTCGAAGGCCACTCTCAAGAAGGTGGCGCCGCAGACCCGCGACATCCGCGCTGTACATGTAGAAGATGACGGCCTGCTGTTCGGCGTCGATCGGACCGCTTGCGCGGGCGAACATGATCTCGCCCTTGCCGCTCTGCGCGAGGGCCCAGAACGCGTGTCCGCCCGCGTCCTTCATGACGCTCTGTGGGACAAAGCCCAGCAACGCGTAGAAATCCAGCGAAGCCTCCACATCACCAACATGCACGAACGGGACATGCCTGTTGATGGCGCAGGCGGCGGGCGGAGCTGGATTGATCTTGGTGGTCATGCGCTGATGGTAACAGCAACACCGACGAGAGACTCCCGCGATGTGCCCTCCGGATCTTTCAGATCCTTCCGACAGATCGGCGTCCACGCCGGATTCATGCAACCGCAGGGTTGCCTATTCAACGGACCCATGGTACCATGTGCAACCAGGAGGTTGCCCGTGAAACCATCACCCACCGACCGCATCGAAAGACAGATCGAGATCCACGCACCGGTGTCCCGCATCTGGCGAGCGCTGACCGACCACCACGAATTCGGCAAGTGGTTCCGTGTCAAGCTCGAGAACCCCTTTGTGGTCGGCCACAAGACATGGGGCCAGATCACCTATCCCGGGTATGAGCACCTCCGGTTCGAGGTCGATGTGGTGAAGATTCAACCAGAGCGTTACTTCGCTTTCCGCTGGCACCCCTACGCCATCGAGCCCGGCGTCGATTACTCCAAAGAGACGCCGACACTCGTCGAGTTCTTCCTGGAGCCGACCACCGCCGGCACCCTGCTGCGCGTCACCGAGTCCGGCTTCGACGCCATCCCCGCCTCGCGCCGCAACGAGGCCTTCCGAATGAACTCCGGCGGCTGGGAAGAACAGGTGCGCAACATCGCGGAGTACGTGACCCATGGCTCCTGAGCGTGCAAGCGCCGTCATGTCACGCCAGGCCGGCGTCTTCGCCGCCCTCGGTGACGAAACCCGCCTGTCACTCCTCACCGCGCTCGGGCGCAGCGGCGACCTTTCCATCTCACGTCTCAGCGAGGGTCGTTCAGTTACGCGTCAGGCCATCACCAAGCACTTGCGGATCATGACGCGGGCTGGCCTCGTCCGCGGCGTCCGCCGCGGCCGCGAAGTCCGGTACATCCTGCAACCCAGTTCGCTCGCCCTGGCCCGCCAATCGCTCGACCGGATCTCCGCGCAATGGGACGCCGCGCTCATGCGGCTGAAAGACTCGATCGAAAACGACACGAAGGACGCCCGATCCTGAACACACGTGCGACCGACAAAATTTCAGATTTCTCTTGACACCATACCAACTGGACGGTATCTTAATACCAACCAGTTGGTATACTCATGCCTGTCGCCGTAGACCATCACGAATCCAAGGCCAAACTGCTCGATGCGGCCCTCCACGTCATCCGTGCTCAGGGATACACCGCAACCACCATCGACGACATTTGTACAGCCGCGGGCCTGACCAAGGGCAGCTTCTTCCACCACTTCAAGAGCAAGGAAGAACTGGCTCTGGCCGCGGCGGACCACTTCGCCGCTATGGCCGTCGGCCTCTTCAAGGCCGCCCCCTACCACGCCCCCGCCGACCCGCTCGACCGCGTACTGGGGTACGTGGATTTCCGCGCCGCGATCCTCAAGGGCGAGCTGCCGGACTACACGTGCCTGCTCGGCACAATGGTGCAGGAGACCTACCAGTCGCACCCCGCCATCCGCGCCGCGTGCGAGAAACACATCAGTGAGCACGCCGAAGTGCTCGCCACGGACATCGCCCAAGCCAGGAAGAAGTACGCACCCGATGCACCCTGGACCCCGCAGAGCCTGGCGCTCTTCACCCAGGCCGTTCTCCAAGGCGCGTTCATCCTTGCCAAGGCCAAACAGAGTCCGGCGGTCGCCGCCGATTGCATTGCCCACTTGCGCCGCTACATCGAAAGCCAATTCCCGTCGGCCAAACCCAAACGCCGCGGCAACGTTCAAAGCTGAACACTCGCCTTCACTGCCAGACGCCCTTTCGTAGAGCGTCGGTATTCCACGCTGCATTGCACACACTTTTTAGACAAGGAACCTCATCATGCCCGGCACACAGATCCAACCGTACCTGTTCTTCGGCGGCCGCTGCGAGGAGGCCCTCGCCTTCTACCACAAAGCCCTCGGCGCCGAAGTGGACATGATGATGAAGTTCAAGGAGAGCCCCGCGCCGATGCCGCCGGGCACGCTGCAGCCGGGCTTCGAGAACAAAGTCATGCACTCGAGTTTCCGCATCGGCGGCAACGTGATCATGGCATCGGACGGTTGCGGCGAGGGCCAGACCCACACGGGGTTTGCCATTTCGCTCTCGGTGGCGACACCCGCCGAGGCCGACAAGGCCTTCGCGGCTCTCGCCGACGGCGGCAAGATCAACATGCCGCTGAACAAGACCTTCTGGTCGCCGCGTTTCGGCATGCTCACCGACCGCTTTGGGATCGACTGGATGGTCGGCGTCCCCGGCGAGCAAAAGTAACTTCAATTCGCAAAGTCGGATTTGTCATTCCACGCTCAGATACCCCACAAAAACAATCACACGTTCACCGCAGGAGTCACCCATGCCCGTGCAGACCGCCCCCGAGCCCATCCAGGCCCGCGAACTCACCCTCACCCGCCTTATCGACGCCCCACGCGCCAAGCTCTTCCGCGCTTGGACCGAGCCCGAGCTGATCAAGCAGTGGTTCACGCCGCCGCCGTGGAAGACCATCGCCGCCGAGATGGATGTCCGCGCCGGCGGCTCCTCGTGCATCACCATGCAGGGGCCCGACGGCACAAAGATGCCCTGCCCCGGCGTCTACCTCGAGGTCATCAAGAACGAGAAACTCGTCTTCACCGACGCGTTCACCAAAGCCTGGGAGCCCTCCAACAAGGCCTTCATGGTCGGCACCATCACCTTCGAGGACACCCCCGGCGGCAAGACCCGCTACACCGCCCGCGTGCAGCACTGGAGCGTCGCCGACCGCGAAGCCCACGAGCAGATGGGATTCCATCCAGGTTGGGACATTGCCACCGACCAGCTCGCGGCCCTCGCGGCAAAGCTCTAGGCACTTGGCGTTTCTCAATTCCCCGGCCACCCGGGAAACACAAACCGCCCGTCCCGCTGCATCAACTCCCCATCCGCGTGGATCGTCCCGCCTCTGCGCAGATCACTCACCATGTCCCAGTGCAGCCCCGATTCGTTCGTGCTCCCCGTCTCGAGAAACCCGCCCCCAACCGCCAGATGGAACGTGCCGCCGATCTTCTCGTCGAAGAACGGATTGCACACCGGGCCGGTCAGCCCGTAATTGGTGCCGATCGCAATCTCGCCCATCCCCCGCGCCCCCTCATCCGAATCGAGCATCTTGATGAGATACTCCTCGTTGCGCGTCGCGCTCGCCTCCACAACCCGCCCACCCTTGAAGGCCAGCCGGACACCATCCACTTGCTGCCCGCGGTAGCTCGCGGGGTACATGAAATTCACCACACCCTCGGCATCGCGCGGACCACTGAACACCTCGCCATCGGGAAAATTGTCCTTCCCGGCGCAGCTGATCCACTTCCGTCCGGAGACATCCACCGTCAAGTCCGTGCCCTCTTGCGCACCGGCACGCCCCCCACTGCTGCCGGCGCCGCGCACATCCGACGCCGGCGCCCGAAACCGCAGCACCTTCTTCGACTCCAGATAGTCGCACACCCGCTGCTGCTGCTCCCCCAGCGCTCTCCACGCCGCGACCGGGTCCGGCAGGTGCAGCCAACCCGCCCGGAACACAAAGTCCTCGTAGTCCGCCAGCGACATCCCCGCATCCTGCGCTGCCGCCTCGCCGGGGATCTCGACCAGGCAATACCGCATCTCCCCCGCCGCGGCACGCTTCGTGGACATCGTGAAGAACTCGCGCCGCGCCGCCTGCGCCATCGCCACCCGCGCCGGATCAATGCCGCCCAAGTACCGCGCGTTCCGGGCGTAATTCAGGACGATCAGCACATCGCAATGCGCCAGCCTGTGCTGCTCGAACGGCGATGTGTGCCGCAACTGCTCGTCACTCCCGTGCCGTAGCAACAACTCGTGCAGCCGTTCACTCTTAGGATGAAAGCTCGGGTGCGCCCCCGCCCGCAGCGCCGCCTCGAAGATCGCCTCCACACCCGCCATTGCGCCCAGCTCGCCGACGATCGTCACCAGCTCGCCGACCGCACCCGCTTCGTCGCCGAGCACCCATGGCTCTGGCGCCTCGGTTGGTCCGGCTGGCAGGTCACCGCTGCCTCGGACATCCTGCTCGGCCTCGCCCTTGTCCGCACTCGCTGGATCTCACGTCTCCCCGCGTGGCTCGCGCTGCTCACCACCCTCGCCGGCGTCGTTCCCGACCAAACCGGTCAGTTGCTCTGGACCTGGAACGGCGTGCAAGTCGCCCAGCAAGCACTCTCCACCGGCGACATCGCCCCATACGCCGCCCTCGAATCGCACCTCTTCACGATGATCGCCGGCTTCGGCCCCATCGGTTACCTCGCCGGCGCCTTCTGCTGGACATGGTGCTTCATCGCCGCGGGCGTCTGCTCCAGGCGCCTCGCCTGGCTTGCCACGATCACGTGGATCCTCTTCGCACTCGGCACCGCGGCGGTCTTTCTCCCCGATTCACTCACCCGCCACCCCGTCATGTCCAAGTCCGCCTCCGGCGCCAACGCACTCGCCTTCGTGCTGTTGATCGCCTGGCTGGTGGGCGTGAGCGAAGCGGTCTTCGCCCGCGGCCGACCTCCGTCGAATCCCATCGCCGATGCGCCATGGCGCCACCCCGGCCGCGGCCTCTTTCCCCGCTTCTGTAACCTCATCGCCAACAGCCATCTGCTGCGTGCAATCGCTCACCGCATCCCCTCGGCCGCCATGGCCAGCGACATCCGCGATGTCGTCTACATCAACTACCTCGTCGATGCCGACACCCTCCAACGCATCGCCCCACCGGCGCTGCGAATCCAGCGACTCGGCCCCGACGGCCGCTACGCCGTCTTTTCATTCCTCACCTTTCGCCACGGCCACTTCGGTCCCGCCCGCTTCGGCCGCATGCGTCGTCTCTGGCCCTCACCCATCCAGTCCAACTGGCGGATCCACGTCGTCAACCCCGCCACCAGTACCCGCGGCATCCATTTCCTCTCCACCGCCATCACCAGCCTGCCCCACGCCCTGGTCACACGCCTCCTGACCGACGGCGTGCCCATGCACCTCCCCGCCTCAGCCGACCTCCAACGCAAGACCGACGGCACACTGCACTTGACGCTTGATCCCGGCACTGGATCCGCGCCTGAGGCATCCGCCCGCCTTGTCCCGGTGCCAGAGCCCGCACTGCCCGCTCCATGGAGCCGCTGCTTCAACTCTTGGCGGGCCGTGCTCGAATACATCGTTCCACAGGACCGCGCCATGTGCATCGAGCCCGCCACCGGCCTCGTGCTGCGCCAGGAGATCATGCTCAACATTCCAATCGACGATTGCTTTCCTGTCGCCGGCGATGTCACTTCGCCAACCGCCGCCCGATTCGCGGGCGATGCACGCCCCCTCTGCTTCCACGTCGCGGCGGTGGGCTTCCACTTTGTCGGCCAAAAGTACGGCCACTAAGCTGTCGCTCCCGATCCACGAATCGCCCGCGCCGCAGCCGCGGCAACTGCGACCTCGAAAAAATTGTTAAACCAATTGGTTGACAGTCACCGCTTCCGCGGGTATATTAAACCATATGGTTCTTGATCACTCCCCCACACTCGACCGTGTCTTCCACGCACTGGCCCACCCCGCCCGCCGCGCCATCCTCCGCCGTCTCGCGGGCCACGAGCAGAACCTCAGCGAACTCACCTCGCCCCTCAAAATGTCCTTCCCCGCGGCCTCCAAGCACGTCCGCGTCCTCGAACGTGCCCGGCTCGTCAAGCGCCGCGTCGAAGGCCGCTCGCACATGTGCCGCCTCGATGCCGCGCCCCTGAAGGATGTCGCCGACTGGACCGAGGGCTACCGCTTGCAATGGGAGGCCCGCTTCCAGATCCTCGACGGGCTGCTCGCCGAGATTCAGGGCAAGCCCGCGCCGAACCGCGTCTCGATCGCCGCGCCAGACTCCCCCAAACCCAAGCTCAAACGCAAGGAGGTCCGCCATGACCGTGGCCAGTAAGCACACCACCCAACTCTCACTCCCCAGCGACCTCGAAATCACGATGACACGCATCTTCGAAGCCCCCCGCGCCATCGTCTTCGACGCCTGGACTAAGCCCGAACTCCTCCGCCGCTGGTGGGGCCCACCAGGCTGGACACTCGTGACGTGCGACGCCGACCTGCACATCGGCGGCAGCTATCGCTACGTCGTGCGCAATCCCAGTGGCAACGAAATGGACCTCCGCGGCACCTACCGCGAACTCTCTCGCCCCGACCGCATCGTCCACACGCAAACGATCGTTGGCTGCCCCGCCCAAGGCTCCGACGAAACACTCGTCACCACCGTTCTCTCCGAGCGCGACGGCGTGACCACCCTCACCAGCACGCTCCGCTACGCCACCAAGGCCCTGCGCGACACCGTCATGCAGTCGGGCATCCGCACCATCGACGGCGTCTACAACAAGCTCGACTCGCTGCTCGCCTCAGGGGTGCTCGCCTCATGAACAACTCCCCACCCCGCGGCAGCCCGCTCCGCAGCGCAGGCGCCATCCTCGCCGGCATCGTCGTGATCTTCATCACCTCGATGGGCACCGACGCCGCCCTCCACGCCTCTGGGGTATACCCGCCCTGGATGCAACCCATGGACACGCACCTGTGGATCGTGGCCCTCGCCTACCGCATCCCCTACGGCATCCTCGCCGCGTGGGTCACCGCCGTGATCGGCCGCGCCCGCCCGATGTGGCACGCCATGCTCTTCGGCTGGATCGGCGTCGTCCTCAGCACCATCGGTGTGGCGATGCACTGGAACAAGGGCCCCGAATTCGGCCCCGTCTGGTTCAACCTCGGCCTGGTCGCCATCTCCCTCCCCTGCGCCTGGATCGGCGGCCTCCTCCGCCAGCGCCAATTGCAAGCACAGCCCGCCTGAACACATCAATCCGCCAACTCAATCTCAACGAGACTCCCATGATCAACACACTCAAAGTCACCACCCCCACCGACCGCGAAATCGTCATGACCCGCGTATTCGAAGCGCCACGCGACGTGGTCTGGAACGCCATGACCAGGCCCGAGTTCCTCAAGCGCTGGCTCTTCGGCCCGCCCGGCTGGGAGATGAGCGCCTGCGAGGAGGATCACCGCGCCGGCGGCAACTTCCGCTGGGCCTGGCGCGGGCCCGGCGGCGAAGAGATGCAGATGCGCGGCACCTACCGCGAAGTCTCACCTCCTGCCTCCGGCGGCACGGGCGGGCGCATCGTCCGCACCGAGACTTTCGAGTTCGGCTGCATGCCGCAGTCGGGCGAGCAGGTCGGCACGCTCACCCTCACCGAGCACGGCGGAAAAACCCTCCTCACCATGACGATCCTCTACCCCTCCAAGGAAGCACGTGATGCCACAATCGCCTCGGGCATGGAGCACGGCGTCGCGGCGGGCTACAACAGGCTCGACGAATTGCTGGCGGCTCCAACCGGAGGGTGACCCTTGACGGCAGGCACATTCCCAACCGCGATCACCGCGACCCTCGCCGTGCGCGATTGGCCCGCCGCAGTCGCGTTCTACAAAGCCGCTTTCAACGCAGTCGAACTCTACCGCGTCCCCGGCGGCGGCGTCGCCAGGCTCTCCATCGCCGGAGCAGACTTCTGGGTCGCCGAAGAATCCAAGGAGCACCTGAATTTCAGCCCCGAATCCCTCGGCGGCTGCTCGGTCCGCATGCTCCTGATCGTGGAAGACCCCGCGGCGGTCTGCAACCAGGCCGTCGCGGCAGGGGCGAACCAGGTCGTCCCCGTCGCCGACTCGCACGGCTGGCGGCTCGGACGCATCCTCGACCCGTTCGGCCACCACTGGGAAGTCGGCCGCGACCTCCACGCCGCGGCACGGGGATGATGCGTCATCAAGGATGCACTCATGGCTAAACGCTCAAGTCCCGCTCCGAAGAAACCGCGCAAGGCGTCACCCAAGTCCACGCCCGCCGATTCAGTCAACGCAAGCACTCGCTCCATCGTCGACGCACTCAAACGCCTCGGTACCCAGCGTGTCCGCGACGACATGGCAAACCGCTACGGAATCACCGGCCCTTCCGCCTCCACCGCCTTCGGCGTCGGCATGGCCGCGATCCAGAAAGTCGCCAAGGGCGCCAAGAGCAAAGACGCCACCCGCAACCACGCCCTCGCCGCGGCACTCTGGGATTGGAAGGGCCCCGGGCAATACGAAGCCCGCATGGTCGCGATCTACGTCGATGAGCCGGCGCTCGTCACCGGCCCGCAGATGGACCGCTGGACAAAGGACTTCGACAACTGGGGCATCTGCGACACCGCTTGCTTCAAGCTCTTCGATCAGGTCGCCCCCAAGCTCGCGTTCGAACGCGCCGAACGCTGGTGCGCCAAACGCGAGGAGTTCATCCGTCGCGCGGGGCTGGCCCTCCTCGCCTGCTTGGCCCTCCACAACAAAGAGTTAAAGGACAAACTCTTCCTCCGCCCGCTTGAACTGGTCGAACTCGCGGCGACCGATGAACGGAATTTCGTCAAGAAGGGCGCCAATTGGGCCCTCCGGGCGATCGGACGGCGTAGCCGTGATCTCAACGCCGCGGCCACGACCATCGCCCGCCGTCTGGCCGATTCGACCAATCCCGCCCCGCGCTGGGTCGGGAAGGACGCGCTGAAGGCCCTTGAGTAGCTCGGCGCGTAGCCGCGCGAACCGCGATCGCGCGCCTCAATCCGTGGTATGCGCGAAGCCGGCCATGTCGTATCACCCCTTCGTCAACGGCATCAGCGGTCTCAACCGTACATCCCGCAACCACAGCCCTAGCCACGCCAGCACTCCGAAAATGACCGGGAAGATGAACTGGTCGTTGATCCGCACGTGCGTTGCCGTCGCTCCGCCCAGATAGGCCGTGAGCAGGATCGCACCGACGATGCGTGTCCGAGGAATCACATAGAGGACTGTAACGGCAACCTCGAGAATTCCCAGCCCGAGCGCCGATTCCTTCGACCAGCCCAGTTGCTCAAAGACCGTAACCGCCCCCGCCGGGAGGAGAAACTTCCCTGACGCGCTGAACAGCATCATCAGCACCACCAGCGCGCTAAGCACCCTGCCGGTCCACATCGCACCCTTCGACACTCCACCGCTCTGTACCTGATCCATCGGCTGACCTCCAAAGTCTGCACACCATCAACCGAACCGCGAGGCGGACCGCATCAGCCCCGCGCAGCTCGCTCCACGATCACCCCTCGACCATCACCTTGAACCCGCCGTACGCCATCTTCTTGACGTCGAACGGCATCGACTTCGGCAACATCATCTTGGCAATCCGTGGATCCTTCATCACCTTGGCGTTCACAGCATTCCGATGCGCCTTGGACTTGTACACAATCCACGAGAAGACCACCGTCTCCCCCGCCTTGGTCTTCACCAGCTTCGGAAACGGCAGGCCGAACTTGACGGCCATGTCGTCGCCGACGCACTCGCGGTACTCCAGCGCCCCGTGGTCCATCCACACCTTCGCACCCACCTTGGCCATGCGTTTATACGCCGCCAGCTTGCTCTTGGTGACCGGGATGACGAAGCCATCTACGTACAGTGCCATGCGGAGTCTCCGTGAAAAATTCCGACCAGCGCGCCCGACCGCTCAGGCGACGCCCCCCTTCGACCCCGCAAGGTAGGCAACCAGTTTCTCGAACGTGCCGGTCCACCCCTGCTGCATCGACCCGTGGCTGCCGTCAAACACCCGCTGCTCCGCCTCGGTCGCATTGATCGCATTCCACCGGATGGTGACCACCGTGCCGCGCCCCTTGCCTGCGTGCTCCGCAAAGATGATGGTAGAGATCATCTCCCGCGGCCAGTCCGGCGCCATCGGGTGCGTCGTAATCCCTCCCGCCTCATCCGAGAACGACGCGACGAACACCAGCCGGTCCGGCCGCGTCACTTCGCGGAAGATCCATTTCCCCCACATGTCCTTCCCATCCGCCGTCCGCATGCAATAGTGGAACACCCCGCCCACCCGCAGATCGAGCGTGCTCTTGGAGATCGTCACGCCCTTGGGCCCGAACCACGCGTTGAGCCCCTCCCGCTCGGTCCACGCCCTCCACACCAACTCACGCGGCGCATCGAAGACCCGCGAGATCACGAAATCGCCCTTCGAAACACCCAATTCTGCAACACCCGTTGCCCCCTGCGCCTCCGCCAGATACTCCCCGAGTCGATCCAGGTGCTGCTTCCCGCCCTCGACCGCGCCGTACGTCTCGGCGACAAACCGCTTGACCGCCGCCGAAGAGAAGATCGACCGCATCGTCAGCTTCGTCTTGCCGCCGACATCCTCGAACGTCACCGTCGTCTGGAAGTTCACCGGCTCCAGGTCCAGTTCCCCGCCATGCTTGTACACCAGCCGCTCCGGAGGCACGATCTCCTGGTACGTGATCCGATTCTCGTAGTCGCGCCCATCCGGCCCGTGCATGCAGTACCGCCACACGCCTCCCGGCTTGACCTCCATGCTCTGCGTCGTGGTCGAGAACCCCCGCGGCCCCCACCACTGGCCGACGTGCTTCGGGTCGGTCCATACCTTGAAGACCAACTCGCGCGGCGCATCGAACATGCGCATGTGAACAATCTCTCGGTCCGCACCGACATCACTTGCGCTCGCCATGTTTCTTGTCCTTCGCTTGCAACTGCTTGAGGTAAACGTCCAGCTTGTCCAGGCTCTGTTCCCAGTGCTCGCGGTACCGGTCCACCCAGTCCGCCACATCCTTCAGCGCCGCGGCCTTCAGCGTGCACGGCCGCCACTGCGCCCGCCTCCCCCTCGCGATCAGCCCCGCGTGCTCCAGCACCTTCAGGTGTTTGGAGATCGCCGGCATGCTCATCTTGAACGGCTTGGCCAGATCCGTCACAGACGTCTCGCCATCGGCCAGTCGCGACAAAATTGCCCGCCGCGTAGGGTCGGCGAGTGCCCCGAACGTCATGGTGAGATGGTCAGACGGCATTGTATTTCACCAATCGGCTAAATAACCGAAAGGTAAAATACACCACCGCCGGCATGTCGTCAAGCCTTCGAGTCGCTTTTCTTCTTTGCGCACCTGATTGACAGTTCAGCCCCCGTCCGCGGGCTCGATTCCGTCAAGCAACCTCTTCGGCGCCGCATTTCGCCACGCCGCGTCAATCGCCCGCCGCACTTGCGGCACTCCGGCCTTGGTCACCGCGTCCAGCCGCACCTGCGTACACCCCTGCTTCCCCCACGCACCCTTGATCGGCGCGAACACCCGCTGCAGCTTCTTGATGAATGCCCCCTGCTCCTCCGGCGTCAGCTTCACCATCGCGCAGTCAACATCCCCTTCCGGCTCCTCGAGCCAGAAGAGCGTGGCGAAGATCTTGCCCTTGGGGCCGCCCGCGCGAAAGTCCGGGTGACCCATGTGCGACCCCTCGACCGCCTCGGGCATACCCAGCGCGAGTTTTCGGAATTGGTCCTCGGTCATGCGGAGACAGCCACGCCAGAACGACGCGGTTGGCAGCCGAGTCTATCAAAATCGCTTACGCCGCGGCACGGTACTGGCCCGTGCGGAACTCATTGCGCAGCCGCTCCTGGTCCCCCGCGCGGGCGAACCGCGTGAAGACCGCGGCGATCCGCACCGGGCCGTCTACGTCGTCGTTGTCGGTCCAGATGACGTTGGCGAAGACGTAGATCGCCCGCCCCGGCCCGATGTTCTTCGAGTTCATCGTCGGCAGCGTGATCGCCAGCGCGATTCTGGTCCCGGGCTTGATCGCCCGATCCAACTCGAACTGCACCCCGCCCTCGGAGATGTCGTACGCGTGCCCCTCGAAGTCGAACGTCTCACTGTCCAGCATGCGCGCCGCGATCGGCGTGTACGCGGGCTGGAGCGCAAACCTCGGGAAGCGGCGGCGGTTGTGGGCGGTGTACACGCGAAGCTCCTTATCCGGACGTACCGGGTATCGGGCGTTTGAGTTCGCGACTGAAGCGCCGCCGCCCCCATCTTCACCGATAACCCGCATTCACCCTTGCCCGGCGGCCGCCACCCACCGCAAATCACCGACCCCCAACACGACACCCTCAAGCCTCGCGGCATCCTGCATCAACTCTGTGCTACTCTGTGCACGCTGCGGTGAACGTCTTCCGGCTCAGCAAGCCCCGCCGGACCCCGTTGCCCGCCCGATCAGCTCGATGTTCACCCGGTCCAGTTGCACGCCCATCCGCCGCTCCAGTTCGTCCACCACTTCCCGCGGCAGCGATTGCTGGATCTGCGTCCCCAGGTCGCCGGGCACATCGCGCACCCGCCCCTCCTGGTCCACAAAGTGCACGTGGTCGTGCGTGTCCGCGTCGTACCGCGCCACCGACGATTGCCCCGACGGGTCGGTGAACCGCCGCGCCAGCCCGCGCCGCGTGAAGGCCTCCAGAGCGTTGTAGACCGTCGCCAGTGCGATCCCCGGCTGCTTGCGTTTCACCAGCACAAACAGCTCTTCGACGCTCGGGTGCGTGTTGGTGCTGGCCAGCGCGCGATAGATGCACTCGCGCTGCGAAGTGCAGCGGAGCCGATGCCGCGCAAAGAGGTCGGCGAGCTTGGGCACGGGTGATTATTCGCACGGTGATCGCTCCCGGCAGCAACGCGGCTCTGGCCGGTCAATCGCGGCACACAGGCCGCTCTTCGCTCTATCTCTTTGTCTCTTCGTCGTTTCGCCCACTTCCCCCGTGACACTCTCGTGACCTCCGTCCGATCCCGCCCAGTTACCCTTCACAAATGCTCCTCCGCAAGGCCCGGCGGGCCCTCTTCCTCGCCCTGCCCTTCATCTCGATCGTCCTCATGCTCGCCGCCGCCTGGCACTGGCGCCGCAGCTACGCCATCATCGATCAGCTTCAGTACGCCACCCACGCCTTCGAGCCAGCACCGCTGACGAGCCTGCCTCCCCGCAACTGGTGGGACGAGAAGCCGCCGGACCCCAAGACCGTCTTCTGGCCGGGCCTCTACCGCGAGTTCCGAGTTGATACCTTCAACGGTCACATCATCCTCCGCTTCGGCCACCGCCCCACGATCATCGCTGACAAAAAGCTCCCACCCAATTTCGAGGCCGAACTCGGCTACCGCCGCACCACTCTCACCATCGACAATGCCATCGGCTACAACATCCCCCGTGGCAACGTCTACGAATACCGCTACAGCTGGCACTGGAACGGCATCGCCACCTGGCCCTACTACATCAACGGCGATGCCGCCACCTATGTCATGCTCCCCCACTGGCTCATGATGGTCCTCGCCGCGACACCCGCACTGTTGTGGCTCTCGGTCCTGGGCATCCGCCGCCTTCGACGTCCCGGCCCGGGCATCTGCCCCCACTGCCGCTATGAGCGCGGGACGCTGCCGGGGCCTTGTCCGGAGTGCGGGAAAAGTTGAAGAGGTTCACCACAGAATTCACAGAGAGCAGAGAGGAAGACGAAGACGGTTGGTGCACAGAGGGCGCGGAGACAAACAGGAAAGAGACGAACAGTTGAAAGGATGAAGAGGGCAGGAACAGCCTGTCGCCGGGCACAGAAACTTGCGGTTGTCAAAGATCGCGGACTGTTGTGTTCTGGATGTGGCCAATAGCCCGGCAGGAAACGTTGCGCCTGCGGGCGTGGAAAGTGACTGTGAGATAGGAGCCTGCGGCAAGCCGGCGTACAAGGCCAAGAGCATCGCACGGAAGGGCGATGCCACGAATGTCAGGCCGCGCGGGGTTGGGCTGGAGTGTGGTCGGCGCGCGAGGGGGCTTGGGTGGACGGGACGGGCGTGCGCTGGCCTGCGGACTGGTGGATGACGACTTGGGCCGCGGCGACTGGAGGCGTCGCCGGTTGCGGCACCGATTGTGGTTGCGGCTGGGACTGCGGCGGAGCCTGGAGGGCAGGCTGGGGGTGCTCTGGCGGGCGTGGGGCTGTGGTGGCGGCCGCGGATGTGGTGGCGGCCGCGGATGTGGTTGAGGACTGGCCGGCGAGAGCGGCTTCGGCCTTGTCGCAGAGGTCAAGGACGGCCATGGCGGCGAGGCGGCGCTCCCGGGCGGAAGCCTTGGGATCCTCGGCGATGGCGAGGAGGGCATCGGCGGAGCGCCAGCGGGTGGAGGTGATCGTATTGGGGGTTGGGACGGGCATTTTGTTAGGATAATCGTAAAACGCTAGGCTTGCAAGTGCCTTTTCGTGCGTTAGGGTGTATATTGGTAATTTGCCTGAGGTGGGTACCACTCACGACGAATGACGAGGCTCGGAATTTGAAGTGATGCTGGTGTTGACGGTGTATACGGCCGGACCTCACCACAACCGACTCACAGTTACGCCGACCGGCGAATGCGGAATCTTTCTACGCTCATCCGGCACAAAAATATGGATTAGAGTTACCGGCTTTTGCGAGGGGAGCACCGTCCAAATCCGCGTCACTCGATTCGCGGCGGAAGATCACGCACGTAGTGCCCGGGGCAGTGACCCACGATGAATCGGATACAAACCATGTAGTCACGCGTGCCCACCCGCTTCCACCACCGTCGCACGTTCATCATTTCAGCCCACTCGTCGGCAACATCTGCATCAGATCCTGCACCCTTCGCAGCTTGAGACTAGGGCGGCGGTTTCGCGAGGGCTTGGGCGATATCGGTGAGGAGCGCCTGGGCCTTGGCTTCATTTGCGGCCGCACGACCTTGATAGTGCTGGAAGTCGCGCACGGCGGCGTGGGCATAGGCTTGCGCTCGATGCAGGAGGTCACACTGACGGAGCGAAGCCGACTCTCGCTGAGCGGCTTGGAGGTACATGAGACCCATATTAAATCGAGTTAGCCCGGCACTGTGGTGGTTGCCCGTTTGCTCTGCTAGTTGAGCACGTTTCTCGAAGTGCTTACGAGCTAGCTCGGTTTGGCCGACTTCAGCGTAGAGGGCGCCTAGCTGATTGTGGATGGGGCCTAGGTCGGTGAGAGCGTTAGGGGGACAGAGGGTGAGAGCTTGGAGATAATGCTCCTCTGCTGCCTGGGCGTGCTTCAGCACGGTTTCCTCTGGCTTGCCACTCTCGCGGGATTCTATGAACCGCTCGTGATGGACCATGCCGATTTCTTTGGTTGTAGCAGCTCGCCCAGATGCATCCTGAGGGGTTAGCAGAGCTAATTCGCGTCCAAAGGCGGTTTCGGCAGCGTCCAGATTACGGATCCTTCAACCAGCAGTAAAGGGCAAGGGACTGGTTCCTTGGCACCTCCCATAGTCTAATGCATGCCGTCGAGACAAACGGTGATGGACGCCCCACCAGTGAGGCAAACTTATCTCACGGGTTCACGGATCAACAGAACTCAGATTCCAATCTCACAAGACCGGCCAGACTGCGGTCAGAATCTAAACAGCCGTAGTAGTACCCCTCCTTGCCCGAACATCCTCCAGAAACAACACAACTGGCGTCCTATCGATTTTTCGAAAGATCAAGCCCTTCGACGAGCACATCGAAGGGCTTGATCGTTGTAGGGCTGCACCGTCGGCGATTGCGTTCAAACGTCGTCATCGCGACGCTGCACGCCAAAATGAAAAGCCCCTGCGCGGCGCAGGGGCTTGAGCGGCGCCAGCAGCGGTTCAGCTGCCGCAGCCGGCGAAGAAGACGTTCAGGAAATCGAAAAGATCCTGGACGGTGATCTGCCGGTCGCGGTTGAAATCGGCGGGGCAGCGATCGGTTTCGGGGCAGCCGCCGCCAGCGTTGTAGGCGGCGAGGAAGTCGAACAGGTCCTGTATGGACGCGACACCGTCGCGGTTGAAGTCGGCCGGGCAGGGATCGAGTCCGACGATCTGAACCAAGTCTGTGGACGCCTGCCAGGGGACTTCCGAGGAGGCGTAGATCAGGCGCGCGCGGATGATGCCGTCGGCGTCGTAGAAGCGGGCGACGGGCGCGGCCCTCTCGTAGGTGGCGATGGTGCGCGGCGCGACGGCGTAGAACGCGTCGATGTACTCCCAGGTGCTGGTAACGTTGTCGAAGAGTTCAACAAAGCACGCGACCGGGGCGGGGCCCTCGGCCCAGGCTTCGATGTTGATCTTGATGCCGTTGCCATGAGGGAACTCGGGGTTGGTCTTGAACGCCACCTCGATATGGGCCGTGCCGTCTTTGTCGCTCCCGGTCACGACGAGCGGATCGGTGTACTCGGAGCGGAAGAGGGACTCGGTGGCGCCGCTGATGACCTCGCCGCGGGTGACGGCGGAATCGAAGACACGGACGCCGTAGACCTGGTCGACGACGTCGTGGAGCCGGATCCAGCGGTCGAGGTTGGTGGGGCCGATCTCGGAAGCCCAGAGGGCGTACTCCTTGACGCCCTTGGCGCGGCTGAGCGCGACGATGTCGCGGTAGTGGCCCGGGTCGTTGTACCAGTAGAGATACATGTCGATGAACGGCATGGTCTTGGCGGGATCGACCCCGGTGCCGGAGTGGAGGATGGTGTCGAGCTGGTATCGGGCGAGGTAGAGGGCGGATTCGGCGAGCGGGTATCCGAGGTCGGGGTTGAAGCCGAACGGCCCGTAGAGCACGGGCATCTGGAGGTGAGCGTTGGAGTTGAGGGCGGAACTCTGCCAGGTGTGGTTGGTATCGCGCGGATCGTAGATATTCCAATTGCGTGCCACAAAGGGCGGGAGCGCGGGGTCGGTCGCGCCGTCGGCGTTCCAGTAGGTGTAGTTGCCGGACAGCGCGCCCCATGTCCCGTTGGCCGGCTGGAATGCCGTGATGTCCATGGTGGAGGTGAGCACCTGCGAGGCGATGCGGCTGTACCAATGGCCGAATTGCTGGTTCTCCGCGGTGAGGAAGAGCCATGTCGAAGGATCGGTGGCCGGGAGGTTGGCCTCTTCGAACAGGTCCCGGAGGGTGGCGGCGTTGGCCGTCGAGCTGAGGGTGCCCGAGATGATCTCCGTCGAATACCTCGGGTCGTTCTGCAGCGCGGCGAAGAACTCGCCGAAGCCGACGGTGCAGTTGTCGTCCGGGCCCGGCGGGCTGTTGTGGCAGTAGGTGATACCGAGGACAGCCTCGTTGTCGTAGATGAAACGGTCGGGCGGCGGAAGGTTGGGGTTGGCCAAACGTCGCGCCTGGTATTCATCGATGAACGCCGTGTACCAGAGAAGGGTCTCGTCAACGCCGTGAAAGGTCCAGGGGGTATTGAAGCGAGCGGCGGGATCGGCCGAGAGTGTTCCGGGTGGCAGGGCATCGTCGGGGTGGTAGATGAGGTGCACATTATTGTGGTAGCAGGTCTCCCAGGGCGTGCCCTCGCCCAGGCGGATGAGCATGACGGCGATCTTGCCGGCCGCGAGTTCACCGGTGGCGAGCCGGGCCTCGATCTGGTTGCAGACGACCGTCGCCGTTTCGGTGCCGGTGAGCGGCGAACACTGGGTCATCCCGCTCTGGCCGAAGCCGCGGCCGATGTCCACGCGCACGATGCGCACGAAGCGCGGGTCCGCGGCTGCGGTGCCGCGGACAGGCTCCTGCTGCGCCTCGCACCAGAATCGCGGGACATCCTCCTGGGCCCGGGCCGCACCGGCCGCCAACAAGGCCAACACACTCGCACACGCCGCGCACGCTTGGTTACTCATCGTGTTGCTCCGGGATCCCCGCGAAGCGGAAGGATGCCCGATGCGGGCGATGTGTGCAATCGCAAACTTCGGCGTGGTGGATAAGCCGTGCACCGACGTGCCGACGACACGTGTACGTGGATCTTCTCGCGTTGTTCACAATTCGTAAGCGGCTGGTTTCTCCGATACTTGGATGCGACCGCACGGGATTGGTGGCTCAGGTACGTGGATGCGCGCGTGCGAGCCAGCCCGTCGGGTGTGCGTTCCGGTTCGTGAAGCGCCGCGCCGAGTTCGCGAGACGGACGGTGGGAACGTGGAGGTGGGTTGGGGCGGGAACGTTCGTTGTGTGGCCGCCGGGTGGACTGCGCCGCGGTCATTTCGGCAGTGCGCCGCACAGATCGGAAGGGCCGGTCCGCCGGCGTTCACTTGCCCCAAAGGCGCAAGGAGTCCCCCACTGTTGCCGGGAGCGTGGCGCCGCCCTCGGCGGCGACCCAGAGCTTGTTGGCCGGCGCAGCGTGCTTGGTTTTGACCATGGCCAAGGCGATCGGTGAGCGCGAGAGCATCGGGGCGAGCGTGCTGCTGGTGACGGCGCCGACGGGCTCGGAGCTCGGTGCGTCGCTCGCGAAGACCGGAGCGCCGCCGTGCGGCAGCCGCGCGAGTTCATCAGAGGAGCCGCCGCCCGCCGCGGCTGGGTCGGTCAAGCGCAGAGCCACCAGCGTCTGCTTCGGCGCGCCCAGGGCGTTCATACGGGCCACGATCTCCTGGCCGAGGTAGCACCCTTTCTTGAAGCTCACGCGGTCGTGGAGCGTGGCCGGGCCGGTTTCGGCGGGGAGCGAATCGGGACCGAAGTCGATGTTGTAGAGGGGCGTCCCGGCCTCGATCCGCGCGATGTTGAAGGCGTGCCAGCCGATGGGGCGCAGCAGCGGGCGCGGGTTGGGTCCCGCGTGGCCATGCACATGTTCGTGTGCACCCCGCAGGAGCGACTCGTAGACCTTGGCGGCGTCGGCGGTCGCGACGATCAGGTGCAGGCCAATCTCGCCGGTAATATCGTCGCGGAAGGCCGTTGCTCTGCGCCCGTCGATCTTCACCTGCACCGCCTGTCCGGGTTTGAGTTCCGCCAGCGGAAAGCCACCCTCATGCGTCGAGTACTTCGCCAGCAGAGCGATCGCCCCCGGCCCGTGCAACGAAAAACGGTGCAGCGCTTCGCCTGTGCTGCGCACAGCGAC
>JBOHNM010000041.1:0-27329 GCA_050730675.1 Phycisphaerales bacterium | reverse complement strand
GTCTCACGCGTTCTCAACAACCCTGAATTGGTCTCCGCTGAAACCGCCGACAAAGTACGCAAGGCGATCGCTGCAACCGGTTACAAACCCAACCTCTTCGCCAAGGGTTTGATGACGCGCAAGAGCCAGGTGCTCGGCTTCGTGCTGCCCGACATCCACGGCGAGTTCTACTCCGAGCTGCTCAAGGGCGCCGACGAGGAGGCTCGCCATCAGGGGTACCACCTGCTGGTTTCATCGGAGGCGCGGCGCAACGGCAGCGATCTCAACCCGAGCTTCGGCCTGGTGGACGGGCTGGCGGTGATGATCGCCGAGCCGAACAACGCGCTCTGGAAGCAGGCGCGCGACACTGGGCTGCCCGTGGTCGCGATCGACATGGAGGTGCAGAGCGAGGGTGTCGACAGCATCCTGATCGACAACATCTCCGGCACGCTCGAAGCGACGCGTCACCTGCTGGCGGGAACTCCGGCCGCGAACCTCTTCTTTGTCGGCGGCCCCGAAACGAACTTTGACACGCGCACACGTGCCGACGCGTTTGTCGGTGCGCTCAAGGCGTCCGGCCACGCCGCCGGAGCGAAGCAGGTCGCCTTCCGTGAGTACACGGAAACGTGGGGCTACCAGTGGGCCGAGCACATGCACGGCGCCGGGCTGCTCAAGCCGTGCGGGGTGCTGTGCGCAAACGATGACATCGCCGTCGGCGTGCTCCAGGCCGTCGAGGACCTGGGATGCGACGTGCCCGGCGATGTCCGTATCATCGGCTTCGACGACACGCGGCTGGCCTCGATCGTGCGGCCGAAGCTGTCGAGCGTCCACGTGCCGATGGGCCAGGTCGGCGCGACAGCGATCCGGCTGCTGATGAAGCGGCTGGAGAACCCCGGTGCACCCAGCGAGACGGCCCGGCTGGAGACGCGGCTGGTGGTGCGGGAGAGCAGCGAGAAGTGAGGAGCTTCCGCGCGCACAGGAGTCAGGTCATTTGATGTATCGCTCAGGAGCTTTCTAATTCCCGTGTTCTCGCTTGTATTTGCCATGGCGAGCGGGGCGACACTGTGTATTATTGTGGACATGACACGCTTCCACGAGACTACCGCCATCCGGTATTCCGGAGAGCCGGTCTCGCCGCAGATGGGCGCGGCGTCGGTGGCCAGCCGAGCCCGTATCGCGGCCGCCGTGCTCTTGCTCGCCAGCAGCCAGGTGATCGCTTCCCCGTCGTTCACCGGGCTGGGGGGGCTTCCGGGCAAGACCATCTCAAGGGCTTGTGCGGTAAACAGTGACGGCTCGGTGGTGGTGGGTGAGAGCGCTTACCCAGACTTCAAGTCGTTTCGCTGGACGCGTCAGGGTGGGATGCATGTCTTGACGGACTTGGCCGACCGCACGGCCACGGCCGTGAGCGACGATGGGCGCGTGGTCGCGGGGTATGGGCGATTCGACAGCATCTGGAAGCCGTACCAGTGGACAGGCGACGGCCCACCCGGAATCATGGTGAGTCCGACAATTCCCGTTTCGGGCGCGATGCTTGGGATATCAGCGGCGACGGGCGTGTGACAGTGGGAATGTGCGACCTCATCGCCTACCGCTCGGTCCTGAATGAGAACGGGAGTTCGACCTTTTCGAGCCTGGGAATGCTCGCCGGCGACACCCAGTCGGTGGCCCGCGGCACAAACGGCGATGGCTCCACGATCGTGGGCCACAGCGGCGTGCGGGCATTCCGCTGGCATGCCGGTGAGGGCATGGTCGCCCTGGAGGGTCCGGCGGGCAGCACGCTATCCGCGGCGTGGGCAGTGAACACCGACGGCACGGTGGTGGTGGGGCACGCGACCACACCCAGCGGCGATCGCGCGGTGCGCTGGACCGTTGCGGCCGAGAGTCTGGGCACGCCACCGGTCACGGAGTCTTCGCGGGCATTCGGCGTCAGCGGCGATGGATCGATCGTCGTCGGCACTGCCGCGGCGGGCTCGGGCCCCATCGCCATCATGTGGACGGCCGCAACCGGGATGGTGGACCTCAACACGTACTTACCGACGCTCGGCCTGAATTTAGAGAATTGGAGGCTGACCGCCGCACGCAGAGTCAGTCGGGATGGCACGTGCATCGTCGGCGAAGGATTGCACAACGGTGTGGATGAGGGTTGGATAGCGCACATCTCGCTCGCGTGCAACCTCGCGGACATTGCCAGCATCGGCGGAGCCGGGACGCCCGATGGCCACCTGACTGTCGATGACGTGGTCGAATTTCTCAGTGAATTCTTTGCGGCTCAGCCGCCGGCGGACGTGGCGATCGTGGGCGGGGCGCGCGGTCGTGATGGTCAATACACTGCCGACGACGTGATCTTGTTCCTCTCGCGGTTCTTCCTCGATTGTGATTGAGATCGCAGGCGACGTGCGCAGAATCTTTTTTGGATCTTGCCAGCGTGCGAACACACAGGTCAAGACGCCCAGCACGATCAACGACAACACAATCGAAATCCACCACTGGGCCTTGAGGCCCATGAACATGCGTCGGGGCGGCCGCCGTCGCTCTCGCCGCCGGAGCCGATCTGGCTCGACCGCTTCGATGCACCGGCGAGGGCCTCGCCCATGCGCTGCGTGGGATCAGCCGAGCGGCCGGAGTACTTCTCGTAGAGCATCGGATCGATGGCCATGCGTGTTTCCCGTGAGTTGGCGGGAGGCTACCACAGATTCCGCTGATGCACAAGGGTGAATCCAATGCCATTTACAGATTGGACCCATTGCTGCGGATGACCTCACGGTACCACTTGGCCGAGTCCTTCAGCGTCCGCTTGAGCGTCGTGAAGTCCACATGCACCAGGCCGAAGCGGTTCTGGTAGCCGCTGGACCACTCCATGTTGTCGAGGAGTGACCAGTGCATGTAGCCGCGGATGTCGGCGCCGCCCTCGATCGCACGCCGGAGTTGGAGCAGGTATCGGCGCGTGTAGTCGATGCGCTGCGGGTCGTGGACATGGCCGTCCATGCTCAACCAATCCATGCACGACAGGCCGTTCTCGGTCACGACGATCGGGAGCTTGTACTTCTCGTAGAGGAACTTCGGTCCCCAATACAGCGCCTCGGGGATGATGTTCCACCCGATCGCCGTGCGCGGCTGTCCCGGCTCCATCAGCACCTTCTCGTACGTCGCCTGCGGCCCGCACGGGTTGTCGTGGCGCGGCGCGCACGTGCGGAACAACTCCGCGTCGTAGACATTGATCCCGTAGAAGTCGATCTTCTGGCCGATCGTCTCCATGTCCCCCGCGGCGGGGTGCGTCACCTCGCGCGGGGCGGCATCGCCGTAGAGCTTCAAGCCATCTTCGGGGTAGCGCCCGAAGACGATCGGGTCGGCGAACCAGGCGTTGGTCCAGAAATCCTTGTACAGCGTCGCGTTGGTGGCCCGCCGCGCCGCATCGATGTTCTGAGGCGAGGGATCGGCAAACATGCGGCCGTCGGCGTGGTCGAGGCCGCCATCGGGCAGACGCTCGCTCCACGGCACCATCACACGCCCGATCGGCGCGAATCCGATCTGCGCCGGCTTCTTGGCACGCGACCGAATCACCTTCACCGCCTGCCCGTGGGCAAGCAGACAGTTGTGGGCCGCCAGCAGACGCTCGCCGTGGCCCGCACGCTTGTTGCTGGTCTGCAGGCCCTCGAGTTCGCTCGGGCCGAGGAAGATCTGCGGCTCGTTGATCGTCATCCAGTGCGTCACGCGGTCGGAGAGCTTGTCCACCACCACCTGCGCGTACTCGGCGAACCAGTGCTGGATATCGCGGTTGAGCCACGCACCCGCGTGCCACGCCCACAACGGCACATCCCAGTGGAAGAGCGTCGCCCACGGCTGGATGCCCGCCGCGAGCAGGCCGTCCACCAGCTTGTCGTAGAAGGCCAGGCCCTCGGCGCTCGGCTTGCGATCGACGCCGGGAATCACGCGCGGCCACGCGATGCTGAACCGGTACGCCTGCAGGCCGATGTCGCGCATGATCGCGACATCCTCCGGCCAGCGGTGGTAGTGGTCGGCCGCGACATCGCCGGTCTGGTTCTGGAAGACATTGCCCGGCGTGTAAACCTGGCCGGGGATGTCGCCGACCGAGCCGGCGGGCACACGGTCGTGGCAGAAGGCGTCCCAGTTGCTGGGGCCCTTTTGGCCGGCGTTCCAGCCGCCCTCGATCTGATACGCGCTGGTGGCGGCGCCCCAGGTGAAGTTCTTCGGGAAGGTCGTCATGAAGGCCTTTTCAACACGGAGTTGCACGGAGTACCACGGAGTGAATGCGGGATCGGAGCGGGAATCGATAGGGAGTCGACGAAGACGCGATCAAATCCGATCCTGATCGAACTATGCCAGCGTCAGATTCCGTCCAAATTCGCCCGGCTCGAAGACATGCATCGTTTCGGGGGCGATCGTCAGTGCCAGCGTCTGGCCGGCGCGAACGCCGTCGTCCGCGGGCAGCCGCGCGACGACCGTCGCCCCGGCCGGCGTGGAGAGTTGGAGGTCCATCTGCTCGCCGAGGGGTTCGACGGATTGAACGGCGAATGGGGTGCCGTTGCTTGATCGCGCGAGGGACTGCGGACGGAAACCCGCAACGAGATCCTGCCCCTCACCGGCACGGCCGCGCAGCCGCTCCGCAGCGTCGCGCGCGAGCGGCAGCGTGATGCCGGAGGCGCCACGCTCAACGAAAACGGACGGACCGAGCGTGCCGGTGAGAAAGTTCATCGGCGGCATGCCGACAAACCCCGCGACGAAACGGTTGACCGGCCGCCGGTAGACTTCCAACGGCGGCGCGGCCTGCTGGATCCTGCCGCCCGCCATCACCACGATGCGGTCGCCGAGCGTCATCGCCTCTTCCTGGTCGTGTGTCACATAGATGCTCGTGGTCTTGAGGCGCTGGTGCAACGACTTCAGCTCGGCCCGCGTGCTGACGCGGAGCTTGGCGTCGAGATTGCTCAGCGGCTCATCGAAGAGGAACGCCTTGGGCTGACGAACGATCGCTCGCCCCAGCGCCACGCGCTGGCGCTGGCCGCCGGAAAGTTGCCCGGGCTTGCGTTCGAGCAAGTTCTCGATGCCGAGCATCCTGGCGGCGTCGTTCACCTTCGTGCGCACCTGGTCCTTGGGGACGCCGCGGAGTTCGAGGGCGAGGGACATGTTCTTGTACGCCGTCATGTGCGGGTAGAGCGCGTAGTTCTGAAACACCATCGCGATGTCGCGGTCCTTGGGCTCCAGCGTGTTGACCAGTCGCTCGCCGATGCGAATGTCACCGCTGAAATCCTCCTCCAATCCAGCGATCAGGCGGAGCGTGGTGCTTTTGCCGCAGCCGGAGGGACCGACGAAAACGACAAACTCGCCGTCGGCGATATCGAGCGAGAAGCCGTCCACGGCCTTGAAACCGTTGGGGTAGGTCTTGGAGATGTTGGTGAGTGTGACGCGGGACATGGGAGCAGTCAGAAGGCGACCTGAAGAAAAATCGAAGGGGTACTGGTCAGCGAATGTACACGATGGTGGCCGGGAGGGTATCGACGGGGATCATGCCGTCGCGGACGACCGTGGGTTTGTCGTTCACACGGACCTTGTCGGGTGAAGAGAGCGAGGGCGGTCGTATCCAGATATCTTGCCCGATCGGCCTGTCCGATTCGAGCGTCGCGTGCGTCCAGCCGTCGGCTCCGGATTTCACCTTCATCTTCAGCTTGCTCCGGTGAGTGGGAAGCTCGAACTCCACGCCGTTGCTGGAATCCAGCCACGTCTGCGGCACCCCGGCCAAGAGCACGATCGAATCGCCCGGCCCGCCCTCGTACACAAACATCGATCGCACCGACCGCAAGAAATCCGATCCCACCCACGTGTGGGGCATGTCGCCGATCCACTTGCCGGCCTTTCGGTCCTTGTGAACGATCTCCGCCCACTGGTGCCACCCGGCCGGGAGTTGGTCCTTCATGAACCAGTCGAGCATCTGCATCGCGCGGTCGCGGTGGCCGAGCATCACCATCGCGCCGACCACCCGCAGCTCGTACGGCGTGTAGTCGATCCACTCAAAGTTCGGATCGTCGCGCCGCTTGACGAAGTACGCCCAGTACCGGTCGAACGTCGCATCCACCAACTCCCGCGGCATGTGTTCCAGCTCGCCGCAGACCGTGATGCCGACCGCCGTGCTCGTCGCGTCGAAATCGCCCAGCTCGACGCACCCCGGGATGTAGTCGATTCCGTGGGTCTTGGCCGTGATGCGGATCGACTCGAGCAGACACTTGCGGAAATCCGCCGCGAGATCCCTCCATTGCTTGGCCAGCTCGTTCTCACCCAGTGCCTCGGCGATGAACGCCGCATCCTTCAAACCCTTGAGCACGAAGAACTGGTCCCAGTACGAGTGCATCGGCTTGGCCGAGTACCCCTCGTGGCTGATCGACTCGGGCACGAGGCCGTAGAACGCCGTGACGGGCACAGCCGCCTTGCCGGGTTCCTGCCTTGTTTTCGTGGCATCCTTGAATTCGTCGGTCATCCGCTGGGCCCGCAGTTCCTGGATGTACTTCACCGCGGCCTTCACCGCCGGAAAGCGGGCCCGCAGCCACGGCGTGTCGGGATGGAACCGGAAGTTCTCTGCGATCGCGTAGATCAGTTGCCCGTGACTGTCGTTCTCCGGCACAGGGTCCGGCCCGCGCTTGTCTACCACGCACGGCACCTTGCCGCTGGGGAACTGGTACTTCTCGTACCACTCCACGAACTTGCGCGGCTCTTCCATCAGCCCGAACTCCAGGCACGCCGCGCCGGTCATCGAACCGTCGCGGATCCACGAACGCTCGTACGACCGCGAGCCGGGCTGGAAGCCTGGGCCATCCATGTTAACGAAAATGTAACCGAGGTTGGCGCGGATGGAGTCGCGCAGGTAATCCGCAAACGGCGGTAGCTTCAACACAATACGCTGATCCGGTGAGGGCAACGATCGTGTGCCGAGAATGCTCGCCAACCCAGCCGGCGTCGGGGCCATCAGCCGGTCGTCTGCAGCGGCGATCCATAACGGCCGTTCTGCCTGTCCCAGCGGCAGGATCAGCCTCACGGCGCGAACTTCCGTCGGACCAAGGGAAAGTTCATAGACAGCCGCGGCCGAAGCACCGTTCCCCATTTCATCGCTGACCACACTCGCCATGGGCAGCTTGCCCGAGACAACAGCATCAATGATCTCCCCCGCGGCGAAAGTCTGGGCGCCAAACGCCTGCGGGTGGTCGATCAACATGACACGTTGGCGACCGTTCACAACGATGTCGCCGCGATCCTGACGGATCGCCGTGACGCGGGCCGCGCCGCCCGGGGTGTTGAGGAACTGCCAAGGTGGATTTACCTGGAAAGGTCGGACCGCGAGCACAAAGCGGACTTTGCGATTGGTGCGTTCCAGGTTCTTGATGCTGTACACCACCAACATCGCCCGCTCGCCGCTCTGACGCACAACCGGCTCGATCGCCACCTCCAAGTCCAGACCATCCGCCGCACGATTTACCCGCGGCGTAGGGAATCCCTGGTCGTCCAGCTTCTGTCGCGTATCCCCTTCCGCCCAAGTGAACAATCGTCCCCGCTCGTTCATGATGAACGGCTCAAGACTGAAGCCGCCCTTCTCGACTTCGATCATCCCGTCCGCGTTGACGAGCACCTCGTGCTCATCCCCCGGCACACCCGCCACCGTCCAAAACGACTGCTCTCCCGTGAAGTACCGCGGGAAGTAGCCGCGCGGGTGCTCCGCAGCGATCGCCTTCCACGTGTCCGTCATCGACCGCCCGAACTCCAGCGGCTCCACACGCACGCCCGCAATGCCGACGGGCGCTCGCTTGGCGTCGGCCATAGCCGGAGTCATCTTCACCCGCACGTACCGCGCCTCGGCATCGGGAATCCGCACGTAACTGCGCGTCGGCAGTTTTTCAGCCAGCAGCAACCCACCCCGCACCCACGTCTCGCCATCAACCGACGTCTCCACCTCGGCGCTCTTGGGCGCCGCCTCCGCTCCCCAGTCGATCGTCACGCCGCCGAACTCGCGCACCGCGCCGAAGTCCATCGTCAGCGCCGGCGCCGCGTCATCGCCCGCCGCCCGCCACGCCGTCTTCGCATCGCCGTCAATAGCCGAGAGAGCCGCGTGCCCCTCCACCTCGCTCGATGCCCTCGCCGTCGTCCTGCCCTCGTACGGCCGCACCGGCGGCAACTCGCGGAACGTCAGCGAGTCCAGCCACACGCTCCCCTTGCCGCCAGAACTCGAAGCGATCGCGATCTCGATCTTGCTGATCGCCGTCAGCGGCTTGCCTCCGGACGGTCCCCACGCGAAGGAGATGTCCCGCTTGCGATACCTCAGAACCGTGCGTTCATCAGGAAACTCAAACGCCCGTCTCTTGCACCACCAGACGTTCTCGCCCTTCGGCGCATCGAGCAGCTTGAACTCCAGGTCGTTGGCTGGGCACCCCCCACTGCCGCGGATGCCCATCGCAAATTCGTAGTTCTCCGGCAAGTCCAACGGCACCTCTCGCTGCACAATCCCGTACCCCGCGCCCGAGACAAACTCAAAGTCGATGCGCATCGCCGGACGGGGGGGATCACCCGAGTGATCCGGCATGATTGTCATCTTGACGCCGTCCGACGTAATCACCTTCCACGCGTCGAGCTTGGCGAAGTCGTCAACTGTCCGCACCTGCCCCACCGCCACGGCACACGCCGCCCAGCCCGCCAGCATCAAACTCAGCCACATCCGCAGCATCCGCGGCTCCTTGCCCGGAGGATACCCCGTCCGCCTTGAACACTGCAATCGCTTACATGGCTCAGGGCACCAGAGTTCGGAGCCGGTCATTTTCGTGGGCGGTCGTGCGTCCGACACGGACCTCGCAACGAGTTCAGTGGCACTTCACGCCTCCCACTTCACCCACGCCCCGCCCGCCTTGGCGCTCCGCACCACCTGCTCGATAAACTGCACACCCCGCAGCCCATCGTGCACAGTCGGAATCTCCGCCCCCAGGCCACCGGGCTTCCGCCCCGCCGCACGGTCACGGATTGCCTGTGCAATGCCGCGGTACACGTTGGCGAACCCCTCGATGAACCCCTCCGGGTGCCCCGGCGGCAACCTTGTCGCCGCCGCGGCTGCCGGTGACAGACCCTCACCGCGCGACACGATCCTTGTGGTCCCGTCGATCGTCGCCACCTTCAACTGGTTCGGCTCTTCCTGCCGCCACCACAGCGAGCCCTTGTCGCCGTGCACCCGCAGCGTCAGGTTGTTCTGCTCGCCGATCGCCACCTGGCAGACCGTGATCACCCCCCGCGCACCGCCCGAGAGCCGCATCAGCACCGTGGCATCGTCGTCCAGCGTGCGCCCCGGCACAAGGCTGTTGAGTTCCGCGCACAGCGACTCGATGTACAATCCCGTCACCGTGCTCAGCAGGTTCTCCGCGTGCGTGCCGATATCGCCGACCGAGCCCCCCGCCCCCGCCTGCGCCGGGTCGTTCCGCCACGCCGCCTGCTTCTGGCCGCTGTCCTCCAGCTTGGTCGCCAGCCACCCCTGGTGGTACTCCACAAAGACCTTGCGGATCGTCCCAAGCTCCCCGGATCGCACCAGGTGTGCCGCGTGCTTCACCATCGGGTAGCCGGTGTAGTTGTACGTCACCGCCAGCAGCGTCCCCGTCTTCTCCGCGACCGCCGCCAGTTCCCTGGCCTCGCGCAGCGAAGTCACCATCGGTTTGTCCAGTATCACCGGAATCCCCGCCTCGAGAAACCCGCGGGCGATCTCGAAGTGCGTCGCGTTCGGCGTCACGATCGTCACCGCGTCGATGCGCTCGCCCCCGGGCCGCTTCGTCTCCGCCGCGGCCATCTCCTTCCACGATCCATAACTCCGCTCGGGCGCAAGCCCCAACTCACGCGCGGACGCCAGCGCCTTCTCAGGCGAGGATGACAGCGCCCCCGCCGTCACCACGAACGACCCATCGAGCTGCGCCGCCAGCCGATGCACCGCCCCGATGAACGCGTTGCGCCCGCCGCCGACCATGCCGAGTTTCAGCGGCCCGTGGGCCGGCAGTCCGCTCATAAATATGCCTCAGCGTCCAGCCGCCGGCGCCGCCCCGACAGTCTTTTCCTTCGGCTTCAGCGAATCCAGCAACACCTTCCGATCCCCCTCGCTCATCTTCGGGCACGCCTTGGTCAGCATCTCGGCGAAGTGCGCGATCTCACCGGCCTCGGCCGGGAACCCCACGTTCCCCTTCGGCCCGTCGCTGGTCGCCACCGTCGCCCCCTCGGCGCTCAGGAAGACAAACCAAGGAATCCCCTCGTTCTTGGTCTTGCAGTACTTCGCCATCTCCCCCTTGCCGCCGGTCATTCGATCGATATCGATCTTCACATCCACAAAGTTCTTGTCAAGGATCGCCGCGATCTCCGGTTTGGCCATCCAACCCTCCATCCGGTGGCACCACACGCACCACGGCGCGCCGAAGTGCAGGAAGACGACCTTGCCCGTTTCGCGGGCGCGTGCCAGGCCGTCGCCCACCACCGCTTCAGCGTTGAGCGGCTTCGCCTCGTTCGCCTTCAGGAACGCCAGCACCTTCTTCGGATCATGCCCCTCCTTGATCCCGGCCGACTCCCCTTGCGCGTTCTTCACCTCCAGCGACTCGGTCTCCTGATTGGCGATCGGCTTGCCGTCGGCATCCAAAATCGTCAGGAACGGAAACCCGTGCTTCTTCACATCCGCGCCGTACTTCTCCGCCAGGTCAATGTTCTTCCCCGCCGGCTGCCCCGTATCCACATGCACCACGTCGTACTCGTACATCAACTCCTTCGACAGCGTTGGATCACTCTTCGTCAACTCATGCAGCCGGATGCACCACCCGCACCAGTTGCCACCCCACTGGATCAACACTCGGCGGTTCTCTTTCTTCGCCTTCGCCAGTGCCGCGGCGATCTGCGCCTTCCCATCCGCCGCCTCGTCGTAGAGCTTCGTTTTCTCGGCCTTGGCAGGCTTGGCCGGCTGTGCAGCTGGCGCGGGCTTGGCCTCTTGCGCAGGGGGGGGATTCACCGCCGCCGGCGGCTCCGCCATCATCGCCGCGCACGGCAGACCGAACCCAACGGCGAACATCGCAACGACCAGCTTCCGGTTCTTCATAGCAAACTCCTGTGCCAAAGCGCCGCGTCCTTCCAGCACCCGGCGAAGTGTCACTTCTTCTCGAACGCCGAATCAAACGCCCGTCCCGGGCCCGGGGGGGGGAAATCCAGCTTCCGCACAAACCCGCACGCCTCCGCCGCCCCATGCTCACGGGCCATGTGGCTGTCTTCCCATTCCACCGACAGCGGCCCGTCATACCCCACCCGATTGAGTGCGCGGATGATCTCTTCAAAGTCAATCCCGCCCCGCCCCGGTGAACGGAAGTCCCACCCGCGCCGGTGATCGCCGAACGCCAGGTGCGACCCCAGCACGCCCGTCTCTCCATCCAGCGCCCGGATCGCATCCTTCACATGGCAGTGGAAGATCCGATCCCCGAACGCGTTGATGAACTTCACCGGGTCCACGAACTGCCAGTGCAGGTGCGAGGGATCGAAGTTGAACCCGAACGCGCCGTGGTGCTTCACCGCGTCCAGCGCCCGGTGCGTGGTGTGGATGTCGTACGCGATCTCCGTCGGATGCACCTCCAGCGCAAACCGCACGCCGGCACGCGCGAACGCGTCGAAAATCGGCGCCCACCGCGCCGCAAAGTCCGCGTACCCCTCGTCGATCTCCGCGGCACTCGTCGGCGGAAAGAAGTACAGCTTCCCCCACACGCTCGAACCGGTGAACCCGTTCACCACCTTCACACCCAGCTTCGCCGCGGCCGTCGCCGTATCGATCATCTCCTGCGCCGCCCGCCGCCGCACACCCTCGCCGTCCCCATCCCCCCACACACGCGCCGGGATCATCGTCTTGTGCCGCTGGTCGATCACATCGCAGACGCACTGCCCGACAAGGTGATTGCTGATCGCCCACACCTTCAGCCCGTGCTTGGCCAGCAAGTCATGCCGCCCCTGGCAGTACCCCGGTTCCGCCAGCGCCCGCTGCACATCAAAGTGGTCCCCCCAGCACGCCAGTTCCAGCCCGTCGTACCCCCACGACTTGGCCATCGCCGCCAGCTTCTCCAGCGGCAAGTCGGCCCACTGACCGGTAAACAGCGTGACAGGGCGGGGCATATGGACCGTTCCTCCTCGGGACAGCAGCCAGTGTACTCCACGCCACCCGTTTTTGTATGCTCTCCACCCGCGGCACTCGCCGCCACATGGGGAACCGCCCGATGCACGACACCGCCGTCTCCCAGCGCACGCCGATCGTCCCCCTCGCCGGGATGATGTTCCTTCAGTTCTTCCTCTGGGGCGCGTGGTATGTCACGCTCGGCCCCTTCATGGCCGCCATGAAATTCTCCGAAGGCTCCATCGGCAACGCCTACTCCGTCGGCCCCATCGCCGCCATCATCTCCCCCGTCTTCCTCGGCATGATCGCCGACCGATTCTTTGCCAGCCAGCGCGTCCTTGGCATCATGCACCTCCTCGGCGGCGTCGCTCTCCTTGCCGCGCCCTCGGTCGCCGCCCAATCCAGTGGCGACGCCTGGCCCTTTGTCGGCCTTCTCCTCGTCCACATGCTTTGCTACATGCCCACCCTCGGCCTCAGCAACACCGTCGCGTTCCACCACGTCAAAAACCAGGAAAAAGAATTTCCGCTCATCCGCGTGCTCGGTACCATCGGCTGGATCGCCGCTGGCTTCGTCGTCGGCTACCTCATGAGGCAGGCCGCCGGCGCCAACGCCACCGAGGCCCAGATCGCCGCCCAGCCCGTCTTCTTCTACGCCGCGGGCGGTTGCGGCATCATCCTCGGCCTCTTCTCCTTCATGCTCCCGCACACGCCCCCGCCCGCCGCCGGTCGTCCGTTCTCCCTTCGCGACGCCCTCGGCCTCGACGCCATCAGCATGCTCAAGTCTCCGTCCTTCGCCGTCTTTATCATCTGCTCCTTCCTCATCTGCATCCCCCTCGCCGCGTACTACTCCACCGCCGGCCGCTACGTCGGCGCAACCGGCTTCAAGGATGTCGCCACGACCATGACCTTCGGGCAGATGTCCGAGATCTTCTTCATGCTCGTGATGCCCCTCTGCTTCGCCCGCCTCGGCGTCAAGTGGATGCTCGCCGTCGGCATGCTCGCCTGGGTCGTCCGTTACGGGCTTTTTGCTGCGGCTTGGGGAGGCGACGGCCCCGGGACTCATCACGTCGAATGGATGGTCCTCGGCGGCATCATCCTCCACGGCATCTGCTACGACTTCTTCTTCGTCACCGGCCAGATCTACGTGGACAAGCAGGCCCCCAAGCAGGTGCGTGGTCAGGCCCAGGGCTTCCTGGTTCTGGTCACCCAAGGCGTCGGCATGCTCATTGGCGCCCAGGTCATCAGCCGGGTCGTCGCCGCCAACACCAAGCTGAACGATGCCGGAGCCGAAATCGGCAAGAACTGGCAGACCATCTGGCTCATCCCCTGCATCTTCGCCGGGGCCATCCTGCTGATCTTCCTCGCCGCCTTCCGCAACGGCCCGAAGACGACCGCATCAAATTGAGGCCGCGCGGAATTGGCCGCGGGAACCCCGGAGTAAGCCCGCAATCTCTGGGTTAAAAGCGAATTGGTCCCCTAGGTACTTGTGCAAAGCCGCCGGGGCGCTGTAAGTTATTGAGGTAGCAACGGTTGCACTCGGCCACCGCTTGCCATTCGGGCATTCTTTCAACGGTCCTTTCCTGACAAGGGCGTCATCCATGAGCGACCTCCCCACCGGCGGCCCCATCCACACCAATGAGTCACGTCGCCAGTTCCTCCAGGTCGCCGCCGGCACCATGGCCGCCGCCGCCCTCGCGGCGCACGCCATGGCCCGCCCGATGTCCGCCGGCGGCATCATCAACTTCCAGCCGACGACCCCCGCCGCCAAGGCCAAGCCCCGCGTCCCCCTCAAGGACGGCGACATGGTCAAGATCGCCGTAATCGGCCTCGGCGGCCCCGGCGGGTGCGCAATGGGCATGGGTCACGTCGAGACCTTCATCGACTTCAACAACAAAGGCAAGGAAAAGGTCCACGTCGCCGCCATCTGCGACCTGAACCAGATGTTCCTCGACCGCAGCAAGAACATCGTCGCCGAGAAGCAGAAGAACCTCCCCTGCGACGCCTACACCGATTACAAGCAGGTGCTCGCTCGCGATGACATCCACGGCGTTCTGCTGGCCGTCCCCGAGCACTGGCACGCCGAGCTCGCCATCGCCGCGATCGCCGCCGGCAAGGACGTCTACCTTGAGAAGCCGATGACGCTCAACCTCGCCGACGCGCTGCGCCTGCTGGCGATGCAGAAGGCCAACCCCGACATCATCGTGCAGATCGGAACCCAGCAGACCAACATGCCCAAGTTCCACGAGGCCCGCAAGCTCATCCAGTCCGGCGCGATCGGCGTCCCCACCTTCAGCCAGACCTCCTACTGCCGCAACAGCAAGGACGGTGAGTGGCACTACACCGTCAACCCCAAGTGGGAGCCCGGCAAGAACATCGACTGGGACACCTGGTGCGGCCCGCTCGGCCCCATGGCCTGGGACCCCAAGGTCTACTACCAGTGGCGCCGCTACCGCAAGACCTCCACGGGCATCATCGGTGACCTCCTCGTCCACGAGATGACACCGATGATGATGGCCCTCGATCAGGGCTGGCCCGTCAAGGTCGCCGCCACAGGCGGACATCTTGTTGACACCGCCATGGAGAACCACGACAACATCAACATCTGTGCCCAGTTCCAGACCGGCCACCAGATGATGGTCGCCGGTTCCACCTGCAACGAAGTCGGCCTCGAGAAGATGATCCGCGGCCACAAGGGCAACATCTATCTCAACTCGCGCCACTGCCTCGTCCGCCCCGAACGCACCTTCCAGGAAGAGCTCGACGAGAAGACCATCCAGTGCGCCGATATCGGCAACGACCAGGACGCCCACCGCGTCAAGTGGCTCAAGTGCATCCGCACCCGCGAGCAACCGGACAGCACCGTCGAGCTCGGCACCAAGGTGATGGTCATCGTCGACCTTGCGACCCGCTCGATGTGGGAGGGCGGCGCATTCAGCTACGACCCCGCGACCATGACCGCCAAGAAACTCTAGCGATCGAGCCTGCGACATGCCGCTGACCCTGGCCGTGTACGCGATGGGCACGCGCTTCGAGCTGGTGCTGGACGGTGCAAGCGATCCATCACTCCGCGCCATCGGCGAAGAGGCCCTGCGCGAAATTATGCATTGGCACCAGCGCCTCAGCGCCTTTGAGCGCGACAGCGTCGTCTCGCAGTTCAACCGCGAGGCCGCCGACCGCCCCGTCCGCGTCGAACCCGAGATCCTCGACCTGCTCACACTCTGCCGCGAAGTGTGGGAGGCAACCGGCGGAGCATTCGACCCCGCCGTCGGCGCGGCCATGCAACGCCTCGGTTTCCATCCACAAGATACCTCTGTCACGGCCCCCGCTTCTCCCGCCACATTCGCCGACATCCTCCTTGATCCCGCCGCCCTCACCGTCCGCTTCACCCGCCCCGGCCTCCGCCTCGACCTCGGCGCGATCGCCAAGGGCTGGGCTCTTGACCGCGCCGCCGACATCCTCCGCGGCCACGCCGTCACCTCCGCTCTTCTCCACGGCGGCACCAGCAGCATCATCGCCATCGGCTCACCATCCGGCCAGGCGTCATGGCGCGTCGCGATCCAAGGGGCCACGGGCGCAAGCCTTGCCGTCGATCTCGCCGACGCCGCGCTCGGCGTGTCCGCGCCTCGCGGCCGCACCATCGAAGCCGGCGGCCACATCCTCGACCCGCGCACCGGCCGTCCCACCGCCGCGGCGACCACCGCCGCCGTCATCGCCGAATCAGCGGCCCTGGCCGACGTCTGGTCCACCGCGCTGGTGGTGCTCGGTGCGAGACCGGTCGGGGGTACGATGCCCGCGCAGATGACCAGCATCATCGAGTCCGACTCAGCACAGTGGGCCGTCGTCGGCCCGTCGGGGAGCGCGTGCAGAGTCACGCGCCGCACCCAGGAGGCAGGCGCGGCATGATCGATTCCACCCGACGTGAGTTCCTCGTCCAGAGCGCCGGCGCCCTCAGCGTCATGGCCCTCATCCCCGAGCTGTCGCGCGCCGCCGAAAAGCTCGCCGGCCCCGTCAACATCGCCGTCATCGGCGTCGGCCGCCAGGGCCGCGCCATCATCGGCGAGCTGCAGAAGCTCGAAGGCGTCAAGATTGTGGCCGTCTGCGACGTCATCCAGTCCCGCCTCGACGCCAGCCTCCGCCGTGTCCAGGGCGCCGAGGGCTTCACCGATCACAAGGCCCTGCTCGACAAGGCCAAGGACGTCGCCGCCGTCGTCATCGCCACGCCCACCCACCTGCACAAGAACATCGCCGTCGATTGCCTCTCCGCCGGCAAGCACGTCTACTGCGAAGCCCCGCTCGCCCACACAATCGAGGACACCCGCGCCATCGCCCAGGCCGCGGCCAAGGCCGGGGGGGGCAGCCAGATCGTCTTCCAGGCCGGCCTCGAGGGCCGCGCCAACCCCGTCTACAAGCTCGCCCGCACCTTCTTCCGCTCCGACGCCGTCCGCGACGTCGTCTCGCTGGAGGCCCAGAACTACCAGAAGACGTCCTGGCGCGTCACGGCCCCCGAGGGCATGAAGGACGCCGACGCCAACTGGCGTCTCAACCCCGAGGTCTCCCTCGGCCTCCCCGGCGAGCTCGGCGTCCATCAGCTCGATGTTGTGGACTGGTACACCGACGCCGTTCCCGTCTCCGTCGGCGGCGCCGGCTCCATCCGCCTCCACTCCGACGGCCGCACCATGGCCGACACCATCAGCCTCTGGATGAAGTACGACTCCGGCGTCGCCTTCACCTACAACGCCTCGCTCGCCAACTCCTTCGGCGGCAAGTACGAGATCCTCCGCGGCACCAACGCCGCCGTCAAACTCGCCTGGACCCACGGCTGGATGTTCAAGGAGGCCGACGCTCCGACACAAGGCTGGGAGGTCTACGCCAACCGCCAGCAGTTCTTCAACGACGAGGGCATCACCCTCATCGCCGACGCCACCAAGCTCGCCTCCCAGGGCAAGCTCAAGGAGGGCGTCGGCCTCCCGCAGACCTCCCTCTACTACGCCCTGGCCGACTTCGTCCTCTCGGTCGCCAACGGCAAGCCCTCGGTCTGCGACGCCGTCGCCGGCATGAAGTCCACCATCGTCGCCATCTGCGCCGCCCAGGCGGTCGCGAAGAACGAAACCGTCAAGATCGACCCCAACCTCTTCAAGCTCGGAGGCGCATAAGTGGGCTTCTGTCTCCGCAACCTCGGCCTCGGCTCGCGCTTGGGCGTCATGCTGCTGCTGGTCGTCCTGCTGGGCGGCATGGCCTCCTCGCTCGCCCATCTCTACTGGCACTACCAGAACCGCGACGAGCGCCCCGAGTTCACCATCGACGACATCCGCGCCAACTACCGCGGGCTCGACGCCCCCGCCTCCCTCCTCACCGCCATCGAGCGGGGCCACCCCGAAAAGCTCCCCGCCGACCGCCGCGCTGCGCTGCTCGTCTGGCTCAAGGGCAAAGGCCTCAGCGAGAACTATGACAACGAGAACCTCGGCTCGCTCTCCCCCAGCGAGATCATCGCCAAAAACTGTGTCGAATGCCACTCCACCAAGGCGCCCGCCACCGTCGATGCCAAGGCCCGCGCCATCCCGCTCGAATACTGGAACGACGTCAAGAAGGTCGCCTTCAGCCGCAAGGTCGAGCCCACGCCCTCCAAGATCATCGCGATGAGCACCCACGCTCACGCCCTCTCCCTCGGCGCCATGAGCCTCGTCCTCGCCGCCTTGGGCTGGTCCACGTGCATGCCCCGCAAGCTCATCGGCACGCTCGTCTTCTTCAGCGGCCTCGGCCTCCTCGGGGATATCGGCTCCTGGTGGCTCGCTCGCAACGCCGACATCTTCGTCACCCTCATCGCCGTCAGCGGCGGCATCTACAGCTTCTGCACCGTCGTCCTCATCCTCGTCATCATGATCGACCTGTGGCTGCCCCGTCCCAGCCGCGAACCTCTGAGCGTCGGAGCGACCACATGAACACCCAGACGCCCCTCACCCGCCGCGACGCACTCGCCGTCGGCGCACTCGCCGTCGTCGGAACCGCCGCCGCGGCCTACGCCCGCCAACCCGCCGCCGCTCCGGAGCCCAAGTCTGTGGCCACTAAGCCCGCACCCACCACTCCGCCGGCCTCCACCACCGGCCCGCTCTTCAAGATCTCCCTCGCCCAGTGGTCCCTCCACAAGGCCCTCCAGGGCGGCAAGCTCGACCACCTCGACTTCCCCAAGGTCACCAAAGAGGAATACGGCATCGACGCCGTCGAGTACGTCAACGCCTTCTTCAAGGAGAAGGCCAGCGACATCTACAACCAGCATCTCCGCAAGCGCTGCGACGACCTCGGCGTCACTTCCGTGCTCATCATGTGCGACGGCGAGGGCGCCCTCGGCGATGCCGACAATGCCAAGCGCGCCCAGGCCGTCGAGAACCACCGCAAGTGGCTCGACGCCGCCAAGGCCCTCGGCTGCCACTCAATCCGCGTCAACGCCCAGTCCAGCGGCAAGTTCCAGGAGCAGATGGACCTCGCCGCCGACGGCCTCCGCAAACTCTGCGAACTCGCCGATACCTACGGCCTGTTCGTCATCGTCGAGAACCACTGGGGCCTCTCCAGCAACGGCGCGTGGCTCAGCGGCGTCATGCGCAAGGTCGCCCACCCGCGCGTCGGCACCCTCCCCGACTTCGGCAACTTCGACCCCAAGGAATACGACCGCTACCAGGGCGTCGCCGACATGATGCCCTTCGCCAAGGGCGTCAGCGCCAAGAGCTACGACTTCGACCCCGCCACCGGCGACCACACCAATTTCGACTTCCCGCGCATGATGAAGATCGTCCTCGACGCCAACTACCGCGGCCGTATCGGCATCGAGTACGAGGGCGAAAAGCTCTCCGAGCACGACGGCATCCTCGCCACCAAGAAACTCCTCGAAAAGCTCCGCGCCGAGTTGAGCCCCAGGTACGGCATCAAGAGCTGACCGTACCTCCCGATCAACGGGCTCCATTACTGCCTCAAATTCGAACTTTGTACTTTGAACTTTGACCTTTTCCGGAGTACGTCCCCCATGCTCCCGATCCTCCTCGCCTCCACCCTCCTCTCTGCCTCCTCCCTCGCCCAGCCCACGATGACCCTCGAGCCGATGCCCATCCGCACCCTCGTCATCACCGGCCGAAACAACCACAACTGGCAGTACACCAGCCGCGTCCACGCCGATACCCTCGCCGCCACCGGCCGCTTCACCGTGGACATCACCGACGACCCGGCGACCACCCTCGCCGACGCCGCGGCCGCCGGCAAGTACCAGCTCTTCGTCCTCGACTACAACGACTGGGACGCCGCCAAGCGCTGGGGCGATGCCGCCGAGAAGAACTTCGTCTCCGCCGTCAACGGCGGCGCCGGCGTCCTGGCGATCCACTCGGCCAACAACGCCTTCAAGGGCTGGAAGGACTACGAGTCCATGCTCGGCCTGATGTGGCGCGACGGCACCGGCCACGGCCCCGTCCACGAGTTCACCGTCAACATCGTCGAGCCCACCCACCCCGTCTTCGCCGGCCTCCCCGCCGGCTTCACCACCACCGACGAGCTCTACTACAAGCTCGTCAACAGCCAGAATGCCAAGTACCGCCTGCTCGCGCAGGCGATGGACAAGGCCCCACCCGACGGCTCGGGCAAGAACGAGCCCATGGCCTTCACCCTCGACTTCGGCAAGGGCCGCGTCTTTGCCACACCCCTGGGGCACGTCTGGGTTGACGCCATCGAGACCAAGTCCTCCGTCACCAGCCCCGCCTTCAAGACCCTCATCTCCCGCGGCGGCGAATGGGCCGCCACCGGTGCCGTCACCCTTCCGGCGGAGTGGAAAGACGTCCGCGCCCACAACACCCTCACCGACCAGGAAAAATCCGACGGCTGGAAGCTCCTCTTCGACGGCAAGACCTCCAAAAACTTCCGCGGCTTCAAGAAGGACAACTTCCCCGACAAGGGCTGGGTCGTCCGCGACGGCATGCTGATCCACGAAAAGGACGGCGGCGGCGGCGACGTGGTCACCGACGACGAATACACCGATTTCGAGTTCTCCTGCCAGTGGCGCGTCACCCCCGGCGCCAACAGCGGCATCATCTACCACTCCACCGAGGACCACAACTACCCGTGGGAGACCGGCCCCGAGATGCAGATCCTCGACGACGCCAAGCACGCCGACGGCAAGAACAAGCTCACCCGCGCCGGCACGCTCTACGCCATCGTCCCCGCCGCCTTCGACGTCTGCCGCCCCGCCGGCGAGTGGAACGAGGCCCGCGTCAAGTGCGTCGGCTCCAAGGTCGAGCACTGGCTCAACGGCTTCAAGGTTGTGGACATCGACATCGCCGGCGACGACTACATCAAGGCCCGCGATGCCAGCAAGTTCAAGGCCATGAAGGACTACAACACCAAGACCAAGGGGCACATCGCCCTCCAGGACCACGGCGACGAAGTCGCCTTCCGCGACATCAAGGTGCGCGTCATAGGCGGAAAGTGAAAATAGGTGAGAGACGACCGCTGACAGTAAATGACCACCAATGGAATTCCGCCAGGCTCTCCTGGCACACTCTTAAGCCACGTAGGGGCGACCGAGCGTAGCCACGGGTGGAGCGAAGCCCGGCGCAGCCAGGCAAGCGCAACCCGTGGAAAGCTCGGGTGAGTCAATCCAGCCCCGAAGGGGGCAACGGATCCCGCGGCAGCACTCACCCCCTTTCCCCCGCACACTCCGGGCACCTTACCCCATCCCCAAGCCCAAGCCCAGCCATGTCATACCCGCATTTGGTGCAGTGGCCCGTCATCGTCAATCGCCGAACACGCTTTCCCCACCACAAAAACATGCAGCCACTGCCCCACAGCAGCAGCGGGACAGGCCACAGCACAACCCGCCACACCTCGTAGACAAACGGACTCGACGCATGCACGTCATAGCAGATGAACTTCCACGACCAACCGAATTTCCGTGAGAGCTCGCTGTGCCGATCGGTCGACACGGTCCATTCCCAATTCTCGTTTGCAGCTTCCGCCCACACAGCCGCTCCCCGATGGCTGCCTGGCATGTTGTAGTTTGTGACTTCCAGCGCCATCGTTCCCGCGATACACATCAATTTGTATTTGCCATAGTGTGCCTCGCCGCCCCACCACCGCGACGCCCCCCAAACCCCCGCCACCACCACGCCCATCACGGCCAGCACCCACCCCACCACCGGCCGCCCGCGGCCAACCCGCCCACACGCTTTCCCGTCACTCTGCGCCATCCCATGAGTCTACCGCCCCTCCCCGAACGCCCATTAAGACCACCAAATTGCGCAACGGCGCGCCCGCGCCCCCGCGCGCAATCGCAGAATTCCCAAATCAATCGGCATCGGGATTTCCCGATGCGTTCGACACCCTTACTCCAAAGAGTGACCACGAATTGCGCAACGGCGCGGTCCTCCGCCCATGGGTAGAGGCACGTCTCGGGTGTGCCACACGACGCCGCCGCGGCGTGGTGTGGTAGGTCACCAGCGCCTCGAGCAACCCGAGTTCCCAGCAAGCCGCCCCCCGCGGCCGCGATTTCTGCTTTCCGCTCCCTGCTCGTCCCTCGTCCGTCCCAGTTTCTCTTCGCACCTTCCCGCCCTCCCTTCGCCTCTTCGCGGTCGCCTCGGTCTTCCAGGTCTGCATGTGTGCTGTGCCGCTGTTCGCTGTGTGCTGTCCAAAGGAGCCCCCCATGCCCCCTCCCACCCCCCAGCTCATCACCCCCGAGTTCATGATCGACGCCATGGACAACCACACCCTCGACACCATCCGCCTCCACCGCCGCGGCCTCGCCCTCATGCTCCGCGCCGCAGGCAAGGCCGACAAGCTCGACAACATCGCCGAGACCCGCCGCTGCGCCGCGGCCGTCCTCAACTACAAACCCTACTACCCGCCCAAGCACGCCTTCTTCGCTTCCCCAGCCGCACCTCTCCCCAAACCCGTGGAGCCGGAAGCGATCGATGCCGACGAGCCCCAAGCCCCCGATGTACCCACCGCCACCTCCCCTTCCCTGAGGGAAGGGGCCGGGGGTAGGGTTTCCACAGCATCCGACCATCCAGAGCCCGTCGCTACCTCCACGCCACTCACTCTCTCCGCCTCTTCCCCGCCCGTAGGGCGCGCGGCCGTTGCCAGGGCGTGGGGGACAGCGAGCGAAGCGAGCCAGCCCCTGGAAAACCCTGCTGAATCCTCCCCGCCCCCAGGGCGGACGAGCCCCCCATCCGACCATACACCCACACCTGTGTCAGAAACACCGCCACAAGTCCCTCCCCCTCCCGCGGTCCCCTACGAGCCCACCGGCGAACTCTGGCCTCCAGGCCTCGACAAGGAAGCGTGGCTCCGCAAGTACATGTACCGCGAGCCCTACAAGCCCTACATCCACCGCAACTACCTCCTCGCCCTCCTCATGATCTTCTCCCTCCTCTTCAACTCCTCCCCCTCCTTCGCCGCCAACCTCTCCGCCGCCCTTACACCCTCTCTTCCCCCTCCGTGCACCTCTGTGTACACCTGCGTAGGTGTTTCTCTCTCCCCTGTCACGAACCTGTCACACGCCCAGCTTTCCTTCTCAAAACCAAGAACCAACCCGCCCGCGGCATGGTCTAATGGTCGATCGTGGGATGCCATTATGGATGACGGCCCGGAATTGACGAAGGCGGGCGAAGACGAGGCAGCGCTGGTGCGTGCCGCCGGCCGCGGCGATGGCCGCGCGCTGGAGCGGTTGGCCGCCCGCTACGAACTCGCCCTCCTGGGCTTGGCCCGCGCGCTCGTCGGCGGGCGTGAGGACGTCGCGTGCGATGCGGTGCAGGACGCGTGGGTGAGGGTCATGAAGTCCGGGCGGCACTTTCAAGGATCAAGCAGCGTGAAGACCTGGCTCTACCGAATCGTGATCAACCGCTGCGCCGACCTGCGCAAGAAGATGCTCGCGCAGTCCAACGGCCACGCCGCAGCCATCGAAACAGCCGCCGGTGCACCCACCCGCGAAGCCGACCACCCGCGCCACGACGGCGAGGCACTCCAGCGAGCGATGGCATCGCTCGACGGCGAACGCCGCCTCATACTCATCCTCTGCTACCACGCGGGCATGACGCACCCGCAGGCCGCCGACATCCTCGACCTGCCGCTGGGAACCTTGAAATCGAGACTGCACGCAGCCCTGGAAGACCTACGCACTCGCCTCGCGCCGGGGAGCGGTGGGAGCAGAACATGACACTCGAGCACGAACACAACGATGCGGAACTCGAGCAGCAGCTCGCCGCGCTCTCGTCGTGGGACACCCCCGCGCCGGCGGTCTGGAAGCGCGTCGTGCCGCAGGGCACTTCCGGGGGGGGGTGGCGCAGCCTGATCCAGCGCCCACTGCCCGGCACGATCATGGGTGCGCTCGCCGCGGTATTGGTGCTGGCATTGGCCATCGGGCTCATTCTGCCATCGCTGAGCAAGGCGCGGAGTTCAGCGCGGGTGACGTGGGCGGTTACGGATGGAGATTTGGACGGCCGCAAGAGTGCTAGTTCCGCGGCCCGCGGCGAGAACGAGAAATCGTTTGACTATATTATGAACGGTCGGATCAGCGCTGGCGGTGGCGATCCGGGTGAAGCACGGCTGCCGACCCACAGTGTGGATACAAATTGGAAGTTGGATGGCCTTTCGCTACAAGGTCGCGCGATCTACGGCGGCTCGACGCCCACCGATCCGGCGAACGCGAACAGGACCACATCCCCCGACCCCTCCCGCCAGGTCATCCGCAAAGCGATGATCGAGATGATCGCCAAGGACGTCCGCACCACCTTCGCCAAGGTGCCGCTGATCCTCTCCGAGGCCCAGGGCGAGTTCGTCCAGGAATCCTCGATGGTCGCCGATGCCCGCGAGCCCGACCGCGTGACCGCGACGATCGTGATCCGCGTCGCCGCGTCCCGCCTCTCCAAGGTCCTCGGCGAGCTGCGCGAGCTCGGCAAAGTCACCACCGAATCCGCCGGCGGCGAGGATGTCACCGACCAGATGGTGGACCTCGACGCCCGCCTGCGCAACGAGCAGCGCATCGAGAAGGAACTCCTCGCCCTCATGGACACCCGCAAGGACGCCCCGCTCAAGGAGATCATGGAACTCCGCGCCTCGCTCGACAGCGTTCGCCAGGGGATCGAACGGATGGCCGCCCAGCGCGAGCGCATCGGCCGCCTTGTCTCCCTCGCCACCGTGATGGTCGTTATCCGCACAGACAAGCCCGATCCCCCCGCCCCCGAGCCCAAGCCCGAACCGACGATCGGCAGCAAGTTCACCGACGCCGCCAAGAGCGGCTGGGCCAACCTCGTCGGCACGCTGACATGGATCGTCGAAGTCGCCATCGGCGGCCTGGTCTGGTGGCTGATCGTCGGCCTCTGCATGACGCTCGCCTGGCGGGCCGCCCGCCGCGCGATGCGTCGAGGGGCCGAGGAATCAGCGCCCAGCGCGTGAGGAGCCGACGATGGCGATCAACCTGTTCTCACACATCGCAGATCGCCACCGCCTCGCGCAGCGACGTCATCGCATCCCGCGAGGGGATAAACTCCTGCGCGACGAAACCCGAGAACGTGGCATCCTTGCCCCCCACTCCCCCACTCTCCGCGATCGCCCGGCAGATCGCCGGATAGAACAGCTCCTGCGACGAGTCGATCTCCCGCCGGCCGGGGACGCCGCCGGTGTGGTAATGAGCAATATGCGCGGCGTTGTCCTTGATGGTCCGGATGACATCCCCCTCCATGATCTGCATGTGGTAGATGTCGTAGAGGAGCCTGAACCGCGGCGAGCCGACGGCCTTGACCAGCGAAACTCCCCACGGCGTGCGGTCGCACATGTAGTCCTTGTGGTCCACCTTGCTGTTGAGGAGTTCCATGATGATCGTCACGCCCTCGGCCTCGGCGATCGGCGTGACGCGGCGGAGGGCGGCGGCACAGTTTTCCATGCCTTTGTCGTCGGGCATCCCACGGCGGTTGCCGCTGAAGACGATCATCGTGGGGATGGCGGCCTTCTTCACCAAAGGCAGCAGTCGCTCGCAGTCAGCGACGAACTTGTCGTGGGATTCAGGCCGGTTGATGCCGCCGCCGATGGAAACGGGGCCGTTGGCGACGGCGCAGCGGAGGCCGAACTTGTCGACGGTCCCCCACTCCTTCTCGTCCAGCAGTTCCACCGAGGCGATGCTCATCTCCTTGGCATTTCGGCAGAGCTCGTCGAGGGGCATGGAGTAGCACCACTTGCAGACGGAGTGATGGATGCGGCCTTTGAGCGGAGTGCGTGGGGCGGCGGACTCGGGCCTGGTCTCCGGCTGGCGTGCGAGCGCGCTGCCGCCGATGGCGGCGATCCCGGCGGCTCCAACACTGGCTGCCACAAAGTCGCGTCGGTTCATGGATGCCTTTCGAAGCCATTGCGTGTCACACCAGCTTGGTCTTGCCCGGCACGGCGATCTCGGGGGTGGCGAGCGGGCCGAGGGCGAACTCGCGCGGCACAAGGTCGAGCTTGCTGTTCATCGCCTGTTCCCACGTGACGGTCTTGCCGGTGTAGGCGCTCATGCGGCCCATGATGGCCATGAGCGTGCTCTCGGCGATGCGCTGGCCCTGGTTCAGGTACGGACCGGAGTTGGTGATGCTGGCGATGAGGTCGCGGTGCTCCTGGGTGTAGCGGTGCTTGTCCTCGCCGCTCCATTTCCAGTTGGTCTTGCCGGTGAACTCGGCGACGCCGGGGTCGGCCAGGCGGGCGCGGCCCTCGGCGCCGTGGACGATCTCTTCGACGCGGGAGGAGCAGCCGTCGATCTGGCGGCAGTAGGAGGTGACGCTGCGGCCGTCGGCGTACTCGAACTGGCAGGCGAAGTGGTCGTAGGCGTTGCCGTAGTCGGGGCTGGTGCGGACCTGGCGGCCGCCCATGGCCAGGACGCGGACGGGGAGGGCGTCCATGACCCAGTAAGCAACGTCAATATTGTGGACGTGCTGCTCGCAGATGTGGTCGCCGCTGAGCCATGTGAAGTAGAGCCAGTTGCGGATCTGCCACTCGGCGTCGGTCCACTCGGGTTTGCGCTTGTTCATCCAGAGGCCGCCCTGGTTCCAGTAGACATCCATGGAGACGACCTTGCCGATCGCGCCGTCGTGGATGCGCGGGATCGCGTCCACGTAGCTGGACTCGTGGCGTCGCTGGGTGCCGGCGACGACCGAGAGCTTTTTCTCCCTGGCCTTGGCCGCGGCCTCGATGACCATGCGCACGCCGGCGGGGCAGGTGGCGACGGGCTTTTCCATGAAGACGTGCTTACCAGCCTCGACGGCGGCGGCGAAGTGGACGGGACGGAAGCCCGGCGCGGTGGCGAGGATGACGATGTCGCAAGGGGTGGCGATGACCTGCTTGTAGGCGTCCACACCCGTAAATGTGTTCTCCATCGCGGTCTTGCAGCGGGCCTGCATGTCGGTCGAGAGCTGCTTGAGTTCGTTCTTGCACCCCTCGATGCGGTCGGGGAAGAGGTCGCCGAGAGCGATGAGTTCGACGTCGGGGGAGGCCTCGAGGGCGTTGACGGCGGCACCCGTGCCGCGGCCGCCGCAGCCGATGACGCCGACCTTGAGACGGCCCGCGCCGCGGGCGGTTGCACCGGAAGCTCGCGGGATCACGAGGCCGGAGAGGGCGGCCGCGCCGGCGACGGCGGCGGTGGTGGCGACGAATTCGCGGCGGGTCCAGTCGCTCTGGCGCGGATGGCTGGCGGTCATGGCGGTGCTCCTGGGGGACGAGTCTCCCCGCTGGAGCCTACCGCATTTCGTGCCGTTTCACCACCCCTGATCGGCGGGGGCGAAGCGGATTTCACGGACGTTCATGAGCGCACCCTTCAGGCCCGGGGCAGCGGTGAGTTTCAAGCGCTGGTCACCGGGCTTGAGCGTGACCGTACCGAGCTTCATCGTGGTGAACTTCTCCCACCCGCCGGTGGCGGGGACAGCGTCGCCGGCTTTTTGGCCGGAGATCTCGAGGTCGAAGCGGTCGCCCTCGTCGCCGTCGGCGCAGGCGAGGTCGATCTCGATGGCGTAGCGCCCGTCCTTGGGGATGCGGACGAACCAGGAGGCCGCGGCGTCTTGGGAGGTCCAGTGGCCGAGGTTGGGCTTGCCGTCCTTTTCCTCGACTTTGAGCGAACGGCCGGAAAGATCGGCTGCATCGGGCGTCAGGACGAGGAGGCCGTCGGGACGGAAGGTGACGGGGACATCCACGACGACAGCCGGGCCGG
>JBOHNM010000040.1:0-27484 GCA_050730675.1 Phycisphaerales bacterium | reverse complement strand
GTCATCTCCTTCGTGCAGGTTCGATCGGCGACCGCCTCTTCACCCGTGCCCGCATCGGGTACACCGATGCCAACGGCGAGGGCGGCGGAATCACCGGTGGGTTCCGGCCCGAGATGCTCCCCGTGGAACTCTTCTACTCCTATCGCGCCTACTTCAACGAGCCGACCCCGTTCGCCCAGTCATTCGCCTCACTCCTGGCCCCGATCCCCATCATCCATTTCGGCTTCGCAGATGGCACCCAGGGCCAACTGCCGCACGACGGCGAGCCCGCCGTGTCGTTCGTCGCCATCGACCGATTCCGCTCGGCCTATAGCTTCACCCTCTCCGGGCTCGATCGCGCCGCCGGATCGAGCGTCTATTACGTGGTGCACCACGGGCGCTGCGGCGTCGCCGACGTCGCCTCCGTCGGCGGCGAAGACCTCTTCGACGGCCAACTCACCGCCGACGATGTGATCGGCTTCCTTACCGGCTACTTCGCCGGCGACACCCTCATGTGCGACCTCGTCGGTCCCGGCGGCGTCGATCTCACCGACGGCCAGATCACCCCCGACGACCTCGTCGCCTTCCTCTCCGCATTCTTCGCGGGCTGCGCGCAGTAATACCCCTTCTGCGCTCCCGCAGCCCACCCGGCCCCGCGCCCCGCGGGGCCGGCTTATTTTTGTGCAGTACGATCCGCCCGGTGCGCCGGCGCGACCCACCCCGTCGGTCGCGCCGCCACATACGGCTCGTACCACGCCCCTCGCACGGCGTCCGACACGATCGGGATCGTCATCCCGTTATGCGCATCGTGCTTCCCCTCGATGCACTCCACCACCAGCCGCGCCACCTCCATCGGCGACAGGCACGCCTCCGGCCCCGCGATCCCCCTCAGCATCGGCGTCTCCACCGCCGCCGGCGCCACCGCAAACGCCCGCACCCCGTGCTCACGCCCCTCCTGCGCTGCGCACCACGCCATCATCGACGCCGCCGCCTTGCTGCTCGCGTACGCGAAGAACCCCGGCAGCGGGTCCATCACCGCCACGCTCGTCACATTCACAATGCACCCGCTCTTCTGCCGCACCATCACCGGCCAGGCGTAGTGCATCGACCACCCCACCGCCAGCGCGTTGATCGCGAACGTCTCCTCCAGCCGCCGCGGCGTCGTCTCGGCGATCGTCATCACCTTCCCCAGCCCCGCGTTGTTCACCAGCGCATCCACCCGCCCGAACCGCTCCACGCACCGCGCCACCAGCAGCCGCACCTGCTCCGCGTCCGCACAGTCGCACCCCACCACCTCGATCTTCTCCGGATCCGCGCACATCCGCGCCGTCTCCGACAGCGCCTCGCGCGTCCGCCCCGCGATCACCAGCGACCATCCCCCGCGCGAAAGTTCCACCGCCACCGCCCGCCCGATCCCCGACCCCGCCCCAGTCACAATCGCGACACGCCGTGCGTTCATGAAAGCAGTTTACCGCTCACCGCCTCGTACAAGTGACAACCCAATCTCTGTGTACGCTCCTGCTGTTCGCTGCCAGTGCCGAGTGCCTAGTCCTCAGTGCCTACTGCCCACTACCCTCCCCCCATGCCCTCCGCCCGCTACCTCATCCTCATCCTCTTTGCCGCCATCGTCGCGACGCCGCTCATCGCCCAGAAATTCCTCGGCACCCGCGGCAGCGCCGCTGTCGAAGGTGCGACCGATCCCAATACGCCCACGCTCGTCATCGTCACCCCCCACGTCGAGCAGATCCGCGAGGAGTTTGGCCGCGCCTTCTCCGACTGGCACAAGCGCCACCACGGCACACCAGTCCGCATCGACTGGCGAGCTCCCGGCGGCACCACCGAGATCCGCAAGCAACTCGAGGCCCAGGTCACCGCCGCCGTCCAGTCCGGCAAATGCACGATCGTCGAGCCGACGAAACTCACCGAGCGCGGCCGCGAGAAGGACCCCCTCCCCGAAGCCCTGATCGACTCCAAGGGTGCCGAACTCCCCGACCTCTTCCTCGGCGGCGGCTCCTTCGAGCACGGCCAGGCCAAGTCCGGCATCGAACTCGATATCACCCGCGACGGCAAGCCCCTCCACATCCGCGCCCGCATCAGCGCTCAACCCAATCTTGGAGGCAAGCCTCTCCCGCAGCCCGACCTCGACGCCCTCTACGGCGAGAACAAGATCGGCATCGAACGCCTCTACGACCCCGACCAGTTCTGGTTCGGCACCGCCCTCTCCGCATTCGGCATCGTCTACAACCGCGACCTGCTTCCCGCCCGCGGCCTCAGCGAGCCGCAATCCTTCGAGGACCTGGGCCACCCCGGCTACTTCGGCCTGGTCGCCATGGCCGACCCCCGCCAATCCGGCTCCGTCGCCACCCTCTACGACTCAATCTTGAACAAAGAAGGCTGGGACAAGGGCTGGCGAATCCTCCGCGAGATGTCCGCCAACGCCCGCGCCTTCGTCTCTTCCTCCACGCAGCCTCCCCAAGACGTCGCCCAGGGCGATTGCCTCGCCGGCGTCGCCATCGATTTCTACGGCCGCGGCCAGGCCCAGTCCATCCTCCGCCCCGGCGAGGCCCCCGGCTCCGGCCGCGTCGGCTACATCGACCCGCCCGGCGGCGTCTACATCGACGCCGACCCCGTCTCGATCATCAACGGCGCACGCAACCCAGAACTCGCCGCCCGCTTCGTCCAGTTCTGCCTCACCGATGAGGCACAGGCTCTCTGGCAGTTCCCGCCCACCAGGGCAAGCACCGGCACGCCCGCCGCCGTCAACGTTCCCCTCATTGACCCCGCGCACCCCGACTGGGGCCCGATGGGCCCGCGCGAATACCGCCTCCGCCGTCTCCCCGTCCGCCGCCAGATGTACGACAAGTACCTCGCGTTTTTCACCGACAAGACCAACCCCTTCTCCATCGCCTCGCAGCACAAGGTCCAGGGCTGGCGCGACGCCATCGGCGCCCTCATGGGCGCATTCGCCATCGACACCGCCCCGGAACTCCGCGCCGCCTGGCGTGCCCTCCAGCACGCCCGCGACCACAGCACGTTCCCGCCCGAACGCCTCGAAGAGATGGAAAAACTCTTCTACGCCCTCCCCACGCACACCATGAAGGACGGCACCACACTCCCCCTCAACGAAGCCAACTACAAGGCCATCTCCGCCGACACCAACAAGTGGCGCGACCCCCTCCGCGGCGCGAGAGCCAAGATCGCCTACACCGAGTTCTTCAAGAACAACTACCGCAAAGTCGTGGAGCTCGGCAAGATCGACTGAACTCCGGGTGCCCCGAGTCTCCGGAACGCCGCCAACAACGCCCAACCCCTTGTCTTCCAGACCGCTTCAGCGGGTTTGCTCGCTCGTAGGCCACGCCTTCAGGCGTGGTCAAGGGACGTCCCCACCCCGCTCAGAAATGTGATTTCAGCAGCCCGTTTCAACGGGCTTCTAGCCTTGGGCCGCCTTCAGGCCATTGGCGTTTGCGATCCCTTGACGAATGGCCATTTGTCCGGTATCTTGAATCAACCGCACCCGCTGCCCACTCGCGGCCTGTGTTTCATCCCGGGCGAAAGCCCGCCAGACTGAGAGAGAGCCAATGCCCTTCAATCATCGCACATCCGTGACTCCCGCCATCACCGCGCTCGCCCTTCTCGCCGCCGCGGCCCACGCCTCGCCCACCCTCATCGACTTCGACAACCTTCCCACCAGCACCCTCGTCACCACGCAGTACCCCGGCGTCACCTTCTCCTCCTCCGCCGGCGAGAACCTCTACATCGACGGCGGCCTCCCAGTTTCCTACCCCAACTACATCTGCACGGGTGCCTCCCCCTCCACCATCGATTGCATCAACGACGTCTACATCGACTTCGCCTCCCCCGTCACCAACGTCTCCATCTGGTGCGTCCAGCCCAACGAGTTCGGTGTCGTCGCCACCGTCTTCGCCTACAACGGTGCCACACTCCTGGGCACACAGAACATCATCGGCCTCGCCGCCGCGCCCAACTCCTTCGGCTACGGCAACGTCTTCGTCGATCTCTCCTCCTTCGGCTCCCTCACCCGCGTCGAGATCCGCGGCCCCGGCGGCACCGGCCCCATCGACAACGCCGCCGGCGGCGTCGGCTGCGCCTGGGACGATCTCTCGTACACCATCCCAGCTCCAGGCGCCGCCGCGCTCCTCGGTCTGGGCATGTTCGCATCGTCGAAGCGACGACGCGTGTAAGTGCTTGTTTCGAGTTCGCTTACAGCGCGAAGATCCACTCTGCATCACGTGCCTCGCGTGCAACGATTCCGCAAACGCAGCGCAAAGATCGCGCAGCGCCGCGAAATGAATTCCGTTTCATTTGCACACTCCCCCCGATCGTGTAGTCTGGGAACTGCATCTGTCGCTCGCGTTTTTTTCGTTCGCATGGGAAGAAGGAGAGTCCAATGTCCTGCCTCACGCTTCGCTCGTTCGGGTCGCTGTCATTCTGCGCCGCAGCATTGACAATCACCGCCGCGGCCTCCACCGCCAGCGCCGATATCGTCTCGTACGACGTCGTCTTCAGCGGCCCTGCCGAGTCGCCGCCCAACGCCTCACCCGGCACCGGCGTCGGTACCGTCACCTACGACAGCACCCTCCACACCCTCACGCTGAGCTGCGTCTTCAGCGACCTGCTCGGCACCACCACCAACTCCCACATCCACGCCGCCACCGCTGTTCCCTTCGCCGGCCTCGCCGGCGTCGCCACCACCACACCCACATTTGCAGGTTTTCCCACCGGCGTCACCAGCGGCACCTACAACATGGTCCTCGACCTCACCCTCGCCTCCAGCTACAACCCCGCCTACGTCACCGCCAACGGCGGCACCCCGGCTTCGGCCGAAGCCGCCCTCACGGCCTCCTTCGCCGCAGGCACCGCCTACTGGAATATCCATTCCTCTCTTTTCCAGGGCGGCGAGATCCGCGGCTTCCTCACCCCCGTCCCCAGCCCCGGCTCCGCCGTGCTTGCCGCGGTCGGCCTCGGCGCCCTCGCCTTCGGCCGCCGCACCCGTCCGACACAAGTCTGATCCATCCTCCGCAGTTCCAATCAATTTGACACCACACGCCGCCGCGCCATCCTCTCGCGCGGCGGTGTTCATTGATGGTCCGGCCACTTTCCTTCCCGCAAGCTCGCGACCGTCTCCGCCGTCGGCAGCGCCACCCTCTTCGGTTCATCCCCGCACAGCCACACCAGCGCCGTTGCTTCATCCACAAAGTGGCTCGCAAGCCGCAGCACGTTCCCGAGATGCTCGCGTCCGCCCCCCAGCGACCTCATCTGCAGCGCATCCACGTACATCCATGCCGCGTGCGCCATCCAAGCCTCCGCGTGCCGCTCATCCTCCGGCGGCATCTCCTCCCGCATCATCCACCGCGCCGGTTCGCCGACCTTGCCGACCCCGGTGATCGAGATGTACGGCTCGTCGCACGTCCCCAGGTGATACGGCGTCGGCCCCAGATGCCAATCCATGTACGACATCCCCGCGTCATTCTCGCCCACCGCTCGTACCGTTGCCGCCGCGTCACCCCCCAGTTCCTGTTCCACAACGCTCCGCACATGTGAAAGTGGGGGACGCCGAACTTCCCTGGACAGAAGCACGACCGTCGGACACACCTTCGATACATCACCTTTCGCGTCGCTCATCGCCTGCAGTCTACCGCCGACAGCTCCCCGCCTGGTTAGCCTGCGGTGGCTGGTTCTCGCTTGATGAAATGATGAATCGCTGATCAATCTGGACGGTGGATCGTCGATTTGCGGTTACGCTGATACCAGCCCCGCCATGACCTATCCCATCGTCGAAGGATGTTCCATGAGTTCCGCCAACACGCGCCTTCGCATCGCCACACTCGCCGGCCTCGCTTTCCCCGCGGCCGTCGCGCCATTCGCCCAAGCCCAGCCCGCCTCCCTCTCCCTCCCGCCCACCACAACCTCCTACGTTCAGGTCGCCGGCAACACCGTCTTCGCGACGCCCCAGTTCACCGCCGCCGCATGGATCCGTCCGACCGGCCCCGGCGAGCTCGGGGGCGCCACCATCATCAGTTGCGGCCAGCGTCCCGGCGCGGCCAACTTCGGCTGCTCCTGGTGGCTCGGCTGGACCGCCTCCAATGGCCGCCTCAGCGCCATGGTCGTGAACCAGTGGGGCGTCACAGCCCGCGTCGTCAACTCCACCGGTTCGGTCCCGCTCAACACATGGGCCCACGTCGCGATGACGTTCGACGGCACAACAGTGCGCGTCTACATCAATAGCCAGCTCGATACCCAGGCCGCCTACGGCTTCGCGAGTATCGACTATCCCGCACTCCCCGCGATTAATATCGGCCGCTTTCTCGATGGCCCTTCCTACACCTTCAACCACCTCGACGGCCAGATCGACGATGTCACCGTCTGGAACCGCGCACTCGACACCACCGAACTCGCCGCGCTGATCCAATGCGAGCCCGCCGTCGATGCCGCCGGCCTGCTCCTCTACCTCCCGTTCACCTCCGATTCCGTCGCCGACCGCTCAACCCTCCACACCGCCACCACCGCCATCGCCTCGCCGACCTTCGACGTCAACCCGCCCGCGCTCGGCTTACGTCCGCTGATCACCTCCGGCCCCGAGCCCGCCCGCACCTGCCCCGGCGGCCACGTCTCGTTTACCTTCGCCGGCCCGCAGCCCGGCCCCTTCACCTACCGCTGGCGCAAGGGCACCACGCTCATCGACACCGTCGCCAACCCGTCCGCCACCACGCCGACGCTGATGCTCTCAAATGTCCAGCCCGAGGACGCCGCCAACTACGACTGCATCATCACCGGCACCTGCGGCAGCATCACGAGCCAACCTGCCGCCCTCACAGTCTCGTGCCCCAACAAGGCCGACGTCGCCGGTCTCGGCGGCTCGGGCGGCTGCGACGGCCAGAACACCGCCGACGACATCGTCTTCTACCTAGCGGCCTTCTTCTCCAGCAACACCGCCGTCGCCGACATCGTCGGCCTCGGCGGCTCGGGCGGCCCCGACGGCGCGGTGACCACCGACGACCTCATCGCCTTCCTGGCGGCGTTCTTCGCGGGTTGTCCGTAGCCAGCACGTATTCGTGGAGAGCGTCCATGGTAGAGCGCCGCACCGGCCCCCGCCAGCGCGCTCCATCCCTCTCGTCTTCCGTTCAGGCGCAGAAAACTCGTGCCCAGTGACACCTCGCGAAGAATTTCCTCTTTTCACGCCTAATCTCATCGAAATCCCGCCAACGTCGGGTAGCTTGCGCCTGTCCTTGCAAGGACAGCAAGCCGCTCGTTCAACCTGTGAACGCTCCGCTGCCTCATGTGTTCAACAGTGGAGCCCGCGATGTCACACCGCCCCAAGTCATGGATGTTCGTCTGCCCGGCCGCCCTCACCGCCGTGCTGGCCGTCCCCGCCACCGCCCAGCCCACCATCACCAACCTCGGCGCGCTCCCCGGCGGCGACTTCTCGTTCGCTACCGCCGTCAGCGCCGACGGCCTGGTCGTCTGCGGCAGCAGCACCAGCTCAGGAGGGCAGCGCGCCTTCCGCTGGACGGCGGCCACCGGCATGGTCAGCATCGGCGCTCTCCCGGGGTATACCAACTCCTCCTCCGCCCAGGCGATCAGCGCCGACGGCTCGGTCATCGCCGGCATCAGCGCCGGCGGCGTCAACACCGCCCGCGGCTTCCGCTGGACCGCCGCAACCGGCCTGCAGAACCTCGGCGTGCTCGGAGCCGGCTCCGCCTCATACGCCAGCGCCATCAGCGCCGACGGTTCGGTCATCGCGGGGACGAGCTATACCAGCGGCTTCAGCGCGACGCGTATTTTCCGCTGGACCTCCGCCACCGGCATCCAGAGCCTCGGAACGCTCCCGGGCGGAACCAACGCCAACGCCTACGCCATCAGTGCCGACGGCCTGGTGATCACCGGCAGCAGCGACTCCGCGGCGCACGTCCTGCAGCAGGTCATCCGCTGGACCGCCGCGGGCGGAATGCAGAGCCTCGGGCTCGTTTCCGACACTTCCCAATCCGTGGGGCATGCCATCAGCGCCGATGGGTCAGTTATTGCCGGGTCCAACGATGACGGCGACACTTCTGATGCACTCCGCTGGACCGCCGCCGATGGCCCGCACAGCCTGGGAACGCTCGGCGGAAGCCAATGGGCGATCGCCTATTCCGTTTCTCCCGACGGCTCGATCGTCGGCGGCGCCAGCCTGTTCCTCGACGGCGACCGCGCGTTCCTGTGGACGCGTTCGCTCGGCATCGTGGACCTCGCCGTGTATCTTGCCTCGCTGGGTGTTGATGTCACGGGCTGGAGCCTCGTCGCCGTTCGGGGCTTCTCCGGCGACAACTCCACCATCGTCGGCGAGGGAACCTTCAACGGCGCCTACCGCGCGTTCATGGTCCGCGGCCTTCATTGGTGCGCGTGCCAGAATCTCGCCAACGTCGCCGGCCTCGGCGGCACGCCCGGCTGCGACGATCAGGTGACGGCCGACGACATTGTCTTCTACCTCGCCCAGTTCTTTGCCGCCAACCTCGCCGTCGCCGACATCGTCGGCCTCGGCGGCAGCGGGGGCCCCGACGGCCAGATCACCCCCGACGACCTCGTCGGGTTCCTGGCGGCGTTCTTTGCCGGGTGCCCGTAACGCCGTGCCATCGGCTTCCAGCCGATGATGCGTTTGCATTGTGTGTCGGCACTCACCGTACCTCATCGCTCACTGCTCAACGTTGGCGATCAATACGAGGCTCGGGCGCAAGCCCGGGTGTTTTCGTGGCCACCAACTGCACAGGAAAATGGTTATCGATCTCTGGCGCACCACCTCGTCCTACCTACTCTTCGCATGGAAGGTCGAAGGATGAGGTCCATCACGCCCACATCGCTCCTGCTGCTCGCGCTCATCGCCGCGCAATCCGCGCACGCGGATGTGCTTTGGCTCTCAACTTCAACCAGCGGAATCGTCGGGCCATCGACCTACTTCAGCACGCAGGCGGAACTCAGTGACTACCGCTACTTCGACTCGGGGGGCGCGAATCCCTACACGCTGGCCCCCCTTACCGGCACGGTGACAGAAACGGGCTTCGACGGTGCGGTGGGAGCACGCTCTACGGCCACCATATTTCAATCATCCTCAATATCCGCCCTGGGTGCGAGCACCGTCGCGGATCTCTCGGGCGTGGTGGCGGCATACACGAGCCTGTTCAACGCGTACGTGGGCAGCTCCACGGAATTCCGCGTCACGTTCCGCGTCACGTCACCAACGACGCTCCGGTTGATGCTGGATGGCGATTTCGAATGGTCGGCTCAGCCGTCGTATGCCCGTGCCTATTGGCATTGGGTTCTGCTCGCTGGCGATACGCCCCTCCTCGATGAAGGCTTCACCGTCGGCGGCGTTCACTCCCTCGACCTCACCCTTCAATCCGAAATCGACTACGAGTTTACCGCATCAACGTACCTGTTTCTGTCTGCCTTTCGCAACGATCTACCAGACCCTTTCTTCGCCCCGCCCATCACCGGCGCAGCACAGGTCACCTTCTCGGCATCGATCACACTCGTGCCCGATCCGCCTGCGGCGATCGTCTTGCTCCTGGCGGTTCACCGCCGCCGCCGTTGCGGTGTCGATGGATGACTAAGACGAGGCTCGGGCGCAAGCCCGGGCTTGTTCGCTGAGGGGGCGGCGGTTGACAGAACTGAGGGAACTGGTTCTCAGGCCGCTGAGATTGGTTTCGATGGTGCAGTCGGCGCACGATCGACAGCAATCACATCACAGTCGTCCTCAACGGGCGCCATAAGCGCGGGCACAACTGCAAGTCTCTCCGGTGCTGTGGCGGCTTACGCAAGCCTGTTCAACGCGAATGTGGAAAGTTCGACGCACTTCCGCGTTGCGTTCCGCGTGACATCACCAGCCACTTGCCGCTTGGTGTTTGAAGGCGAAATGACGTGGTCAGGTCAGCCGTCGTATGCCCGTGCATATTGGCGTTGGTTTGACGATCCTGCTCGGTCATCCGAACAACCGCCCTTCGTCTGGATCTTCCCGGACTTTCAAGAGTCTCAAGCCAAGGTCACAATATTCGCGGTGCATGTCGATATTGACCGACTTGAAGCCCGCCTTGAACGCGGCCCGGCCGGTCGTCATGCTCCCTGAGAATGGGTCCAGCACCGTTGACCCAGGCTTCAAGCGTTCCAAGAGCAGGTTGGGGATGGACTCGGGGTATGGAGCTGTATGCCCGAGGACGTTCTCTCCCCTGACCATCTTCATTACCGGCTTCGACGCGAGCAGATTGGGAAGCACCGCCTTTGGCTTTCCTTTCGCGAAGACAAGGATGTGTTCCCAGCAGTTGAACGGAGCCTGATAGTAGGGCGAAGCGTTGCCCTGGTTGAAGTTGCGCTTACCTTCAATCTCGCCCTTATCCCAGATCGTGTTGCCCATGACGTTGAACCCGACGCGCTGGAACAGGTTGAGGCAGTACGGCCCAAGGATCATCCGCTTCTTGCCCATGAGGGAGAAGACGATGTTTCGCTCGTTGTCGAAGTAGTCAAAGATGTTGTACAGGAAGAATGACCCAGGCTTCAGGACGCGGTAAACCTCCTCAGCGATGGCGGTCATGTCGTGAAGGAAGCAGTAGATGTTGGGCCATGTCGCGTATTCGCGCGCGTTGTAGTACGGCGGCGACGTCACCGCTCCGTCGATGCTCTCTGCCTCAAGCGTCCTCAGTACCTCAAGAGCATCGCCGTTGTAGACCGCGACCCCTGGGAACCGTGATAGGTTTGGGAATGACTGCTTCTTCGAGGCGCGTTGGTGTCCGACACCGATGCGATGGAAGAACGGACTTAAGAAGAAGGCGTCAGCGAGACCCTTCTCGGCTGGCGGAAGGTGAAACTCTTGACGGATGGGGCGCTTATGAAGGCTCTTCTCTGGTCCCTGCACATTGACTAGTTCAACAGGGTCCCCGATCAGCGTGTAGTGCCGAACGAGCATGTCGAGAACGTCGCTACGGTTCTCAAGCGTCACGATGTCGCGTTTCCATCTCCGCAGGCTCGTCACGGCGATGAGGGCTTCATCCTCCTCGATCGCCTCCTGGCGCAGAAGCGAAACGAACGAGTACCGATTGCCGCGATCGTACTTGCTGCACTCGGGACAAATGGGGTTCTGGCATTCCCAGCTTCGGACGCCCAGTACTGGGTACGAGTTGGTGCCGATGTCGAGCGACCGACAGGCAGGGCATGGGATCGGCGTCTCGTCGCGTTCGTTCTTCTCAAAGAGCAGCAGAAGGTCGAAGGCCGGGTCCGCCTCGGTCTGATCGGCATACCGAATGCAGAAACAGTCTTTGTAGTAGAAGCCATCGTTTGCCAGTTCGAAGGCGCATTTAGCTGGGTTAAGGTCCGGGACGTGGGCCATCGTCTCAGCCGCTACCTTACCGGGGTGAAAGTACCCCTTGGTCAGCTCCTCTTCCCGGTACTTCTCTGCGAACAGCACAACGTCGCCGTAGAGCTTCCATTGAAGGGAGTCCGCCTTGCTCTTGAGAGGCTTGATGATCAACGCGAAGTAGCAGTGGTTGGACAGTTTCTGGTGGCATGTGCGGACAGCTGTAAATAGGTGGTCGCGAACCCTCGCCTCACCGCCGGCAAGGGCAACGTACTCGTCGTCAACGACCATGTGGATTAGGCCACAGTCGCGTTGGAATCCAGCCGGGTAGTGCTTGGTCAGGTAATCGTAGAAGTGACGCTCATATTTGCCCTTCGGCTCGTTAGCGAAGTAGCGGTGCATCATCTCAACGGGGAAGCACCCGAAGACAAAGGCCCTGAAGATTGAACGTTTGATCGCTGCCGCGTCAGGATCGATCTTCACCGTCTCGCGAAGCGCCGCGAAGGTCTCTTCCGGCGCAAGCGGAACAAACTTCGCAAGGAGAAGCCTCTTGATTGGCACGTCAAGACCCTTCGACCGGACCCACTCCTCGAAGCCACTAATGTCGGCGGTGTCCAACTGTTGCTGAATGGCGACCTTCTCGTGGTAGTTAAAGAAGGTTCTCGCCTGAGCGGCGCCATCGATAATCGCGCGGTAGGCAGGCTGATGTAGACGGAGCTTCGAGTTGATTGCAGAGACCAGAGCTGACCGTCTCTCGTCCTCGCTCTTGAGAGCGTTGGGAGAGAGGTCGCTGCCCAGGGCTTCTAGCGCTCGGGTCAGCCGACGCTCATCGGGCTCCCACATCATTCCCGTTAGCGCGGAAAACTCGTGTACCAGACGTTGCGCTAACGCGCTCCGTCTCATGGGTTCAACTGTCGTGTTCTGACGCATTCTGAGCATGATATCCAGTCCTCCGAACTGAGGTTATGCGATCTTTGCATATGGCGGACTCCCTGTCAATATGCCCTAGTGCCCGACAAGGCGATCCATTCCGAGGAATACGCGGCCCTCGTCAAGCTGCTGGTCGAAGCTCGGGAAGCTGCCTCGCTGACCCAGACTGCCCTCGCCGAAAAACTCGGTTGGGACCAGTCTTACGTCAGCAAGTACGAGACGCGCGAGCGTCGGCTTGATGTGATTGAGCTGCGGATGATCTGCCGCGCAATCGGCGTCACCCTCCCTGAATTGGTGAACCGCCTTGAGGCGAGCATCGCGCAAGCGGTTCCCGCTGATGCTGGTCCAGAAGTCGGCGCCTCGCCTGAGACCTTCGCTGACTACCCCAAGCTGGACAAAGACTGGGACGCGACGAACTGGGAAAACCTGGTTCGCTACCTCGTTGATGACGGCATCGTAACCTGGAAGGAGATTGGGTCGCTGGTCCTCGGCCACCTCAACCCGTCTCAGGTTGGTACGTCGATGACTACAGACAGTTTCAAGAAGCAGTTTCCGCCGCGCAAGTGCTGGGCTGGCGTTCGCGAATGGCACTTCAACCAGACGGGGAAGTGCGCCGACTGCGGCACCCGTTTAGAGCTTCAGGCTGACCACAAGATCCCGAAGGAGCAAGGCGGCGAGGACAAAATCGATAACATGACCCAGCGTTGCCGCAGGTGCAACGTTATCCGTCGTCCTTCGCACAAGCAGGGCGGCAAGACATTCTTGACTGCCGAAGCTGCGCTGATGTGGATCCTATTCGTCCGACGGCCTAAGACCTATCAGGAGTTTGCCACGTTCTGCCGCGAGTATGGAATGACGATGGCGAATATCCGGTTCGAGGAAGCTTGGGCGATGGCAAGATGGCTTGAGCGCGAGGGCAAGTACAAGATCGACCCGTCCTCTCAACACTACAAGAACCCTGCGACTGACAGTTGACCTTCTCGATTAGGACGAACGCAAGCAGGAAGAGGGTGACTGCCCACAAGTTCCAGGTGTGGACGACCACTCCCGGCCCGACTTCATTATTGTGCCTCGCAACGGACTGCACGTCCTCTGCGAGGCGAAGGGCGAGGCAGACGCCAAAGACCGCGCCAAGCACGAGGCGGCCCGCAAGCGGTGCCGCGCCGTCAACAACGCCGGCTTCGGCCAGATCTGGGACTTCCAGTTGATCGACGACCCCTTCGGAGTCCCCGCGGCCCTCTCCCAGTGGGCGGCCCAGCCGGTCCACCAAGTCGCCGCCAGCGCGGGCCGGTAAGCGTCGCTGCGACTCACCGATCAGTCACCAAAAATTCTCACAAAAACCGAAAATATGACCTTGACAGACCCCACAGCCGCGGTAAAGTATCCGTATGGTTGAGGATCTCCGCCAAATCGAGTTCCGAGCGATGGCGGTCCTCCTTCGCATCGGTGAATCCGATGGCGCCAGCATCAAGGAAGCCCGCCTCGCCGCCACCGCCGTCCTCAAATCCTGCGAACGCATCTCCGCCCGCGACTTCCCCGCAGCCCTCTCCCGCTCCGCGCGAAGCGGGCCGGCTGAGCAGGTTCGTTCGCGCCCCACAGCCTCCGAATCATCCACCCCCACCGGCACACCGCCGACACCCTCCCCTTCCCTGAGGGAAGGAGCCGGGGGTAAGGCGAGCGGAACAGCTCCCGTCCAGGTCACACCGGCGCCTCAGGCCCCTCGGCACAGCGCGCCTGTCGCACCTGCAGCCACGACAGTCTCGATCACCGCAGCCTCGCCAGCGCCCGCAACCGCAGCGCCATCAGCGCCTTCCGCTCCCGCACCCGCATCCACCACTCCCCGCCCCGCCGCCACCAAGGCGCCCGCCTCATCCCTCCCCTCCGAATTCGGCTTCCTCTCCTCCCTCCTCGCCCCCATCGCACCGATCGACCTCTCCCCCTCATCAACCTCCGCGGCACTCATCTCAGCCGCCGGAGTTCCAACCGCCCTCACCCAACCCCGTCAGATATCCCCCAACACCTCCCGCGCCGCCTGACACCACCAAGCTCTCCGCTTCCCATCCTCGCCCGCGCCCAGCGCACGCGCCATCACATCGCGCCGAGTTGCCTCTTCGCCTCCTGTCTGAATTACCGCGTTTCTGCGTTTCCGCGTTTCCGCATGTCCGCGTTTCTGCGTTTCCGTTTCTCCTCTCCCCGCCTTCCTTCGTCCCTTCGCGCCTTCGTGCGAATCCCAAAACCCCCGCACCTACCATCCCCCCGCATGCCCAAACCGACCGATCGCACCACCATCAAAGTCCAGTCCGAACGCGCCGTGCTCGCGGCCGTCCGCCTCCCCGATTCCAACTTCGATCAGCGCGACCCCTTCGGCGAATTGACCGCCCTCGCCGAGCAGGCCGGCGCCGTCTGCGTCGGCACGCTCGATCAGCGCCTCGATAAGCCCAACGCCGGCACGTACATGGGCTCGGGCAAGCTCACCGAGCTCAAGCAGCTCTGTACGCAGCTCGATGCCTCGCTGGTGATCTTCGACCATGATCTGTCGCCGCGGCAGATCGGCGCGATCGAAAAGGTGATCGAGCGCAAGGTGGTGGACCGGTCGGAGTTGATTCTGGACATCTTTGCCAGCCGCGCGACGACGACCGAGGCCCAGCTGCAGGTCGAGCTCGCCCAGCTCGAGTACACCTACCCGCGCCTGAAATCCATGTGGAGCCACCTGGAGCGCATGTCCGGCGGCATCGGCACCCGCGGCCCCGGCGAAATGCAGATCGAGGTGGACCGCCGCCTGGTCGCCAACCGCAAGGTCATGCTCAAGCGCCGCCTGGAGACCATCCAGGAGCGCAAGCGGCGGACGGTGGCGGCCCGCAACGTCAGCCACTTCACCGTCGGCATCGTCGGCTACACCAACGCCGGCAAGAGCACCCTCTTCAACGCCCTCACCGCCGGCGGCGCCTACGCCGACGACCGCCTCTTCGCGACATTGACGACGCGCACACGAGAGTGGGATGTCGAGGGCGGCCTGCGTGTCATGCTCTCCGACACCGTCGGCTTCGTGCGCGACCTGCCGCACAACCTCATCGCCAGCTTCAAGGCCACCCTCGAAGAGGCGACGCACGCGCACCTGCTGCTGATCGTGCTGGACGCGAGTGATCCTGCCGCGGAGATGCAGTACCAGACGGTGATCACGACCCTCGACGAGATCTTCCGCGACGTCGAGGAAGCCGAGCAGCGCCGCCTGGAGCGCGGCGAAAAGCCCCTCTGGAAGCGGCCCGAAACTGTGCTGCTGCTCAACAAGATCGACCAGCTCAAGGACAACCGGCAACTGCTGGTCTGGCAATCCAGCCCCCACACCCGCGGCCACAACGCCATCATCCCCGTCTGCGCCCGCGACCCCGACGGACCCGGCTACACCGAGCTGCGCGAACTCGTTCGCGACGCCGCCCAGGGCGGCCTGCGCGAGATGGAAGTGGTCATCCCCCTCTCCGACAGCCGCGCCGTCTCCCTCCTCGAGCAGCGCGCCGCCGAAGTCCTCACCCGCACCTACGACGACGGCGCCGGCACCTTCCGCGTCCGCATCGGCAAACGCCAGCTCGACCAGTTGCAGTCGGCCACCGGCTCGATCGAAATCCGCGAAGTGCCTGCGTCCAAACCCAAGCCCAAGCGCGTCGCCGCGAGAGCGAAAAAGAAGCCCGCACGACGCCCCGCACGCGCCCGATAGCCCGTCCAGCAACCGACCTTGTGAGTGGACTTTCGCCCCGACCCCGCCGATACTCATACCCCCGCGGACGGCCGCGGACTGGCCACTTTAGCTCAGCGGTAGAGCGATGCTTTCGTAAAGCATAGGTCCAGGGTTCAAATCCCTGAAGTGGCTTTCGCAGGGCCGGAACTCTTCCGGCGGACACGTTCTTTGATAATCACACGACCACATGCGCCGGCCGCGTCGTCAGCCGGATGCTGTTGTGCGCCACCAGCACGTGCAGGTCCGGCCGCTCGCGCTTCACCACAGCCAGCAGCTCGTCCATCGACGGGTAGCCGTCGCGCCCGTTGAACAGCGACGCGTCGTCGATCACGATGACATGGTTCTTGACGGCGTGGCGCAGCACCGCCAGCAGCTCGGCGCTCGCGGGCGTCTTGTTGTTGGGGTCGCCGCTGTGGGCATCCATGTAGTGCCCATCGAGCCAGAACAGCGCCGGCTCGGTCAGCTTCGCCAGCACCTGCGGCAGCACCTTTCCGCTGTCGCCCTCATAAACGTGGATGTGCGCCTGCCCCTCGCACAACCGCTTGGCCGCGGCGACCTTGGCCGGCTCGACCTCGATGGTGTGCAGCTCCCGAAAGTGGCGGCGGAGGAACCACGTCGTCTCGCACCGGTGGGTGCCGGTCTCAACGAAGACCAGCACGCCGAACTCCTTGGCGTATCTCGCCAGCGTGTGCCGTTTGGCGATCGACGGCGGCGTCCCGGGGCGTCCGCGCATGCGCCAGCGGGCGAACTTGATCGACTGCTTGATGTCGCGGAGGAGTTGGCGCATGCGTGCGCTGAGGATATCTCCCGCCGGGGCCGCCGTCCCGTGGGCGTACGCTTGATCGCGTCATGAACACCATCGCCCTGAAGATGTTGCTCGGCGACCGAGCCAAATATGTTTCGCTCGTCGCCGGGCTGGCGTTCGCCGTGCTGCTGATGAGCCAGCAGGGGGCGATCTTCATGGGGCTGCTCAAGCGTTCGTCGGGGGCGCTGCAGAACGTCGGCCAACCGGACCTGTGGGTGGCCGATCCATACGTCCGGTGGATCAGCGAGAGCCGGGCCCTGTCGGACGCCGACCTGGCACGGGTGCGGTCGGTGCCGGGTGTGGAATGGGCGGAGCCGTTCTTCAACGCTCGGGCCACGTGCGACCTGCCCAACGGCAACTCGCGGATCGTCAACCTCGTCGGCATCGACCGCACCACAATGGTGGGTCAACCGCCCGAGGTGACGCAGGGCCGCCTGGAGGACCTGCGCCGCCCCGACGCCGTCTTCGTCGAGGAGTCGGCCCGGGCCAAGCTGGACTTTCCCCGAATCGGCGACCAGCTCAAGCTCAACGACAAGCGGGCGATCGTCGTGGGGTATTGCCGCGCCAAGAGCGGGTTCGATTCGCCGGCGCTGGTGTACACGACCTTCGAGAACGCGATCCAGTTCGTGCCGCTGGGACGGAACAAGATCACGTTCATCCTCGTCAAGTGCAAGCCCGACGTGCCGATCCCCGAGATCCAATCGCGGATCGCACAGTCCACAAACCTGCGGGCGTTGACGGCCGACGAGATGCTCGACTTGACGGTCAACTTCATCCTGAAGGAGACGGGTATCGGGATCAACTTCGGGATCACGGTGCTGCTGGGCGTGGTCGTCGGGCTGGCGATCTCGACGGCCGTCTTCTACCAGTTCACCGTCGAGAACGGGCGGTACTACGCGGTGCTCAAGGCGATGGGGACGAGCAATTTCCGGCTTGTGCGCATGGTGCTTCTGCAGGCGTTCTGGGTCGGGCTGGTCGGCTTCGGGATCGGCATCGGCGGGACGGCGATCTTCGCTCTGTCGAGCCGCAAGCCCGGGACCGAGCTGGCGGCGTTCTTTCCTTGGTGGCTCTTTGTCGGATCGTTCATCGGCATGCTCATGTGTGTGGGACTGGCGAGCTTCTTGAGCCTGCGCAGCGTGATCCGGCTGGAGCCGGCGGTCGTATTCAAGTAGTCTGTTCCGAGACGGGCAAAGGCGGTGTGGAATGATCAACGTGGTGAAATGGCTTACAATTGTGGCAGCCCTCGCCGGGACGACGGTGGCGGTCTACGCCGTCGCCACCCAGGGGCAGGACAAGCCGCCGTCGCCCGCGCCCGCCGCGCCCCCGAGCGTCAATCCGTATGCGCACGGCATCGCGGCCTCGGGGACCATCGAGGCGGTCTCCCGCAACATCCCCATCGGCACCACCGATGCCGGGCTGGTGGTCGATGTCCTGGCACAGGTTGGTGACAAGGTGACCAAGGGCCAGCCGCTCTTCAAGCTCGACGAGCGGCTGCTGCAGGCGGAGCTGGTCCGCGTGAAATCGCAGGCCGCCGCGGCCGAGGCGAGGGTGGCGCGCCTGGCCGCGCAGCCCCGGCCGGAGAACCTGCCGCCGGCAGAGGCGAAGCTCGCCGAGGCGGAGAGCCTGCTGGGGGACATGCAGTCGCAGCTGACCCGTTGGGACACCGTGACGGACCGGCGCGCGATCACCGAGGAGGAATACACGCGCAAGCAGTACGCCGTGCAGATGGCCAAGACGCGCGTGGCGCAAGCGAAGGCGGACCTGGACCTGCTCAAGGCCGGCGTCTGGACGCAGGACCTGGCGGTGGCCAAGGCCGAGGCGGCGCAGGCCGAGGCAGACGTGCGTGCGGTTGAGCTGCGGCTGGAGCGGATGACCATCCGCTCCCCGATCGATGGCACAGTCTTAAAGCGAAGCCTCGAGCCGGGGCAGTACGTGACGGCCGCGGCGACGGCGGCGTCGAACGCGCCGATGGTGGTGGGGGACCTCTCGACCCTGCGGGTCCGGGCCCGGGTGGACGAAGAGGATGCGCCGCAGCTTCGGGACGGGGCCGCGGCCAAGGCCCGGGTACGGGGCGTCCACGGCGAGGAGATCGACCTCAAGATGGTGCGGGTCGAGCCGCTGGCGATGCCCAAGCAGGACCTGACCGGAACAACGATCGAGCGGGTGGACACGCGGGTGGTCGAGGTGCTCTTCGACATCGTGGGGAGGCCGAAGTCCAGACTTTTCCCCGGTCAATTGGTGGATGTGTTCATCGATGCGGGATCTTCACAAAAATGATGGAACTCCCCACTAGCGAGGGTGCGAAAAGTCGTTAGACTGGGTGTTGAGGCTGGAGAGCGGCGGGCGGTTCTCGCTCCGTCGGGTTCGATTTGAAAACCTTCTCAGGGGTGTGCCATGACTCGATGGCTCTGGTCGTTGGTAGCGCTGGTAATTCCTTCGCTCACTCTGGGCGCAGGGCCTGTTTCCGTGACATGGACGGGCCTAGGTGACGGCGTCTCGTGGAACAACGCCGCCAATTGGTCGAGCGCCCCGAGCCTGCCCGGGCTCGACGACGATGTGGTAATCGGGCCGGGGGCCACGGCTGTGCGCCTGGCCGACGCTTCGGTGCGGAGTTTGAGCCTGGCGCGAAACCTGGTGTTCGAGCCGGGCGGGATCGGTCTACAGATCGGCGGCGACCTGATCCTCGCCAACAACGCGACGGTCAGCGGCGGGACACAGGGCGGAGCCGTGCGGCTGCGGTTCACAACGGCCGGCGCGCGGCAGATCGGCGGCGCCGGGCGCATCTTCGCCGATTCGGCATCGTCGAGCGGGTCGATCACCGTCACGCAAGGCGTGGATCTGGCGATCGGTGTGGGGATTGAGATCGAGGGGAGTGGCGGTCGGAGCATGATCATCTCGATGATTCCGGGCGTCGGGACGCGTGTGGTCAACCGCGGCACGCTGCGAGCCTCGAACTCGGGGAGCGCCCTGAGCGTGATCGGCACAACCCAGATGTTCAACCAGTACCCGGTGTTCGTCAACGAAGGGCTCGTGGTGAGCGCGGGCGCGGCGAACGTCTTCTTCTCCTCGATCGCGTGGAGCAACACCGGGACGCTGCGGTCCAGCGCCGGCAATTTCCAGCTGGGCGGGACGTTTTCCGACTTCGGACTGGTGCAACGCAACGGCGGGCAGTTGACGGTGCAGGGCGCCGCGATGACGCCGGTGCAGGGGGTGCAGATCAACTCCGCCATGGGGCAGGTGCGGTTCTTCGGCGGCTCGGTGAACGGCGGGCGGCTGGTGGTGACCGGTGACGGTTCGATGCAGTGCCTGAGCAATACCGCGTGGACGGGCGTGCGGATCGAAGGGGCGGCGACGTTTGGTGAGGCCGCGAACTTGACCGATTGCACGTTGACCGGCCCGGTGTACGCAGGTGTGGGCACCTACACGCGGTGCCGCTTCGAGGGCGGCGCGGCCTTCGGCGGCACGGCGACCATCAACGCCTGTTCATTCGGCGGTGCGAGCTTCACTTCACTTGCCGGGACGATGCTGAACGTCACCGGCGGGATGACGCTGCTCAACGGCGGCACGCTCACGCTGGCGGCCAATTCGGCGAGCCTGAACTTCGGACAACTCCAAACGGCGCAGACCATCGCCGGCAACGGCGAGATCGTGATGGGCACGACCCAGACCACGGTGTCCACATCACTGCGGATAAACGGGCCGCTGACGATCGAGCCGGGCGTGACGCTGCGGGCGCGCGGGCAGAACAACGTGCTCGTCTGGCAGACATCCGTGCCATCCACGCGGATGATCAACCGCGGCACGATCGTGGTCGAAGAGCTGCGGAACCTTGCGGCGCAGACCGGGTCCGCCAACTCGATCGTGAACGAGGGGCTCATCGAGGTCAAGTCGCGGGCCACGGTGAGCGACATGACCGTGTTCAACAGCGGGGAGATCATTCTTGGGCCGGGCTCGAACTGGAACCTCGCGAGCCTGTTCTCGATGCAGACGGCGACACTGACGGAGCAGATCGGCGGCCCGCCGAATGTGTCGTTGAACGTGCCGCGGATCTCGCCGGGGCAGCAGGGACTGACGCTCGGGGGGCGGCTGCGTGTCCAGTTTGTCAATGGGTACCAGCCGAGCGGCTGTCTCGCCGCATCGCTTTTAGCGGGGTTCTCGACAACGCCGACGGGGACCGGGTTCTTTGAACAGTTCGACTCGCTGGACCTGCCGGCGCCATCTGGGGCCCGGCGGGGGCGGGTCTGGTACACCGGCGGTTCAATCCAGTTCTCGTACAGCAACGCCATCGATCTGGTTGGACTGGGGGGCGGGGGCTTTGCCGACGGCCGGGTGACGATGGACGACCTGATCGCCTTTTTGAGCCGGTATTTTGCCGGGGATCGGCTGGCGGACCTGACCGGGCCGGGGGGTGGGAGCGGTCCGGATGGGCTGCTCACGGCCGATGACATGGTGCTGGCGGTGACGGATTTCTTTGTCGGGTGCCCCTAAGGGTGGGGGGCCAGTCGGGGTGCCGCAAGAAATTGGTTGGAACCCGGCCGGGTTTGGGGCGTCATATTCCACAGACCGGGTAGGCTGTGTGTGCGGGAGGCCGCCGCCCGATATACTGGTTTCTGGACGTCTGTTGGGGCGTCGTGTTCGAACTGGATTGGTACGCAAGTGATGGATAGGCCTCTGGATAGCACTCTCGGGGCTGAGACAAGGAGCGGTTGATGAACCTGATCAGCACGGTACGGATTTTTGGTGTCGGCGCGCTGCTCGCCTTGGCGGGCATGGCGGTTGCCCAGAGCAACGGCGGCGGCGCGACCCCTGCCCCCGCGGCCCCGGCTACACCTGCCGCGACAGCGGCCCCGGTGTTCCGGACGACCGGCATCCCCGGCCGCGACACGCTTTTGCGGATGCAGAAGCCGATTACGGTGGACTTCAACGAGCAGCCGCTGCAGAAGGTCATGGATTACCTCCGCGACACGACCGGCGCGCGGATCGATGTTCTGTGGAAGACCGACAAGGAAGACGGCTGGGACCGTGAGCACCTGGTCACCATCTCGGCGACGGATATGCCGGCGCTGGCGTTCCTCGAGCGGCTGCTGCTCAAGATGGATGCCGAGACGGGCAACGCAGCGAGCTGGCAGCTCACCGACCTGGGCACGATGCAGGTCGGCACCAAGGACCGCTTGAACAAGTTCAAGCGGATTGAGATCTACGACATCAACGACCTGCTGTTCGTCATGCCGGTCTATGACCAGGCTCCGACGATCGACCTGCAGCAGGTTCTGCAGAGCAGCGGGCAGGGCGGCGGCGGTAGCGGCCAGTCCCCGTTCACCAACAACCAGAACCGCAACCAGAACCGCGAGAACGAGAAGCCCAAGGAAGACCGCGCGACCGACCTGATCGCGCTGATCGGCCAGCTCGTCGAGAGCGACCAGTGGGTGGAGACCGGCGGCTCGGGCGGCACGATGAAGTACTACCAGGGCAACCTGATCGTCAACGCGCCGGACTACATGCACCGGGCGCTCAACGGCTACCCGTGGTGGCCCTCGACGCGAACGACCGTCACAACGGGCAAGCGTTATGTCGCGATGAACATCGATAGTTCGGTCAGCAAGCTCGAGCGGTTCGAGGGCATCCCTGTCACGGGCGTTGTCGGCGGCATCGGTTCGCCGGGCGGCGGTGGTGGAGGCGGTGGTGGGGGCGGCGGCAGCATCAAGCCCTGACCGCGTTCGCCGAATTCCACGCGATTGAGACTTCAAGGCCCCGGGCGATTGCTCGGGGCTTTTTCGTTTGGGGTGGCGCGGTTGTGCCGATCAATGTTGAGGCCGATATCGATCGGTTGTTACAGACGCCGCGGAACCGCGGCGGGTCTCGGGCGTCGAACCACACAACTGATGCACCTCGCCGGGGGCCAGTGCAAGGAGCCGCTCATGGTTGCGTGCCGCGCTATCGGTCTGTCGTCGGTCGCTGTGGTGTTGGTGGCTGTCGGGCTGGGGGCTGCGCCACGAGCGGCCGAACCGGTCAAGCCCGCTGTGGCGGCTGCGCCGGCACGAACGGGGTGGAACGCGCCGGTGACGGCGGAGTTCCGCGATGCGCCGTTGCACACAGTGATGGGCTACCTGGGTGAGGCGGCGGGTGCGTCGATCGACGTGCTGTGGAAGACCGACAAGCAGGACGGCTGGGACCGTGAGCACCTGGTGACGCTGTCGCTGAAGGATGGGACAGTGATGGAGGCGATCGAGCGCGTTGTGCGGACGATGAACGCCGAGGGAATGGACTCGTCGTGGCAAGTGACGGCGGCCGGGGTGATGCAGGTGGGAACGAAGGATCGGCTGGACCAGTTCAAGCGTCTGGAGGTCTACGACGTTAACGACCTGCTGTTCGCGATGCCGATGTTCGACCAGGCGCCGGAGATCGATCTGCAGCAGGTGCTGTCCGGCAGCGGCGCGCCGTTCACGTTCGGACGGCGCGAGGCGCGTCATGACGCCCCCAAGACCCGTGAGGACCGGGGCGAGGAGCTCGTGCAGGTTGTGACCTCCCTGGTCGAAGGCGAGCGGTGGGGGACCGGCGGCGGGTCGAGCGGGACGATCCGCTACTACCAGGGGACGCTGATCGTGAACGCGCCGGGGTACATGCACCGGGGTCTTGCGGGGTGGGTGGGGAAGATGAGGGAGGGGAAGTAGACCCGATGACGATAGCACATTAGTGTGCGTATTCGGCCATCGGCGGGCAGGTGCAGACGAGGTGGCGGTCGCCGTAGGGGTTGTCGATGCGCCCGACGTGGGGCCAGAACTTGGCGTCGCGGAGCCAGGGGGCGGGGTAGGCAGCCTGCTCGCGGGAGTAGGGGTGCTTCCACTCGGCAGCGGTGAGGGCGGCGATGGTGTGCGGGGCGTTCTTGAGGACGTTGTCGGCGCGGTCGGCCTTGCCCTGCTCGACCTCGGCGATCTCCCTGCGGATGCCGATGAGGGCGTCGCAGAAGCGGTCGAGCTCGGCCTTGGGCTCGCTCTCGGTGGGCTCGATCATGAGCGTGCCGGGGACGGGCCACGACATGGTGGGGGCGTGGAAGCCGTAGTCCATGAGGCGTTTGGCGATGTCCTCGGCCTTGATGCCGGCGGACTTCTCGAAGGCGCGGCAATCGACGATGAACTCGTGGGCACACAGGCCGTTGTGGCGGAAGAGGATCGGCAGGTGCTTCTCGACGCGCTTGGCCATGTAGTTGGCGTTGAGGATGGCCAGCTGCGTGGCGCGGCGGAGGCCCTCGGAGCCCATGAGGGCGATGTAGACCCAGGGGATGGTGAGGATGCTCGGCGAGCCGTACGGCGCGGCCGAGATCGGGCCGATGGCCTGCTTGCCGGTGCCCGTCGGCGCGGTGACGGGGTGGCCGGGGAGGTAGGGGGCCAGGTGCTTGGCGACGCCGATGGGGCCCATGCCGGGGCCGCCGCCGCCGTGGGGGATGCAGAAGGTCTTGTGGAGGTTGAGGTGGCACACATCTGCGCCGATGAAGCCGGGGCTGGTGAGGCCGACCTGGGCGTTCATGTTGGCGCCGTCCATGTAGACCTGGGCGCCGGCGTCGTGGATGAGCCTGCAGACCTCGCGGATGCCGTCCTCGAACTTGCCGTAGGTCGAGGGGTAGGTGACCATGAGGCAGCCGAGATTGTCCTTGTGCTCGGCGATGCGGGCCTTGAGGTCGGCCAGGTCGATATCGCCCTCGGTGGTGTTGGCGACGGGCACAACCTTGAACCCGGCGATGACGGCGCTGGCTGGGTTGGTGCCGTGGGCCGAGTCGGGGATGAGGCAGATATTGCGGTGGGTGTTGCCCCTGGCGTGGTGGAAGGCGCGGATGACCATCAGGCCGGCGTATTCGCCTTGCGAGCCGGCGTTGGGCTGGAGGCTGACGGCGGCGAAGCCGGTGATATCGGCGAGCCACTTTTCGAGATCGTTGAAGAGACGCTGGTAGCCCCTGGTCTGGTCGGCGGGGGCGAAGGGATGGAGCTTGCCGAACTCGGGCCACGTCACCGGGATCATCTCGCTGGTGGCGTTGAGCTTCATGGTGCATGAGCCGAGGGGGATCATGCTCTGGGCGAGGGAGAGGTCGCGCCCCTGGAGCTTGAAGATATAGCGGAGCATCTCCGTCTCGGAGTGGTGGGAGCTGAAGACGGGGTGGGTGAGGTAGCCGCTGGTGCGGGTGAGAGGGCCAAAGGTGTCCCTGCTCGCAACGAGGGCGTCGGCGTTCAGGTTCGCTGGCTGACCCTTGTTGAAGGCGGAGAGGAGGGCCGCGAGGTCTTCGCGGTTGATGCACTCGTCCATGGAGAGGCCGAGGGAGCCGTCGCCGAAGTCGCGGAGGTTGAAGCCCGCGCCACTGGTGAGAGCGAGCTGCATGACCTGCTGGGTGGTTTCGCCCTTGGGCGTGACGCGGATGGTGTCGAAGTACACGTTTGTGTGGACCGTGTGGCCAAGCTTGGCGAGGCCTGCGGCCAGGGCGCGGGTGTAGGCGTGGATGCGGGCGGCGATGCGGCGGAGGCCCTCGGGGCCGTGGTAGACGCCGTACATGCCGGCCATGATGGCCAGCAGCGCCTGGGCGGTGCAGATGTTGCTGGTGGCCTTTTCGCGCTTGATGTGCTGTTCGCGCGTCTGGATGGCCATGCGGAGGGCGGTGCCGCCCTGCATGTCGCGTGAGACGCCGATGATGCGGCCGGGCATGCGGCGCGAATGCTCGGGCTTAGTGGCGATGTAGGCGGCGTGGGGGCCGCCGAAGCCCATCGGCACGCCGAAGCGCTGGGCGGAGCCGATGGCGATCTCGGCGCCGAGTTCACCGGGGGGGGTGATGAGTGTGAGCGACAGGAGATCGGCGGCCATGACGGTGGTGACGCCGGCGGCCTTGGCGGAGGCGATCAGGGCGCGGTAGTCCACGACGCGACCGTCGGTGGTCGGGTACTGCAGGAGGAGGCCGAAGCAGTCGGCGTCGAAGGAGGCCTTGGCAGGATCGACGAGACGGACCTTGATGCCCAGGCCGTCGGCGCGAGTCTGGACGACGGCGATGGTCTGCGGGTGGCAGTCGTTGGCTACGAGAAATGTGTGCTTGGTGGAGTCATGGCCGCCGGCGATGGAGTAGCACATGGCCATGGCCTCGGCCGCGGCGGTGCCCTCGTCGAGGAGGGAAGCGCCGGCGAGGGGGAGCCCGGTCAGGTCGCTGACCATGGTCTGGAAGTTGAGGAGGGCTTCGAGGCGGCCCTGCGAGATTTCCGCCTGGTAGGGGGTGTACTGGGTGTACCAGCCGGGGTTCTCCATGATGTTGCGGAGGATGACCGGCGGGGTGATGCAGGGGTGGTAACCCATGCCGATGAGCGAGTGGATGACCTTGTTGTCACGGGCGATGGTGCGCATCTCGCGGAGGAGTTCGTGCTCGCCGCGGGCGGGGCCGATGTTGAGCGGGCGGCGGTCGCGGATGGCCTCGGGGACGGCGGCGTCGGTGAAGGCCTCGAGGGAGGAGAAACCGAGCGTCTCGAGCATGGAGGCGACGTCGGCTTCGTCGGGGCCGATGTGTCGCTCGACGAAACCGTCGGAAAAATTGAGGATGGAGGCGGCGGTGCCCGCTTGGGCGTGGGCGCCGTTAACGGTGGGGGTGGAGGAGCCGGACTTCGAAGGAGAGGTGTGCGTGGGCATGGGGGCTCGATTTGGAGGCGTTCGGGAGACGAAAACGGGTCGGCGCGAGGCGGGGAAAGTGCAGGGTAGGTTGCGGGAAAGGGGGTTTCAGGGAAGGCCGCGAACCGCGGGGAAAGCGGAGCATTTCGGCCGTTTGAGTGGGAGAGGCTGCCGACAGGCAAGCAGAGAGCTAGGCTGATGGAACGGGGGCGGCCTTGATCTACGAGCACCACACCCAGAAGCTGCTGCCGCGACGGCGGTTCATCGTGCGGCAGCTCAAGCACGTTGCTGCGGCGGGGATCCTCATCGCGGTATCGCTGGCGATCGGCACGGTCGGCTACAAGCTGTGCGAGGGGACGACGTGGATCGACTCGGCGTACGACGCCGCGATGATTCTGACGGGCATGGGTCCGCCGGGGGGCGAGAAGTCGAGCGCCGGCAAGATGTTTTTGATCTTCTACTCGATCTTTTCGGGGGTTGTGTTTCTGACGGCGGCGGCGGTGCTTCTGGCGCCGGTGCTGCACCGGGTGATGCACGCGCTGCACGCGGCGGATGCGGATGATGATGGTGCGGGCGCGAAGAAGGCGGCCGGCAGCAAATCGCGGAAATGAAAAAGCCCCGGTCGGGCCGGGGCTTTGGGTGCTTGGCGGGCTGGCGAACGGGCGTGATGGGGGCGACCGTTCACGCGGCGCTGAGCACCGGGTTCAGTCGTGCCTTGGCACGAGTGTGTGCGTCAGGGGTTGCAGGGGGAGAAGAACGCGCCGAGGAAGGCAACGAGGTCGTCGACGGTGATCTGGCCGTCGGGGCCGCCGGTGCCGCCGAGGTCGGTGAGGTCGGCGACGGCGGTGTTGCCGGCGAAGAACTGGGAGAGGTAGTAGACGAGGTCGTCAACGGTGTTCTGGCCGTCGTGGCCGGGCGACCCGCCGAGGCCGGCGACGTCCGCTGCGTTGCAGGCGGCGGGGCCGGAGGAGGTGGAGTTGACGATGATGCCGGGGAAGCCACCCTGCTGGACGGCGCCCTGCCAGCCGGTGGAGTGGTCGTTGAAGGCGACGGGGTGGTCGCCTTCGCC
>JBOHNM010000039.1:0-27654 GCA_050730675.1 Phycisphaerales bacterium | reverse complement strand
CCGATGGCGAGCCGCAAAAAACAACGACCGCAAGGGCACCCTGACGGACAACCCATACCTGCCCGTCTCAGGTGTTTGCCGGACCTCATTGCGCCAAGATGAAAGGGAACCTCTCTCCCTCACCTTGGTTCAGCGTGACAATACAACAATTGGTCCGGTTATGCAAGCGAAAAGTGCTGAATTGTGAAGCCAATCCTCTGAGGATTGTGTGAGGGTCTTTCATCCTGGCTTCATTCTCCCCGGAAGTGGCGGTTATCGGACACGCTGACGTGGGAGGCGCGACGCGCGAACGAGCGGTCAGGCGGCAAGCGTGATCAATTGGTTTACGTCCGCATTTGAGTAAATGAAAACCGCCCCGGGCGGCCAAGGGCGGTGGCATAGGACGGAGTTGTGGTCGGGTGCGTCAGGCGGCGCGGCGGCGACGGTTGGAGGCGATGAGGCCGGCAAACATCAGCAGGCCGCCCGCGCCCGGGGTCGGGACGATGCGGAGGGCGATGTCGTTGCCGCCGGTGAATGAGTTGTTGCCGGCATCGGCGAGGTAGGTGATGGTGGCTTGGTTGCCGCCGATGAAGAAGATCTGGCCCTCGGGGAGACCGGCGAAGGTCCCCACGATGGCGTTGTTGGTGTTGTTGGAGACGATGAAGTAGTCGATGATGCCGTTGGGGACCCATCCGAGCGTGGCACTGAGATTCGCGCCGGTGATGTTGATGGTGTTGGGGGCGCCGTTGACGACGAGCTGGTCATAGTCGGTGCCGACGTTGGTGCCGTTGATCTCGATCACGAGGTTCGAGGTCGCGGCCATGGTGACGTTCGAGGTGGTGGTCAGGATGCCCGGGCTGTTGCCGGGTGAGAGATTGCCGCCGGCGGCGACGCTGATGAGGTTGGTGCCGATGTTGATGATGCCCGAGCCGCCGAGGGTGGAGTTGATGGCGACGGTGACGTTGCCAGTGCCGACGGCGCTGCCGGTGGTGTTGTTGACATAGAGGCTGGCGCCGCTGGAGATAGCGGTGCCGCCGGAGTAGAGGTTTGCGTTGGTAAGGTTGGTGGAACCGGCGCCTGAGCGGAGCAACTGGGCCGAGCCACTGATGATGCCATTGAAGGTGGTGTTGGCCGCACCAGAGATGGTGAGATTGTTAGCGTTCATCGTGACGAGGTTGTTGGCGCCGATGGCGCCGCCGGAGGTCGCAAGGCTGGCGATGGTCTGGGCGCCGGTGGCGAGGTTGAGCGTGGCGTTCTGACCGGCGACGGCGTTGGCCATCGTGACGTCGGTCGCGGCGGGCAGGGCGCCGGCGACTCCGGCGTTGAGCACGCCGCGATTGACGGTGGTTGCGCCCACGTATGTATTGACGGCGCTGAGTGTCATGGCGGCGGTGCTGGCGTTGAAGGAACTTGGGGTGCCGGTGAAGTTGACGCCGCCGTTCTGGATTACCGCGGCGATCGTGAGATCGACGGTGTTGTTCTGGCCCGAGAGGTTGAAGGCGCGGACCGAACCGCCCAGGTCAAGGATGGTGCTGCCGGCGGTACCGAGGGTCATCGGGAACGCATTGCCGGGGGCCGCGGTATTGTCGATGTAGCTGATCGAGCCGTTGACGGTTAGCGTACCGACGCCTACGACGGGCGCGACGTTGCCGTTGCCGCGGCCGTAGAAGGTGAGGCTTGACACGGTCTGGTTGAACCCGCCCAGAGCGAGCTGAGAGGTCGTGTTGCTGGCGGCAGGGTCGCCGATGAAGAGGTTGGTGTTGGCCAGTGCGTTGGAGACGCCGAGGGCGATCACACCGGCGCGGATGTTGGTATCACCGAGGTAGCTGGATGCCCCATTCATGGTCAGCGTGCCGGTGCCGAACTTGTAGAAGCTGCCGGAGCCGGTGATTCCCTGTGAGAGGGCCGCGCTGAACGTGTTGGTATCGATGCCGCCGCCGCCTGCGCCGACGGTGATCGGCCGGACGGCGTTAAGAGCGAACGAGGCCCCGTATTGGAACGAGCTGAGGTTGGTGAGGTTGATCGCGTTGGTGGTCGCGCCGAGGTTGTTGTCAGCGCTGGCCCGGACGAAGCCGCCGCCCGAGGCGTTGACGTTGGCAAGCGTGTTGGCGAGGTTGGGGAGCACGAGCGTGCCGGCGCCGACCTGGTTGAGGTCATTGGCGCCGATGTTGAGGGCCACGGTCGAGAGCGTGATCGTTGTGCTTGCAGCGGGGTTGAAAGTCGGGACGCCGGCGCCGAGCAGACCGCCGGAGAGCGTGAGCGAGCCGGCGGTCGCGCCGATGGTGGCGTTGCCTGTGAGCGTGATCGGCCCGGCGAAGGAGCTGGTGCCCGTGATGTTATCGATGGCGCCGTTGCGGCCTGCCGCACCGACTCCGGTGATGCTCACCGGGTTGGTGGCGGCGATGGCTACGCCACCGAACCCGAGTGTGCCGCCGTTGCCGACCGTAACGGCGTTTGCGGCGTTGCCGAGTGAGGTGGCGCCACCGGCGACGAGTGTGCCGCCGTTGACGTTGATCGCCCCCGCGAAGGTGTTCGCGCCCGAAAGGGTCTGGGTGGATGCATTGGCGGCGACGAGTGTCAAGTTGCCGGTGCCGGCCAGGACCGTGGCCGAGGAGTTGGAGCCGGCGGGGCCGTTGATCGACAGCGTGCCGCCACCGAGGTTGATCGTGCCGGAGGCGGAGCCGGTGAGGCCGGCGGAAGTGGAGCCCGAAGCGGGGAGGAAGACAGTGCCGGCCGTGGCGTTGTAGATGCCGGTGATGTTGTTGGTGCCGTTGATGATCAAGTTGCCGGCGCCGGTCTTGTTCAGCGCGCCGGTGGTGCTGAGCGTCACGTTCGGGTCGATCGTCAGGTTCGCACCGGTGCCGATGGTGAAGTTGGCGGCGACGTTGCCGCTGGAACCGAACTGCACGGTCGAGGCCGATGCCGAAGTAATCGATGATGGGCCGGTGGTGGTCGTCAGGTTGCCGCCGGTGAGGACCAGGTTGTTGGTGCCGGCGTTGGCGTTGCCGGCCTGCGGGGCGTAGGTGCCGGGCATGTTGGTGACGACGTGGCCGGCGATGGTGAGGCCGGAGATCGTGGCGCCGAGGTTGGCGGTCGTCGCGGCGTTGGTGACGAAGTTGGTGTTGGTCGGCGTGATCGAACCGGGGCCGACGCTGTTGATGTTGTCGATGAACGAACCGGTGGTCTGGATGAAGGCGATGACGCCGAGCGAGGCGTCGTAGGTGGCGGGGACGTTGGTGCCGCCGAAGCCGGTGAAGACCACGTTGGGGATGACGCCGCCGGACAGCAGCGGCGCAGTGGCGAAGAAGATGTGGCTGCCGACGCCGGAGGTCAGCGTGCCGAGGTTGGTTGATCCGACGATGTTGAGTGTGTTGTTGGTGTTGATCGAGGCCAGGCTCTGGAACATTACCGTGTTGTTGCCCGAGCCGCCGTCGAGGAGGTTCAGGAAGCTGTTGTTGACCTGGCCGGCACCGCCGCCGCTGACGGTGAGACTGCCGAGGGTGAAGGTGCTGCCCGCGGCGTTGGTGGTCAGGTTCATCGTGGCGCCGCCGGCGACGCCGCCGTTGGCGAGGGTGATGTTGGTGTTGGCACCCGTGCGGTCAGAGAGTTGAGTGGCCGAGTCGTTGATGTTGAAGATGGTGGAGCGGTTGGCGGCGACGGCGCCGAGCGAGGACATGCGTCCGTTGCCGCTGATCTCGAAGGTGCCGCTGAGGGCCGTGAGTGAGAGCGAACCGGCGTAGGTGCTTTCGCCCCCAACAGTGATGGTGCCGGCGCCGTTGCGGGTGAGGGCCAGGGAGGTCGCGCCGGCGCCCAAGCTGCCGCCGTTTCCGTTGAGGCCGCCGTTCAGATTGATGTTGTTGCCGTTGGTGTCGATCGTCGAGGTCGCGATCACCGTGGGAGCGGAGGCGAAAGTAAGGGGTGCGCCGGCCTGCAGCGTGCCGCCGTTGAGGAAAACAGTGCCAGTACCGAGTTGATTGGTGTTGCTTGTGCGAAGAATGCCCGTGGAGATGAGTGTGCCACCGGAGTAGGTGTTGGCGGAGGAGTTGGTCAACTCGACGATGCCGGTCGCGCTGGTGCTGGTGCCGCCACCGAATTGCATCTGGCCCGAGCCGCTGATCGAGCCGGGGATCGTCATCGTGGCGCCGGCGAACGCGGTGCCGATCGTGCCGCTTGCAGCGTTGACAAAGATCGAACGGTTGTTGCCGGAATCGCTCAGGCTCGCCGCCGTCGCCGAGGTCGGAATGTACAAGAGTTGGCCGCCACCAAGGGTGATCGCTCCGGCGTTGAGGCCGCCCCCGTCCTGCCCAAGTTGGTTGTTGGCGGTGAACGTGACCTGCGCCTGGCCGTTGGCGAATAGGCCGCCGGTAAACGTGTTTGCGGTGGTGCCGGTGAGATTGAGTCGATAGCTCGTGCTGCTGCTGGTACCCCCGAACGCGCTGGCGACGATGCCATTGGTGCCAGCGATGGCGCTGGTGCCTTGGACGTTGACAGGGAACCCGAGGTGCAAGTAACCGCCGTTGGGGAAGTTCAGGGATGGGCCGTTGACTGTCGTGGTGTTGAAGACCTGGAAGGCGCCGCTGGTGACCGTGATTGTTCCAGTGCCAGTGAAGTTCGGCGTGCCGGTGGTGTTGAGGATCGACTGAACGGCGATCACACCGGGGTTATTGATGGTGCCCTGTACGTTGTTGTTGACGCCGGCAGTGAGCGTGGTTGTGGCCGGAGTCCACTCCGTGGCCGCGAGTTGACGGAAGCCGTTGCTGTCGTAGGTCGCGAGCGTCAGGAAGTCTGTACCGGTCGTCGAGTTGATATATGAGGCCCAGGGCACAACGCCGCGGCTCGTGCCGCTGCCGCCGGAGTCGGCCATGCCCGAGAAGAGGTAGCGCTCGCCCGTGCTGGCGGCGCCGCCGATGGACCCTGTTCCGGAGGCGGGGGCTCGGAATGCGATAGTGGCATTGTCATTCCGAGTCAACGTGCCGAAGTTCAGCGTTGTCCCAGCCGCGGGACCTGCCGCCGTCGAGCCTGAGAAGGTTGCCATGCCGTTGATGGTGACGTTGCCGAACGTGTCGTTGATCGCAACGCCGCCGTTGGCGCTGGTGTTGTACTGGAAGCGACCATTATTGAACGTGAGCGGTGCGCTTCCGAGGCGGCCGGTAACGGCGGTTGTCGGCTGGGTAATCACCAGGTTGGCGTTGTTCCCCACCGTCACGCTGCTGGCGTTGGCCAGTGTGCCGGCATTTTGGAGGCGTAGGGTGGCGCCGCCACCGCTATTGGTCTGGAAGAGGCGCTGGGTCATCGCGCTACCAATCTGTTGCGCGCCGCCTCCAATGCTGATCGCACCAGTGTAACCCGCATTGGCGCCTTCAACCGAAAGCGTTCCAGCTGTGGTGCCCGCTGTGAGCGTCAGAGCCAGTGGACCGCCGCCGGTGAACTGGCCGGTGCCGGCCGCGGTGACCGTCGCGCCGCTGGCGATATCGATGCCGCCGCCGCCCGTGCCCAGATTGAAGACGCGGGAGCTGCCGACGGTGATCGGAGACGCGGAAGCGAAGCGAACGGTGCCGCCATTCGAGAGATTGAACCCGTTGCTCGAGTTACCCATGATGGCATCGCTGGTGCCGAAGATGGCGAGTACCCCGCCGCCGCTGACGTTCATGCTGCCGACGAAGGCGTTGGAGGTGTTGCTGAGGTTGAGCGTGCCCGGGCCGGAGTTGCTGATGCTGCCGACAGTGTTGTTGATCAGGCCGCTGAGGCTGGTGTTGCCGCGGCCGGAGACGTTGATCGCGCTCCCCGCGCCGGTGTGGCTGATCGGGCTGGCGATCGTCAGGTCCGTGGTGGCGAACGTGGCGTTGTTGTTGATGCTGAGGTTGTTCGTGAACGTCAGCGGGCTGGTGGAGATCGTGTCACCGCCGACGCCGGCGTAGGTCTGCGCACCCACAACACTGCGGCCGACGTTGATAACCGCGTCGGAGGCGTTGTTGTTGAGTGTGAGGGAGTTGCCGGCGGCGTTGCCGATCGTGTAGAAGAGCAGGCCTGGGCTGTTGAAGTCGATCTGACCGGTGGTGATCCCGCCGGGAGCGATCGTGAGCGTTCGGCCGGCCGTGATGACATTGCCGAAGACCGCGATCGAGCCGGGCGTGCTGGGGAACGTCGCCGCGGCGTTGCTGATGAGCCAGTTGGAGGTGGTCGTGTCCCACGGGCCAGGGTTGTTGAGGTTCCACGTGGCCGTCTGGCCATGGGCCGAAGCTCCGATCGCCATGGCGGCGCCCGCAGCGGCAAAGATTGCGCGCGGACCGACAGAGGTCGAACGAACAGACGGACGCATAGCGTTGTGGGCGAAGGTCATACTCTCTCTCCAACGGGCACCCTTTCGGGCGCCAAAACCTGCCAAATAGAGTGCGGGCCACATGCCTGCACCCTTAGGACATGGACAAATTACTCGTAATCGGGGGGGTTCGCAAGGTCAAATTGGCGATTCCCTAAGAAGATCTTTACATTCGGATTTAGTTCGTAATATCCGATTCACGCGACATGCTGGCCAATGGCCATCCGATTTGCCCCGCTCAACTCGATTCTCAATCGCGTTCGCACACCCCAAGCAACGGACCGGTGAAATGCGGGCGACAGGAATTGAACCTGCACGGCCTTGCGGCCACGGGAACCTAAATCCCGCGCGTCTGCCAGTTCCGCCACGCCCGCGACGACCGGGCCTATGCCCGGCGGTGATCTGTATAGTAGTTGTCGCCGGGATGGATCCCTGCGACTTTCAGGCGCGCGGGCAGGATGCCCGTGTCACGGGACAACGCCGATGGCCGAAGGAAACCGAGCCGCGCTTGGCTGTGCGCCCGTTGTGCTGCGGGTCATGCTCGCGGTGACGTTTTTGTGGGCCGGCGCCGGGAAGGTCTTCAAAGATGGGGAATTCGCGGGGGCTGAAGCCGCGGCACTCGCCAATATGGGGCTGTCGCTGCGGCCCACACGTGAGGTCGTTGCGCCGGTGAGCAGGCCCCCCACTGCACCCACCGGTGCGCAACCGGGGACGGCGACGCCGCCCGCCCCGGCATCGAATCCCGCCGTGACGCCGGAGCGACCGATCCCGCTGCCGGGCGGGATGCCGAAGAAGGACCCGGGCAAACCGTCCAAGTCACCCCCGCGCGAACCGGGACCGATGGTTGGGCAGGCTGATGGGAGTGGGCTGCCGGTCGTGGCGGCGATGCAGACAGGAACAACCACGGCCACGACTTTGACGGGCGGGACATACAAGCCTGAGGATTTCCCGAGGGCGGTGGCCGCGCCGAGGTTGTATTCCCTGGCGGTTCTGCTGCACAACGCGGCGTTGCCTCGCGCGGGCGAGGGCGGCAAGACATTTTCACCGTATTGGCCGAGCTACCTGGGGGCGGGCGCGACGCCGCTGTACTTGGCTTGGGCCGCGGCACTGACGGAACTGCTGGCAGGGGCGCTGCTTCTGGTCGGTCTGTTCACGCGGCTCGGGGCGTTCCTGGTGTGCATGGTGATGCTCAATGCCATGTGGTTGACCCAGTTCGGGCCGGCGATCCAGAGCGGCAACACCATGCTGGGGGTGCTGCCAGCTTATGACTGGTGGGATCCGAAGCCATGGACGCCCTTGATGTGGCAATTGGCCTTGCTCGCTTCGGGGTTGGCGCTCATGCTCTTGGGAGCGGGCGCCCTGTCCGTGGATTCGAACTCCGAAAAGGCTCCGCCGTCGCCCAAGGCGGAAAAACACCCCCGTCCGATCTGAAAAATACGGCCGAGCGGGGAGGTGACTCGATCTTGGCGGTGCCGTCGGTCGAATTGAGTATCCAGGATGACTGTTCACGCCGCACATCCCGCCCCTTCCCGTCATCTGGCCCCCTCGCCGATCGGCGAGCCCCGGCGCGCAATGCCGCTGGCGGTGTCGGTCGGCGTGTCGGTGGTGGTCCACGCGGTGCTGCTGGGGGTGTTGGCGCTGGTGGTCGTGCGCGTGGTGGTGCCCAAGGCCGGCGAATTGAAGCCGGCCGACCGCGAAGTATTTTTGTCGCTGGCGACGAGCAACCCCGAGGCGTGGAGTTCCGCGGTCCCATGGGATTCGCCCGCGCGGCCGGCGGAGGTCGAGCCGGAGCCGGTCACCGGCGGCCCGACGGTGGTGGTGCCGGGCATGGACAAAGACTTCGACCCGACGGCGAGCTTGGCCAATCGGTCAGACGCGGCGGCGCGGGCGAACGTCTCGATGTCGCTGAAGAACGCTGGAGCCACGGTTACGTTTGGCGGCCTCTCGCAAGGCGGGCGGCAGGCAGCGAGTGTGGTGTACGTCGTTGATGCGTCGGGACCGATGGTGTCGTCGCTGCCGCAGGTGTTCGCGGAACTGCAACGGTCGGTGGACAGTCTGACTCCAACGCAGAAGTTCGCGGTGGTGCTCTTCCGCGACAACGGGCAGAGCAAGTTCGACGAATTCCAGCCGGAGCTGCGGGACGCCTCGGCGCGGTATCGGGCGGAACTGGGGACTTGGCTGCGACAGCACCAAAGCGGAGCGGTGGGGAAGTCGAATCCGTTGGACGGGTTGCGGCAGGCTCTGACGCTCAAGCCGCAGGTGGTGTTCTTGCTGTCGCGGTCTATCCCGCGTTCGCAGGGCGGGCAGTGGGACAAGGGGCTGGTGGCGACGCTGGCCGAGTTGGACACGCTCAACCCGGTGAACCCTGAGACTGGCCAGCGGCGGACCGTTATCAAGACGATCCAGTTCTTGGAGCCCGATTCGACGGGGATCATGCGGCAGATCGCCGATGCCCATGGCTCGGGGAACTTGGCGACCGATCACCGCGTGTTGAGCCTGCGCGAGGTGTCGGCCGCGGCGCCGGCGGCGAGCCAGCCGGTGAATCTGCCCGAGCAGCCCAAGCGGAAGCAGCCGGGCAAGTAGCGGGCGGTCGGTGAAAGATTGGGGTGGGTGAACCCCAGAGCCCGAACTATCCGTACGAGGTGGTGATGTCCGTGACCGGTCAGGTCCATGCCTTTGGTGCGCTCGGGGCGAGTTTCGTACTCGCGGGGTTGGCGCCCGCGCTGGTGTGGGCGCAGCCACAGGTGACGCAGCCGCTGGATCAGGCGGCGGCGAAGCTCGATGCGTTGAGCGCGGATGCCGCGGACACTTCGGCGCTGTTCGGAATCCCGACGCAGGAACAGGCCAAGCGGGTGAGCGAGAACGCCAAGGCGGCAATCCAACTCCTCGATCAGGCGGAGCGGGCGATCCGGACGCAACTGGAGCGGGCGCGGGTGGCGGTTCCGGCGACGAACGAGGAGCGGGCGCGGATCAAGCGGCTGCGCGAAGTGGAGCTGGCGCTGCGGGTGCCGATCCTGCGTGGTCGCGCGGCGGCGCTGGCGGCGATGATCGAGACCGACGGCGACCAGAAGAGCTTGTACTTGGCGATGGCCAATGGGGCGCTGAGCGCGGCCGACGGGCTGCCGACGGCCGCGGAGGGGATTCGCCGGGTGACGCTGGCGGCGGTGATCGTGGGGCGCAACCAAGGCGGGCGCGGCGGGGAGACGTCGAAGAAAGCAATTGATCTGGTACGCTCGGTGCTTGAATTGCCGGTGGGCGCCGACCCGGCAACGAGCATTTCGGCGCTGACACGGTTTGAAGCGATCGTGGCGCTCTGCCAGTGTGTGGATTCGCCGGCGGAAGCGCGGCGGATCACCGAGAAGGCGTCGGCGGAGGCGACCGAGCCCTTGCTGCGGGTGGTGTGCATCGAGGCGCTGGCGCGGGCGATGCGGCGGCTGGGGGCGGGGTCGATCGATCCGCGGGCGACGGGGATCGATACGCCGGCGGATGTGCTGGCAAGCCTGGCGACACGCACGGATTTGGGCTTAACACCGGAGCAGGCGGAGGTGCTGGTCTTTGAGAAGCTGGCGGGGGCCTACCGCGATGAGCCGCGCAACAGCGATGACCTGGTGCTGGTGGCACGCGGCGTGGTGCTCTGCCGGGCCGAGGGGTCTCGGTCGAGCGGGTTGGCACTGCTGGACAAGGTGGCGACGGGGATTGGTCCATCGGAGTTGCGGGCGGACGCGGCGTGGTATGCCGCGGCTTTCAGGTGGCAGTCGGACCGCTTCATGGACAAGCTCCAGACGGTGGACAGCCTTCTGACGCTGGCGCGGCGTGCGCCCAACAGCAAGCGGGCGGACGACGCGGTGCGCCTGGCGGTGCAGCGCGGGCGCGAACTGGCGGCGATGCCCGGCCAGAGCGGGCCGGGGACCAAGGCGCTGACCGATGCGCTGGGCGTGGCGATCGAGCGGTTCCGTAAGGGGCCGGACGCGGATCTGTACCGGATCGAACTGGCGCAAACGACGCCGGTGCGCGAGGCCGCGGACCTGTCGCGCGTGCTGGATGCACTCCGAGCTGTGCCGGCGAACTCGACGCATGCGGCGCGGGCGGCGCAGCTGCTACGGGCGCGGGTGGATGCGCACCTGGCCGAAGTGCGTGACGCGGCGAACAAACCCAATGCGGATCCGAAGCAGTGCGCCAAGGCGCTGACGCAGAGCCTGAGCTTGGCGCTCACCGTGTTGCAGAACTATCCTGCGGCCGGAAAGGATCAGGCGGCGCTTGATGAACTGATGGTGGAACTGGCGGAGGCAAAGATCGCCGCGGGCGAGAAGGACGCGGAGGAGCTGTTCAAGGAACTCATCAGCAGCGGCGCGGCCGAACGGATTCGTGGCGGGCAGGCGCGATTGAGCCTGGGGCTGGCTCGTGCATACCGCACGGCAGGGCGTGAAGAGGCGGCGTTCAACGCGCTCAAGGCGTTCGTCGAACCGATGGATGCGCCGGACACCGTTGCGGTGCGGCCGCCAGAGTACTGGTTGGCCTGGGCCGAGATGCTCGAGATGATCTTCAAGAAAGCCAAGACGACCGAGCACGGGGATATCCGACTCAAGATCCGGACGCTCCAGGCGTTGGATCCGAAGTTGGGCGGCGATGAGGCCTTTGCGCGGATCACGGCCGTGGAGAAGGCTCTCAAGTAGTTGAACGTCACGCCGGTTGCGGAGATTGTGCTCCGCGTACACTGGTTGCGCGCCTTGCCGCAAGTTGTTCAAGTGCATCGGCCGCGGCGGCGGGGCCGTTCTCGCCGCTCATCGAGCGGGCAATCGATTCGGCGCGTGCGGCGGCCGCAGGATTGTTCAACACCTCGCAGAGCGCGGATTCGAGGCGTGCGGCGCTGAGCTTGTTTGTGTGAACGGTGGCCGATACTCCCAAACGCCGGGCGCGGTCGGCGTTGTCGAATTCGTCGTTGGCATGAGGGACGATGACCATCGGCCGGCCCGCGCGCAGGGCGCTGCCGGTGGTGCCTACGCCGCCATGGTGGACAGTGGCGCAGCCGCGTGCGAGCAGGCGATCGAACGGCGCGTACCGAGCGGCGAAGACGTCGGGACCGAGTCCCGTGATCGCATCGGCAGCTTCGCCGGCGAGAAGCACCGCGCGGCGATTGAGGCGGCGTGCGACATCGGCGGCCATTGTGTAGAACTCACCGGCGTGGTGGACGACGCTGGTGCCGAGTGTGAAAACGATCGGGGGCGGACCGGCGTCGAGGAACCGCTCGAGTGGTTCGGGCATCGCTTCCGCGCCGTCGAACGAGCAGAAGCCGCAGATACGCCCGTGCGGCGGGTCATCAGCGAGCGCGGCGCGGTACGCGGGCGACCAGAGGCCGAGGTTGATATCCCCGCCGCGGATTTCGCGCACGAAGGCGTTCTTGACGGGCGGCAGGTCGCAATCGGCGCGAGCGGCGTTGACCAGCGGCGTGAGCACGTACGGCGCGAGCGTGCGAGCGATCTTCATGCGCAGGCGCCGCATCCACACTGGTGCGTTCTGAAAGAGCGAGCGCTTGAACGCGGGCGGATCGATGCGCGAGAGCCAGAAGAGCGGGGCGAGGACGCCGCAGGCGGTGGGGATGCCCTCGCGCTGGGCCGCCCAGCCGGCGCCGAAGGCGATGAGGTGGCGGACGACGACATCGGCCCGGTGGTCGCGGATGAGGCGGCGGGTAGTGACGAACATCTCGCGGCTGGGCTCCCGAACGAGTGTGCCCAGGACGAACCGGGGGCCGCGCGTGGGGTGAATGAGGTCGGGCGACTTGATCACCGCGGCGTACTGCTCCTCGGTGCCGAGTGATTCAACCTCGAGGCCCGCCGTCCGGGCGCGGGCATGGAAGTGCGGATTGACGAGGAGGACGACCTCGTGCCCGCGGCGGCGCAGCTCGACACCGAGGGCGATGTACGGATGGACATCGCCGCCGGAGCCGATGGTGCAGATGACCACGCGCATGACAGAAGAGTAGTTAACCGTTGGTTGTTCGTTGTTGGTTCAAGGCCACAGGCTCAGGGAAGCGATCTGCGCGTTCCCGGAACGAGTCGCGCTGGCTCCGTTATTGTTCCAATGACCAACAACTGACGACCAAGAACCAACAACTCTCCTCCGCCCCCCATAAACTCGCACCATGCCACACCTGGGCGTCAACATCGATCACGTCGCGACCGTTCGCCAGGCCCGTTACCGCGCGAGCACAGTCCGCGCGGGGGGCGAGCCCGACCCGGTTCGAGCCGCGTTCGAGGCGGAACTGGGGGGTGCGGACATCATCACGGTCCACCTGCGCGAGGACCGACGCCACATCCAGGATCGCGATGTCGAGCTGCTGATGCGCACCTGCCAGGCGCGGGTCAACCTGGAGATGGGCGCGACCGACGAGATGGTGGACATCGCCAATAAGCTCGACCCGGAGATGTGTACGCTCGTTCCCGAGGGTCGCCAGGAGGTGACGACCGAGGGGGGGCTGGATGTCGCGGGGCAGGCCAAGCGGATGAAGGACGTGGTGGCGCGGTTGAAGAGCGCGCCCAAGGGCATGGTCGTCTCCGCGTTCATCGATGCGGATGTGAAGCAGGTGGAGGCCGCCAAGGCCGCGGGGTTCGATTGCTGCGAGATCCATACCGGGCCTTTCGCCGAGGCGTTTGCCGCGTGCGGCGGTGATATGAGCAGTGATGACCTGCAGGACGAGTTGCACAAGGTGCAGGATGCCGGGCACCGCATCCGCGCCGCGCAGATGCGGTTCAACGCCGGGCACGCGCTGAATTACCTGAATGTGCGGCATATCGCCAAGCTGCCGGGTATGAGCGAGTTGCACATCGGCCACGCGATCGTGAGCCGCGCGGTGTTCGTGGGCCTGCGCCAGGCGGTGCGCGAGATGAAGGAGTTGTGTGCGTGAGCGGTGTCGGTCACTTCAAACGGATGTTGGCGTATGAGGCTGACGCGATGGCGAAGGCCGCGGCGTCGATCGATTCCATCCCTGTTGATCGACAAGGCGAAGCAGCAGCGACGAAGGCGCGAGGGATCCTCGCCCATGTTCAGTCGGCGCGCCATGTTTGGCTGTCACGGTTGGGATTCATCGCGCCGCGTTCGTGGGAGATGTTCCCGGATTGGACCACGGCTCAGACCTTGACGGATGCCGCGCGGCTCGATGCAGACTGGTCACGCTACTTGGCAACGCTGCAGGAGACCGAGTTGGATCGGCGCATCGAGTATCGCACGCTGGATGGAACAGCCGTCAGTTCGACCGTCGCGGAGATCCTTACGCACGTCTTCAATCACTCGACATACCACCGCGGACAGGTGACGCTGCTCGTCAGCCAGTGCGGTGGGCAACGGGCGGTGACGGACTTCATCGCCTTCAGCCGCGTGAAGGCGGGGGTGGGGTGAGCGATGGCACGGATCGTGCCGCGAACGGTGACGCTGCGCAACGGCGAAGTCTGCGTGATCCGCAGTCTGGAGGCGGCCGATGCGCCCGCGAGCCTTGAGCACCGCCACCGGTTCTCAACCGATGCGCCGCTGGTGCTGACGATGCCCGACGAGGTGCCGACCGATGTAGAGGAGCAGCGCAGGTCGATTGTCGATCGGCTGGAGCATCCCAGTGAATTGTTGATCGGCGCGTGCATCGGTACGAGACAAGTCGCCACGGCGGGGCTCAAATGCATGGCCCCCAAGCGCAAGGTGCGGCACGTCGTTGACTTGGGGATCGGCGTCGATCCGTTGCATCGCGGGCTGGGGCTGGGGCGCGAGTTGATGGTGGCGATGCTGGACTTCGCTGTCGAGCACCCGGTCATCCAACAGGTGTGGCTCAACGTATACCCCGAGAACACGCCGGCGGTGCGGCTCTACGAGTCGCTCGGGTTCGTGACGGAGTACACGCGCCGCCGGTTCTTCATCCACGATGACGGGACGTACCACGACGATGTCGGGATGCTGGTGTACGTCAAGCCGGGGATTGCTCACGCGGGCTGCCGCACGTACCCGGCGTGTTTGGCGACCTAAACTCCTGGGTCGGATCAACGCCAGGACCACACATGCCCACCACCTCCCAACCCGTCGCCTTCCGGGGCGCTTACACCGCGATTATCACCCCGTTTTCCAGGGATGGGAAGACCATCGACCTCGAGCGGCTGCGCCAACAGATCAAGCTCCAGGCCGATGGCGGCGTGACGGGCATCGTCGTCGCCGGGACTACCGGCGAGTCGCCGACGCTGAGCGATCAGGAATATCGGACGTTGGTCACCAAGGCTGTGGACATCGGCCACGCGCTCGGGCTACAGGTGATCGTCGGCACTGGGAGCAACAGCACCCACCACGCGGTGGAACTGCACACGTTCGCGCGTTCGGCGGGGGCCGACGGTTCGCTGAGCGTGAACCCCTACTACAACAAGCCGGGGCAGGAGGGGCTCTTCCGTCACTTCATGGCCCAGGCCGAGAGTTCGGACCTGCCGATTGTGCTCTACAACATCCCCGGCCGCAGCGGCGTCACGCTGACGCCGGACACGGTGGCTCGCTTGGCCGAGCACCCCAATATCCGCGCGATCAAGGAAGCCACCGGGTCGCTCGATTCGGCAACGGAGATCTGTCTGCGCTGCCCGGACTTGGCATTGCTGTCGGGCGATGACTCGCTCACACTCCCGTTCGGCTCGGTCGGCGGCGTCGGCGTGGTGAGCGTGGTGAGCAATGTGCTGCCGCGGCGTGTGACCGAGCTGTGCAAGGCGGTTCTTTCGGAGAATTGGGGCGAGGCGCTGACGGTGCACCGCGAACTGTTCCCGATCTGCCGCGCGATGTTCGCCGAGACCAACCCGATCCCGGTAAAGGCGGCGATGCGTGAGCTTGGGTTGGATACGGGTGTGTTGAGATTGCCGATGACCGAGGCGCGGCCGGAAACGGTCCGCGCTTTGCAGCAGGTGTTGCCGGCGCTGACCGGCGCGCGGCGCTGAATCGTTTCGCCAAAAATCCTCCCCAATTCCAAAACAGGTGCTATCTTCGGCGGACCGGTGCGCGAGGGGCGGTTCCTTGCGACGGGCTCAGCCGGTGATGAGGTCGCAATGTCCAAGCCCCGTCCGACATCGCCGCCCCCCCCGACGAGCAAGCCCGTGCGGGCGGAAGCGCAGATCGAGGGCAAACCGATCAAACCCGGCTCGATCGCGACGTTCGCCGATGCGACAGCGGCGTTGCTGCAGCACGTGGACCTGGAGAAACTCCGTCCCACGCCCGAGGTGCGACACCAGTACAAGCTCGACCGCATGCGGGCGCTGCTGGTGGCGATGGGCAACCCGCACGAGGCGTTGCGCTGCGTGCACGTGGCGGGGACCAAGGGCAAGGGGAGCACGTGCGAGATGATCGCCACGTGCCTGGAGGCGTGCGGGTACACCGTTGGCCTCTACACCAGCCCGCACCTGGTGGATATCCGCGAACGGTTCCGGATTAATCGCCGGCCGATCACCGAGGAGACGTTTGTCACGCTGGCCAAGGGCGTGCTCAAGGCCGCAGCGGGGCTGGAGAAGGAGCACGGCCTCGCGACGTTCTTCGAGCTGACGACCGCGATGGCGTTCCAATTCTTCGCCGACGAGGCGGTGGATGTGGCGGTGGTCGAGGTGGGGTTGGGCGGGCTGCTCGACTGCACCAACGTGATCACGCCGGAAGTGGCCGCGGTCACGCTTATCGGGCGCGACCACATGCAGATCCTCGGCGACACGCTGGAGGAGATCGCGCTGCAGAAAGCAGGGATCATCAAGCCCGGCGTGCCGGCGCTGACGGTGCCGCAGGACCCGGCGGCGGCGAAGGTGATCCGCGAGTACGCTGGCAAGGTGAACGCGCCGCTGGCGATGATCGGCGAGGAGATCGAGTTCTCGCACCGCTTCGAGTTCCCGCCGGGCGAGGCGCCGGTGCTGCGGCTGAACCTGACGACCGAGCGCAACGACTACGACCAGATCGCTGTGCCGCTGCGGGGTGAGCAGCAGGCGGCCAACTGCGCGCTGGCGCTCGCGGTGATCGACAAGCTCGCCGAGCGCGGCTTCCAGTGCCCGCAGGAGCGTGTGCTGGAAGGGTTGGCGCGGACGAAGCTGGAGGGACGGTTCGAGCTGATCAATTCCTCCCCGCGGATCCTGCTCGACGGGGCTCATAACCCCGAGTCGATGCGGGCGCTGATGAAGGCGATCGGGCAGTACGTGCAGTACGACGCCCTGCTGGTGATCTTCGGCTGTGCCGCGGACAAGGAGTTCCGGCCGATGCTGCAGGCGCTGGCGATGGCCGCGGACAAAGTGGTCTTCACCGCGGCGGGCTCCAACGCGCGGGCGGCCAAACCCGAGGAACTGCAGCGGGTCTACCGCGAGCTGAGCGACAAAGACAGTCATGTGGCGCCGACCCTGGCCGATGCCCTGGCGATCGCGCGCCCGAGCGTCAATCGCGAGGACCTGGTGTGCATCACCGGGTCGTTCTACCTCGTGGGCGAAGCGAAGAAGATGCACGCGGCCCGGGCGGCCGCGAGCCGCAAGAGTTGACCAGCCTGCAGTGAACGCCGGGCGTGTTCCCTACCCTCCGGCAATGTCTACCGCCGCCAACGACACGCCGCCGTTCCGCTACACCGCCGCTCTGGCGGGCCAGATCGAGGCCCGCTGGCAGGACTGGTGGGACCAGCACAAGACGTTCCAGGCTCCGAATCCGGGTGAGCCGGGGTTTGATGCCTCGCGTCCCAAGCAGTTCGTGCTCGACATGTTCCCGTATCCGTCCGGGGCGGGGATCCACGTCGGGCACCCGCTGGGGTACATCGCGACGGACATCTACGCGCGTTACCTGCGGATGACCGGCCACAACGTGCTGCACGCGATGGGGTACGACTCGTTCGGGCTTCCGGCGGAGCAGTACGCCGTGCAGACCAACACGCACCCGCGCGTGACGACCGAGGCGAACATCGCCAACATGCGGCGGCAGCTGCGCCGCATGGGGCTGGGCCACGATGCGCGCCGGTCGGTGAGCACGACCGACGAGGCGTATTACAAGTGGACGCAGTGGATCTTCTTGCAGATCTACAACTCGTGGTACGACCCGAAGTTGGGCAAGGCGCGGCCGATCCGCGAGTTGGTGGAGCAGTTCGAGCGCGGCGAGCGCCCAACGCACACCGGCAAGTCGTGGTCGCAGACGTCCGAGACTGCGCGGCATGAGTTGCTGGCCGAGCACCGGCTGGCGTTCCTGGCCGAGGTGCCCGTGAACTGGTGCCCGATGCTGGGGACCGTGCTCGCCAATGAGGAAGTGACCAACGACGGCAAGAGCGAACGCGGCAACTTCCCCGTCTACAAGCGCCCGCTGAAGCAGTGGATGATGCGTATCACGGCCTACGCCGACCGGCTGCTGGCCGACTTGGACCCGCTCGCGTGGCCCGAGCCGATCAAGATGATGCAGCGCAATTGGATCGGGCGGTCCGAGGGCGCGTACGTCGACTTCGATTCGGGCAAGCGGCGCATCCGCGTCTTCACCACCCGCCCCGACACGCTCTTCGGCGCCACGTACATGGTGCTGTCGCCCGAGCACGAGATGGTGGACCACCTGGTCCCCGAGAAGTATGGCGAGACGGCGTTCATTAAGGCGATCTTCCCCGGGTCGGAGGAATTGCTCGCGCGATCGGCGGGACCTGCGGCGATGATCGCCGCATACCGCACCTACGCGAAGGGCCGCAGCGACGATGACCGCACGGCGTTGTCGAAGGACAAGACCGGCGTCTTCACGGGCGCGTACGCGCTGAACCCGGTGAACAACCAGCGGATCCCGATCTTCATCGCCGACTACGTACTGGCGGGCTATGGCACCGGTGCGATCATGGGGGTGCCGGCGCACGATGAGCGCGATGCCGAATTCGCCGAACAGTTCCGGCTGCCCATTGTTGAGGTCGTCAAGCCCGCCGATGGCTCTTCGCCCAAGGGGTGCTTCGCCGATGACGGCATCGCGATCAACTCGCCGCCCGGCGAGGCCGACGCGACCAAGGCCAATTCCATCAACGGCCTGACCACCGCCGAGGCAAAGAAGAAGATCGGCGCCCACCTCAAAGCCATCGGCCGCGGCGAGGCGACCGTCACCTACAAGCTGCGCGACTGGCTCTTCTCGCGCCAGCGCTACTGGGGCGAGCCGTTCCCGATCGTCTTCGATGAGCAGGGGCTGGCCCACGATGTGCCTGAGAGCATGCTGCCGGTGAAGTTGCCGGAGATGAGCAACTTCCAACCGGAGTCATCCGACGACCCCAATGCGCCGCCGCGGCCGCCGCTGGCAAGGGCCAAGGAGTGGATGACCGCCGAGTTGGATTTGGGCGACGGGCGCGGCCCGCGCAAATTCACTCGCGAGGCCAACACGATGCCCAACTGGGCCGGCTCGTGCTGGTACTACCTGCGCTACCTCGACCCGGAGGATGCCAGCGCCTTTGTGGCTCCCGAAATCGAGAAGTACTGGATGGTCTCGAAGAAGGCCGACGGCACGCCGCACATCGGCGGCGTCGATCTCTATGTCGGCGGCGTCGAACACGCGGTGCTCCACTTGCTCTATGCGCGCTTCTGGCACAAGGTGCTCTTCGACCTTGGCCACGTCAGCACACCTGAGCCCTTCGGGCGGTTGTTCAATCAGGGTTACATTCAAGCCGCCGCGTTCACCGACCCCCGCGGAATGTACGTGCCCGCTGACGAAGTCGTCGAGGGCGAAGAAGTCCAGATCGAGGTCGATCGACTGCAGTTGCCGAGCGGAGAAGTCGAGCCCGTCCGCCGCGCGACGAAATACTCGTGGAAGGGCGAGCCGGTGTTCTACGAGTACGGCAAGATGGGCAAGGCTCTCAAGAACGCGGTCGCGCCTGATGACGTCTGCGCCGAATACGGGTGCGACACGCTGCGCGTCTACGAGATGTCGATGGGCCCGCTCGAGGCGAGCAAGCCGTGGAACACGCGCGATATCGCGGGGTCCTACCGCTTCCTGCAGCGAGTCTGGCGCAACCTGATCGATGAGCAGACCGGCGAGCCGCGCGTGGCGGATGAGTCCCCATCACCCGAGTTGCTGCGTTCGCTGCACAAGACCATCGCCGGCGTGCGCAGCGACATGGCCGGGCTTGGCTTCAACACCGTCGTCGCCAAGCTCATCGAGCTGAACAACGAGTTGACCAAGGCACACGGGCCGGACGCCAAGACGTCAAGTGTTCCCCGCGCCGTCGCCGAGCCGCTGGTGCTGATGCTCGCACCGCTGGCCCCGCACATGGCCGAGGAACTCTGGCAAAAACTGGGACGCAACACTTCGATCGCGTTCGCACCCTACCCCTCGGCCGACCTGGCCCTGGCCGCCGACGATGAGATCGAAATCCCTGTGCAGGTGCTCGGCAAGCTGCGCGGCCGGATCAAGGTCCCGGCGAAGGCGGACAACCAGGCGTACGAGGCCGCGGCCATGGCGTGCGCGGAAGTAAAGCCACACATCGAAGGCAAGCAGATCAAGAAGGTGATCGTGGTGCCCGGGAAGATGGTCAACCTGGTTGTCGGGTGAGGGCGGGCGATCGTCTTACGGCAACTCGACGACGACAGGCACGACCAGCCGCCGATCCCACTGCACCGGGGCGCGGTTCCACCACAACATCGCGTCGGGCGTCATCGGTGCGCCCACGGCGACCGGCAGGGCAACTTCCTGGAGCTGGGCGAGCAAGTCCTTGTCGCCGCCGTTGAGCCGCTGCAGCAGCGAGCGGAGATTGTCATCGTCGGGCGTGAGCGTGAGGCAGTAGACCTGGCCGGCGAGGTTGACCGACGGCGGAGGCACCGCGTTCGCGGGAGTCGGCAGCGAAGGACGGGAGTTCGACGCGGAGGGCGTGCCCGCCATCGCGTCTTCGGTTGGACGCACAGGAATGTTCGCCGGCGCCGGGCGCGAGGCCGCCACCGCGATCTGCACCGCGTCGGCGATCTCAATTCCCTCACCGGGCGTAGCCGGGCCATGCTTGAGCCATGAGCCCGCCCGCTTGGCGAGCGAATCGAGGCGTTCCTGTGCAACATTGCCGTCGGTGGCACGCAGCCGGACGACCAGCCGCCCTTCCTTGGCGAGCGCGATCGCACGATCGAGCGTCATCGCCGGTGGTTGAACCTCGGTCTTCGCCGCATCCTTCGATGATGCATCCGCGATGGCGGCGGGACCCTGGACCGTGGTGGGCTCCACGGTCGTCGAGCCCGTCGCCGCCGACCGCGTCGGCCCGACCGCGAGGTCGGCGTCGTTCTTGGGATTCGCGCCGCTCGCCGTCTTGGCGGCGAGGCCTTCGGGCTTCTCCACGAGTGTTCCGGGTTCTGCACGATTGTCGCCGCGGGCAAACTCGCGAGCCTTGTGCGTCGGCCAGTTGGCCTTGACGACCATAAAGCCGACGCCGGCAACGATCAACAACCCAGCGGCCATCGCGAGCTGCCGCGCCCACGGGCGCGTGATGATCTGTCCGATGACCGACTCGCGCTCGGGGATGACCTGCGAGACCGGCAGCTTGGCCGGCGCGCCCACGCGCGAGAGCCCGACAAGCGCCTCGCGCTCCAGCCGCGCTTCGACGAGTTCAAGTAGGTTGGACGGAGCGTGCACGTCGTCGATGCCCGCGAGCGCTGACCGGTCCGCACGCATGCCGTCGACCAATTCACGCAATCCCGCATCGGCGGCGATCGCCCCACGGACGGCATCGGCCCGATCGACGGCTAATGGCTCGCGCTCGATGAACGCGAGGAGTTCCGTTTCGTCGATCTGGTGCCGCCGCAAGTCCACGCTTACTGATCCGCCCTTTCGCTGTCGCCCTTAAGTTCCTTCACCGCGTCCCGGAGTGCCGCACGCGCCCGGAAGAGGCGGCTCTTCACGGTTCCGACCGCCGTCCCGAGGATCTCGGCAATCTGGTCGTAATCCAGACCGCGCACATCCCGCAGAACCAAGATTGCCCGCTGCTCGGCCTCCAGCCGATCGAGCCCTGCCGCCACAAGCCGCAGAGCTTCCTGCTGTTGGACGCCTTGATCGACCCCCGGTTCCCCGGAAGCGAGCCGATCGGCGATAGCGCCCCGCTCAGACCCCGAACTTGTTGCCTCCAAGCTCGCGTGACGCCGCAGTTTCGCCCCCCGCAGGTGGCTCAAACAGACGTTCATGGTCACCCGGATCATCCACGTGCTGACCTTGGCGGTGCCGTCGAACGACGTCAGCCCTTGGATGATCTTGACCATGGCGTCCTGCGTCAGGTCCGCCGCGGTGGTTCGATCGGGCACCATGCGGTAGCACACCGCAAACAGACGGTCCTGGTAGCGTGCGAGCAGGCCGGACCACGCGCGGGTATCGCCCGCCTGGATGGCGCGGACGAGGGGGAGGTCGGGATCGGGTTGAGTCGGAAGCGGTGCCATGAGCACAACGGGACACGCGGGGATCGTCTATTCAGGGCGGGGACCTTCTTGCTCTTCAAGCAATCGAGGCAAGTCGCGCGCGGCATGGACAATGGCGACCACGATGATGTCCCGTCGATCCGGGCGGTAGAAGATCGCATAGTTTCTGAACCGCTGTACGTTCCACCGGCGCACGCCGATGAGCGTGACGCGCCCGAACTCGGCCGGGAAACCCGCTCGCGGAGATCGATCGAGAAACGCAAGCGTCCGATCGACCGCGGCGATGAACCGCACAGTCGTGGCTTCTCCGGCGGAATCAGCCAGCCAGCCGAGCATGTTCCGGTACATCGCCGACGCTGCGGGCGTCCAGCGGATCATGCCGACTTCTTCCGGAGGGGGCGGCGGGCAGCGCGATCGCGAACCATCGTGCGGAGTGACGCCCGGTCCTTCGTGGTCATGGCCCGGGGGGGGCCGCTGGCCAGCGAACTCTCCAACAGATCCGCCAACTGATCGTGCGCGCGGCGACGTTGATCGAGGCGGATGAGTTCACTGAGATACTCACCCGGGTCCGCGTATTCACCGGCCTTGACGCGGGATGCGACCCACTCACGGAGGGAGATGGGAATGCCAATCCTCATGTACGATCGCTGAGCCATGAACATAGTCTAACACCACCCGGACAGCCTGCCCAGCAGGTTCGGCACCGGCCGGAGTAACCTGAAGCATGCCCTCCCCGTACGACACCTACACCTCCCCCCTCGCCACGCGCAACGCCAGCGAGCAGATGCTGCGGCTGTGGTCGCCGCGGCACAAGTTCAACACGTGGCGGCGGATCTGGCTCGCCGTCGCCGAGGCGCAGCACGAGCTGGGCCTGCCGGTGACGAAGGAGCAGGTCGAGGAGCTGCGCGCGGTGGTGAACCGCCCGGGCGGGATCACCGACGCGGAGATGGCCGCGGCGGAGAAATACGAGAGCGAGCTGCGCCACGATGTGATGGCCCACGTGCATGCGCTGGGCGACTCGTGCCCGAAGGCCAAGGGGATCATCCACCTGGGGATGACGAGTCAGGATGTGGTGTGCAATGCGGACGCGACGGTCTTGGATGATGCGAACGAGCTAATCGCATGGAAGCTCTTACGCACGATCAGTTCGTTCGCCGACAAGGCACGATTGCACGTACGCATGCCCGCATTGGCGTTTACGCATTATCAACCCGCTCAACCAACAACGGTGGGTCGTCGGAACGCACTTTGGGGGCATGATCTGTGGCTTTGTTTTCATCGCCTCACCGATTCTGGATTCGGCTACCGAGTGCAACCGCGAGGCTTGAAGGGGGCAACTGGTACTCAAGCCTCGTTTCTGTCACTTCTCGGTGAATGCGGCACTGACGTCGACAAGCTGGAGAGTGACTTCCTTGATCGCTTCAGTCCGAGCGATATGGCTTCGTTGCGATTGACCGGCCAGACTTACCCCCGCGTCATCGACACCTTCATCCTCGCCGACCTCGCCTCAACCGCCTCGGTCCTCCACAAGATCGCCACCGACATCCGCCTGCTCTGCAACCGCAAGGAGATCGACGAGCCCTTCGAGGACAAGCAGATCGGTTCGTCGGCGATGCCGTACAAGCGCAACCCGATGCGGTGCGAGCGGATCTGCGGGCTGACGCGCTTTGTCATGAACCTTGTCGGCAACGCCTACGACACGGCCGCGACGCAGTGGCTGGAGCGCACGCTCGACGATTCGTCGAATCGCCGGCTGTCGCTCCCCGAGGCGTTCCTGGCCCTCGACGGCGCGCTGGACCTGATGCACAATGTTGCGTCGGGGCTCATCGTCCACGAGGCGATGGTCCGCAAGAACCTGATGGCCGAGCTGCCGTTCATGGCCACCGAGAACATCCTGATGGCCTGCGTCAAGGCCGGCGGCGACCGCCAGCACTATCACGAGGTGATCCGCCAGCACGCGCAGGCCGCGGGGCTGCGTGTCAAGCAGGAGGGCCTCGATAACGACTTGCTTGAGCGGCTCAAGGCGGACAAGGCCTTCCACGCGCCCGCGCTCAAGCACGAACTGAACTGGGAGGGTCTGATGGACCCGATGCAGTACGTCGGTCGCTCGGTGGAGCAGACCGAGCGGTTCATCAAGGAAGTCGTGGAGCCGCTGCGTCAGCAGTACGGCGAGGCGATCACCAAGCTGGAGTCGAGCGGACCGAAAGTCTGACCATTCACGCCGCGGCCGCTCACTCGCGCGAAGCGCCCGAACCTGCCCCGGCCTCTTCTCCACGCAAACGTGACACGCCTTCGCCGGCATCGGACTCTTCCGACACCACGCCGCCGCCGCGCTGGTGCTTGCCATTCTTCTTCTCAAGGCTCCACCCTTGGCCATCGTCGGGGTCGGGGAACCACTTGTTCTCGACCCACTCGAGCACGACCAGGGTGAACATCGTCGCCGCGGCGAGCATCGCGGCCATCGAGATCAGCCCCAGGCCGCAGGCGGCGCCGATGGCCGCGGTGACCCACACCGCGGCGGCGGTGGTGATGCCGCGGACTGCCTTCTTGCTCTGGATCACCGCGCCGGCGCCGAGGAAACCGATGCCGCCGATGAGCCCCTGCAGCACGCGGCTGATCTCGGCCGGTCCGGAGATGAGCGGTTGCCCGCCGGCCGTGGCCGCGTCCTTGTACGCCTCGAGCATCTGCGCGGTGGCTTGGTGGCCGATGAGGACGAACCCCGCCGAGCCAAGGCTGATGAGGATCATGGTGCGGAAGCCCGCGGGGCGGTGCTTGCGCTCGCGCTCAAGGCCGACAAGTGCTCCGAGTCCCAGCGCGACGACCAACCGCAGTGCAACCTGATCCGTGGTCAAAAAGTCCATTGCGCAAGTAGAGCACAAGAAGGGATCCGCTTCAACAATTCCACACACTTCGTTCGTAGATTGTGCGGTTTTCGCGGTTCCGCACTTTGCCTCACCTACCCTCCTCCGTGACCCTCCCAGTGATCGCCATCGTCGGCCGACCCAACGTCGGCAAGTCTTCGCTCGCCAACATGCTTGCCGGGCGCAAGATGTCCATCGTCGATCCGACGCCGGGCACCACCCGTGACCGCGTGTCGTCGATCATCACGCTCCCGCCGCCCGACAACCGCGGCGAAGCGATCCAGGCCGAACTCACCGACACCGGCGGGTACGGCATCTACACCGTCGAGGGAAAGCACATCGATGATGCGGGCAAGGACCTGCGTGCGCTCACGGGTGACATCGAGCGGCAGATCTCCCGGGCCGTCGAGGTTGCCGACATCATCCTCTTCCTCATTGACACGCACGCGGGTGTGACGGCGCAGGATGAGGTTGTCGCCAGGCTGCTGCGCGAGGGCGGCCTCGGCCGGCCCAAGGCGGGCAAGGTCAACGTGATGGTCGTCGCCAACAAGTGCGACGGGCCGAAGTGGGAGCCGCACGCGTACGAGGCGTCCGCCCTGGGGCTGGGCGAGCCGGTGCTGGTCTCGGCGTTCAACAACTACATGCGCCGCGAGTTCACCGATGCGCTCTACTCGCGCATCGCCGAACTCTACCGGGCGCGGGCCAAGCAGCGCGGCGGGTCAGCCCCCTCGCGCGAGCCGTTCAACCCCGAAGAGATGCGTGTTGCGATCGTCGGCAAGCGCAACGCCGGCAAGAGCACGCTGGTCAATGTACTGGCGGGCGAAGACCGAGTGATCGTCAGCGAGATCGCCGGCACCACGCGCGATGCGGTTGATGTGCGTTTCGAGTTGGAGGGCCGCTCCTTCGTCGCCATCGACACCGCCGGCCTGCGCAAGAAAAAATCCTTCGCCGACCGCATCGAGTGGTACGCGCTGGATCGTCTGCAACTGGCCGTCCGCCGCGGCGATGTCGCCCTGCTGCTCATCGACGCCACCGAGCCGATCTCCCAGATCGACCAGCAGATCGGCCACATGCTGGTGGACAGCTTCAAGCCGGTCGTCATCGTCGTCAACAAGTGGGACCTGGCCGAGGGCAAGCCGATCGTGCGCGGTTCGGGCGCGCCCGACTCTCGCGGGCGCACCGTCACCCCCGGCGACTACGAGACGTACATCCGCGAGGAACTGCGCGGGCTGGACTTTGCCCCGATCTCGTTCATCAGCGGCAAGGACGGCCGCAACATCCGCGAGACCATCGACCTGGCCTTCGATCTCTTCCAGCAGGCGCGCGAGCGTGCGACCACGGGCAAGCTCAACCGCCTCATCCGCGACATCATCGAGCACCAGGGCCCGGCCAACAAGCTCGGCAGCTTCACCAAGATCTTCTACACGGCGCAGATCAAGACCAACCCCCCCACCATCGTCTGCGTCGTCAACAAGCCCGAGCTGTTCACATCGAACTACCAGAGATTCCTCCTCAACCGCTTCCGCGAGGAACTGCCTTTCCCCGAAGTTCCGATCCGCCTCTTGATCCGCGGCCGTAAGCAGAACGAGAGCATCGAGGACACCGTGGCGCGGGCGCAACTCGACAAAGAGGCCGAGCCGATCATGGACGCGGCGTCGTACTTCGACGACGAGCACCCCAAGAACGGTTCGCGTGACGACGACTCTCGGTTGTTGCCGTTGGCGGTGGATGCCGGTGAAGAGCCGGATGATGCGGGCGACGACGAGGGCGTGGAGGTTGACGAATCCGTGCTTGAGCCTGTGGCCGCCACGCCTGACCGTGCACCCAAGCCCGTGCGCGTTCGCAACCGGGCCAAGGGACGCGCATCAGCCTCGCTGCGATCGGGCAAATCCACACGCCGACCGGAGAAGAAAGCTCGCCCGGCGCGGGCCGCCAGCAAGTCTGCACCGGCGGGCAAGGGCGGCAATCGGCGCGGGGGGGGTGCGGCCGGCGCGGCAAGGGCCAACGGTCGTTCCAAGCCCGCGGGGAAAGCGGGCGGGGGCGGCGGCAAGAGGCAGCAGCGCTCCGGCGGGCGTCCATCGCGCGGGCGGTAAGCACGAGCATTCCGTAGCGTAAATCAGCGGTTCTGCGGCCGCGCCGGGAATAAACTCCGTCTGCACCGGAGCCCGTTATGACCACTGCGACCACCACGGCCTCGACCAACGTCTTCGACACCCGCACCGACGCGCTGCTCGAGCAGCTCAAGCGTGAGGGGCTCTGGAAGCACCTGCAGATGCTCGACGGCCCGATGGACGCCGTCGTCAAGATGCGCCAGGCCGACGGGCGTTTCCGCGACACCATCTGCTTCTGCTCCAACAACTACCTGGGGCTGGCCAACCATCCCGAGGTGATCGAGGCGGGGATCAAGGCCCTGCGCGAGTACGGCGCGGGGACGGCCTCGGTCCGTTTCATCTGCGGCACCTTTTCGCCGCACGAGAAGCTCGAGCAGTCGATCGCCCGCTACATGGGGACCGAGGCGTCGTACACGTTCGTGAGCGCGTGGACGGCCAACGAGGCAGTCTTCCCGACGCTCTGCGAGCCGGGCGACATCATCATCTCCGATGAACTCAACCACGCCTGCATCATCGACTCGATCCGCCTGGCCACGGTGATCAAGAAGGGTTTGCACAAATCTGTGTATTGCAACAACGTCCTGGAGGGCGAGAAGTCCCTCCGCGAGGCCCTGCAGAAGGCCCGGGCCAACCCCGAGGTCACCGGCCAGATCTGGGTCGTCACCGACGGCGTTTTCAGCATGGAGGGTTCGATCGCCGACCTGCCCAAGATGCGGGCGATCTGCGACGAGTACGACGCGATGCTCGTTGTTGATGATTCGCACGCCCACGGAGTGATGGGCAAGCTCGGCCGCGGCACGCACGAACACTGGAACATGGTTGACCCCGTCGGCGCCAAGCTCGCCAAGGCCAACCGCGTGGACATCTTCACCGGCACACTCGGCAAGGCCCTCGGCGGCGGCGCGGGCGGGTTCGTCGCCGCCAGCCGGCGCGTGATCGACCTGCTGATCCAGCGCGGGCGGCCGACGCTCTTCTCCAACGCCCTGCCGGTGACGATCGCCGCCAGCGCCGACAAGGCGATCGAGATCACCCTGCGC
>JBOHNM010000038.1:0-27662 GCA_050730675.1 Phycisphaerales bacterium | reverse complement strand
GCTCCTCGCTGATCTCACCGTTGACGCCGGCGATCGAGGTCAGCGAGCGATCAAGGAACTGCTCGGCAGGGCCGCCCGGATCGGGGTTTGTCCGCAGGTGAGCGACCTCGATCTGCTGTGATGAAGCCGGGGAATAGGTGGTTTGGGTAGCCGCGCGTCCGAGAAGAGCGCATACTTTCCCGGCTGCCCACCCACAAGCGGAACCGAGGCGGTAATTGGTCGAATAAAGGCAAGTCGCAGGCCATTCGGTCCGCGTTCGTGCATTGCCCACCTGTCGCGCCCGTCACGGAGGATGTTGGATGGGGAATCGGTCACCTTGGATGTCGCGGGCTTGGGGTGTGCTTGCACTCGGCGTAGTTGGTGCGGCCTTTGGTGTCGCAATCGCCCAGCCGCGAGTCGGCACCACGCTCACGGATTTCTACGCGCCCGGAACACAGCCTACAGCACCCGGCCCGCTCCTGGCGCCCATCGAAGAGCCGCAGGTCTGCGGCGGCTGCCACGGCGAGTTCGACCTCGTCCACGCGCCCTACGAGCGCTGGCGCTATTCGATGATGGCGCACGCGACGCGTGATCCGATCTTCCAGTCGCAATTGCAGGTCGCCGAGCAGGATGCTTCGTTCTCCGGCGACACATGCCTTCGCTGCCACACGCCCGCCGGGTGGGTGCAGAAGCGCAATCGCCCGACCGACGGCACCGGCCTGAACTCGACCGACCTGCACGGCGTCTCATGCCACGTCTGTCACCGCATGGTGGACCCGGATTCGCCCCCGCGCTCGTTGACCAACGATCCGGCCCCGCGCCCCGGCGCTGAGTACGGTCAGGACGCCGAAGGCGCCCCGGAGATCGATGCCCAGTTGCTCGCCGCGCTCGGTCCCAATCGTCCGCCCACATTCGTCGCGGAGAATGGTCGCCCGGGCGGTGCGCTCAACGCAAATACGTACATCATCGACACCCAGGACCGTCGGCGCGGGCCGTACGAACTCGGGCCGGACTTCCTCTGGCACCAGTGGCTCGAGTCGCCATTCCACCGCAAGTCCCAGCAGTGCGCCTCCTGCCACGACATCTCGAACACGGCCTTCACCCGCCTGCCCGACAACACCTACGTGCTCAACGCGCTCGACACACGCCACCCCACCGCCGACAAGTACGACATGTTCCCGCTCGACCGGCTCTACAGCGAGTGGGCCAAGAGCGAGTTCGCCAATGGCCCCGTGACGCTGACCGTGCCGGATCCCAACGGCGGCGCCGGCACCTGGGGCCGCTACGCCTTTGACGGCGTCACGCGCGTTGATCCCGAGACTCCCGGCAGTCCGCTGCTGCGGTTCAACACCGCGACGGGCTACTCGAGCTGCCAGGACTGCCACATGCCACGCACCACCGGCGAGGCGTGCATCCCGGCCCTTGGTCCGCCCACGCGTGAGGACACGATGGGCGTGCCCGTCCACAACTTCAGCGGCTCCAACACCTGGGTGCTCAAGTCCGTGGCGGACATGTACCCCTCCAACGAGATCCAGCTCCCCGGCCTGCCGCCGCCCGACGAACTCCGCACCGACATGGCCACCGTTGACGAAGCGCTGGCGCGGGTCCGCCACAACCGCACCATGGCCAGCGATACCGAGTTGACACGCATCGGCGCCAAGCTGCGCGTGCGAGTGGTCAACCAGACCGGCCACAAGCTGCCCAGCGGCTTCAGTGAGGGCCGACGACTGTGGCTCAACGTCAAGTTCTTCGGCCCGGGCAACACGCTCATCTCCGAGCGCGGCGCCTACGACGCCGCCAACGCCACCCTCACCACCGCCAACACCAAGGTCTACGAAGCCAAGGCAGGCCTCGACGCCGTGATGGCCGCTATGGCCGGCCTGCCCGAGGGTCCAAGCTTCCACCTCGACATCAACAACGTCCGCATGTTCGACAACCGCATCCCACCCCGCGGCTTCACCAATGCAGGCTTCCAGGCCGTTCAGGCCGAGCCCGTGGGCTACGAGTATGACGACGGCCAGTATTGGGATGACACGATCTTCGACTTGCCCACCGGTGTCGTTCGTGTCGAAGTTCGGCTCTTCGGCCAGACCACCACCCGCGAGTACGCCGAGTTCCTTCGCGACAATGCAACGAGCGTGCAGGATCCCGCCGCGGCGATCTCGATCCCGCAGCCCGGTCCCAACACATGGACGGCGCCCGCGGGCACCCCGCCCCCGCCTCTGTCGCTCGGCCAGATCACCTACGCGCAGTGGGTCAAGTGGGGCAAGAGCGAGCCGGTGGAGATGGATTCGGTCGCCGCGCCGGCGGTGAACTGTCCGGCCGACGTGGCGAGTCTCGGCGGCAACATTGGCGGCGACGGCCTGCTCACCGCCGACGACATCATCGTCTTCCTCGATGCGTTCTTCAGCAACAACCTGCTGGTCGCCGACATCGCCCAACTCGGCGGCGCTCAGGGCGGCGACGGCCAGTTGACCGCCGACGACATCATCTTCTTCCTCGATGCGTTCTTCCGTCCCTGCCCGTAATTTCGTGACGAGAGTTGAGCAGCAATGACAAAGGCCCGCCCTACGGCGAGCATTTTCACTTGCACAATCGCGAGGCAGCAAGTCAAAGCGTGGCGGTCTTGATTGCTCGCACCGCCAGGAACAGCGGGATCTCCCGGCGTGCCCGGTTCTCCTCCTCGGCACGCGGACCGGAGGTGCTGATCCGTTGCGCGGGCCACTCCTCGATCGTCTGGATGAGCAGGCCGCACTCGCCCAGCAGCCGCGCGTAGGTCTGCAGCGGGCGGTGGAACGTCCAGGTGATCACCGGCTCCTCGCCCTTGGCCGACCGCCCCGGGTTCATGTCGATGCGGTGCTGGCCCGGCGAGAGGTAGCCGTCCACACGCCGGAACTGCTTGCGCTTGGAGTCGTCCCATCCCCAGTCAGTCTGCCCCGGAGCACGGAACGCCGGATGCACGATCACGAACGTGAACGCTCCGCCTGTGCGCAGCAGCGAGGCGATGCCCCGCAGCACGGGCTCCAGCGGCTCGATGTTCGTCAGCGCCATCGTGCAGATCGCCTGGTCGTATTCGCCTTCGAGGTTCAACGCTCCCAATTCGCGGGCATCGCCGACGAGGAACCGCGTGCGATCAATCGCGCGAGCCTTGGCCGCTTCAATCAACTCCGGGGCGGCATCGATCCCCGTCACCTCCGCGCCCAGATCCGCCAAGGCCCGCGGGATGATCCCTTGCCCGCAGGCGACGTCGAGGATCCGCATCTCGGGTGTCGGCCCGACCAACCGCACAACTCCGGGGATGATGACCTGCTGGTAGTGATCGTTGCCCTTGTCGCTCAGCAGTTCGTCGTACCACCCGGCGACCTGGTTCCAGGACGTGTCCGCGGCGGGCTGCGGGCGTGCGGGCGGAGTTGGCGTGAAAGGCGCGGCGGGCGCCGGCGGCGAGTTGTCGGCCGGAACCGGTGCGCCCACGGTCGTGTAGAAATACGTCGGCGCGGGGCTGGTCCATCGTTGCTTCTGCCCCGTGCCGGGGTGGGTGAAGCCGAGTTCGCTCGCGTGCAGGCCAAGCCGCGACTGCTTGTCGTCCTTGGCGCCGTAGCGCGGGTCGCCTACGAGAGGGTGGCCTCGTTCGCCGAAGTGGGCACGGATCTGATGCTTGCGTCCGGTCTCCAGCCTCACCTGCACCAGCGACTTGCCGTTGCCGACGGCGATGATGCGGAAGTGGGTGACGGCCAGCCGTGCCGCGTCGGGCGCATCGGGCTTGTCGGTCCGCCCGCGGAACTGGTCGGCGGGGATGCTCTCGACTTTGCCCGAGGGTGTCTCGTGCAGGTACGACTGGATCGTTCCCGCATCGCCTGCCTTGCCCATCTCCCCTTCGACCAGCGCGAGGTAGATGCGATGGACACGCTTGGACTTGAAATCCTCTTTCAGCCAGTTGAAGGCCTTGTCGGTCTTGGAGAAGACGACCAGCCCCGACGCCTCCTTGTCCAGCCGGTGGAGCACGCCCACGCGCGGTTCGGTGAACCGGCCGGCCTCTCGCAACTCGCGGGCGTTCTTGCGATTGCGCGGCGGCGGTGAGGTCGCCATCAAGTGCCGCTTGAGCAAGTCCAGCAGCGCAACCCGGGATTCGCCGGCCATGCCTGCCGTCAACAGGCCCGGTGGCTTGTCGATGATGATCAGGTCGCCATCCTCATGGACGATCCGGACCCCTGGACCGATCGTGCCGGGGGTGGGGGCGCGGTCAAAGCGTTCACCCGTCTTGGGGCCGAAATCCCGCCGCGGGCCGGACTTGGGCGAGTCATAGGGCTTGCGGGCCGGGCTGCCCGGGCGCGGGCCGAACTTGGACGGCGCCGGTTTGCCGGAAGGGACCGGCACACGCTTGGACTTGAGCGGCCGGGGGGTAGGGGGGTCGCTGGCGGAGGGCATGAGGGACGGTAGGGTCACGCCCGCCCGGTGGGGTCACCTGCGCTTCGATTCGGCGACATGTGCCGCCACAAGCTTGGCCAACTGGGTCGCAAATCGTGCTTTGGCAACCGGTTTGGGGGTCTGGAGAACAACACCGGCGCGCCCAATTACTGTCGCCTCGATCGTCGGTGCGTCCATCGTCTCCAGCGGATTCGCCACAATCAGGTCCAGCCCCTTGCGAGTGAGCTTGTCCTGAGCGGAGGCCATCATCCGCGACCGAGGTTCCAAGGCGAATCCCACCAGTACCTGCCCGGGTTGGCGAAGGCGGCCGATCTGCGCGAGCAGGTCGGGCGTGGGCTCCAGCCGCAGCGTCAGCCCCTCTGCCACGCGTCGGAGCTTGCCATCCGCGTCGGCCGCCGCTTCAGAAGTCGCCGGCCGATAATCGGCGACCGCCGCGGCCATCACGAGTGCGTCGCATCGATGGAAATTCGCGGTCAGAAGGGCCTGAAGGTCGGTCGTGGTGCGGAACCGCAGGACGCGAATCTTCGGATCGGAGGGTGTCAGGTTGGTCGGTCCGAGCAGGAGCGTCACATGCCACCCGGCCTTGGCCGCGGCGTCGGCGAGTGCGATTCCCAGTTGGCCCGACGAGCGGTTCCCGATGAACCGGACGGCATCGATCGGTTCGTGCGTTGGGCCCGCAGTGATCAGCAGGTGGCCGGGCGCGGCACGGGTGCGGACTTTGGACCGCGCGGGGGTGGCTCGTCGGGGTGAACGGGCGGTTGGCAAACGCAAAGCTCCTGATTCGCACGCCGTGGACGCAGTGTATTGGGTGCGTCAACACAACGATCGTCACGAGTTCTTTGCGCACACGGAGTGGATCGGCGGGTGTGAGACGTTGCAGCGGGAGCGAGAAAGAGGGATAATGGGCGGTTCCCCGCCGGGGTTGGCGGGTGGTTGCGTATCCTGTTGTCCACGTGAGGGTTTCCTGGGGGCCGGCTCGCATTCTCATGGCAAGATCGCGCAAGAAACTCGGTGAGATCCTGGTTGGCTGGGGTGTCGCAACGGCCGAGCAGGTCGAGCAGGCATCGACCAAGGCGAAGGCGTCGGGAAAGCGGCTCGGAGACGTGCTGGTCGAGACAAGCGTCGCGACCGAAGAGCAGGTCGCCAAGGCGCTGGCCAACCAGTTCGGGCTCGAGTACGTGGACCTGGGTTCCAACGGCGTGGCGAGCCAGGTCAACCTGAAGCTCGTGCCCGATGACCTGGTCAAGAAACACCTGATCCTGCCGCTGGCCAAAGACAACGGTCGGCTCACGATCATCATCCACGATCCCAACAACCTTGAATTGGAGGACATGCTCCGGTTCCGGTTGAACGCTTCGCAGGTGGAAAAACGCCTCGCCCCGCGCTCGCAGATCAAGAAATTCCTCGAGGGCGCCAACCAGAAGAAGCAGGAGACCGTGGACCCCAGCAAGGGGCTGGTTTCCGAGTCGATCGACAAGACCATCGACCGCTCGGTGGACCGGTCGGTTGACAAGTCCATCGACATCGCCAGCGAAGAGGCGCCGATCGTCCGGCTTGTCAACCGCATCCTCACCGAGGCGTGCAAGATGCGGGCGAGCGACGTGCACGTCGAGCCCTTCCAGGACCGCGTGCGCCTGCGCTACCGCATCGACGGTGTGTGCATGGAGCGCGACAATCTTCCCAAGCGCATGCAGAACGCGGTGCTCAGCCGCTTCAAGCTCATGTCGGGCATGAACATCGCGGAAAAGCGTGTCCCGCAGGACGGGCGCATCAAGATCCCCGTCGATGCCGACACGATCGACTTCCGTGTCTCGGCCTGCCCTGTTTACCACGGCGAGAGCCTGGTCTGTCGTATTCTGCGTCCGGACTCGGTGAAGATCGGTCTGGTGAACCTCGGCTTTGAAGAGGACAATCTCACCGCCTTCAACAAGATCATCCGCCGCCCCAACGGCATCTTCTTGGTGACCGGCCCGACCGGTTCGGGCAAGACCACCACGCTTTATTCCGCGCTCGATGTGCTCAACCGGCCCGACCGCAAGATCATTACCGCCGAAGACCCCATCGAATATAACTTCAAGGGCATCAACCAGTGCCAGGTCCGCGAGAAGATCGGGCTGACGTTCCCGATCATCCTCAAGACCATGTTGCGCCAGGCGCCCAACATCATCCTGATCGGCGAAATCCGTGACCGTGAGGTGGCTGAAATTGCCATCCAGGCCGCCCTCACCGGCCACCTGGTCTTCAGCACGCTGCACACCAACGACGCGCCCTCGGCGATCACGCGTCTGATCGACATGGGCGTCAAGCCCTTCCTCGTCGCCTCGGCGATCCAGGCGATCATGGCCCAGCGACTCATCCGCGTGCTCTGCAACAACTGCAAACGCCCCGACGAAGATCCCGACCTTAAGGCTCTGCACCTCATCGGTATGACCCCCGAAGAGGCCAAGGGCAAGGTCATGCGCCCAGAGGGTTGCGAAAACTGCAACCGCACCGGCTATCGCGGCCGCAAGGGCATCTTTGAGATGATGAACATGAACTCGGAGATCCGCGAACTGGCCTTCCGCCAGGAGCCGGTCTCCAAGGTGCGTGCCGCGGCCTTGGCCGGCGGCATGCGTCCGCTGGTCGAGGATGGCCGGATCAAGGTCGCCAAGGGCGTCACCACGCCGGACGAGATCTCGCGGTCCACGCAGGTGGAGGGGATCGGCAAGTAAGAGCTTTTCAACTGGCGATGAGCCGGGAGTGTTGCGATGGCTGCTTCGACGATGCAGATGGACCGATTGCTGGACACGGTGGTGTCGCTCAACGCCAGCGACCTGCACCTGACGGTCAACCGCAAGCCCACGATCCGCCTGCACGGCCACCTCAAGGACCTGCAGACCAAGGTCCTTGAGTCCGACGATCTGGTGGCCCTGATGAAGTCCATCACGCCCGAGCAGCGCCAGCAAGAGCTTTCCGAGCACGGCGGTTGCGACTTCGGTTTCAGCTATGGCGACAAGGCCCGCTTCCGCGTCTCGATCTTCAAGCAGCGCGGCGATCTGGCCATTGTCTGCCGCCTCATTCCCAGCCGGTTGCTGTCGTTCGAGCAGATCGGTCTGCCGGAGATCACCAAGGAACTGATCCGCCGGCCCCGTGGCCTGTTCTTGGTGACCGGACCGACCGGCTCGGGCAAGACCACCTCGCTGGCGACAATGCTCGACTTCATCAACATGAACATGGACCGGCACATCGTGTCCATGGAAGACCCTATCGAGTACTACCACAAGCACAAGAAGAGCATCTTCAACCAGCGCGAGATCGGCACCGACGTCAAGAGCTTCTCCGAAGCTCTCCGCCGCGTGCTCCGCTCGGATCCGGACGTGATCTTGGTCGGCGAAATGCGTGACCTCGACACCATCGAGGCCGCCATCCGCGCCGCCGAGACCGGCCACTTGGTCTTCGCCACGCTCCACACCACCGGCGCCGCCAAGACCATCGACCGTGTCGTGGACGCATTCCCGGTCACCCAGCAGAACCAGATCCGCGTCCAGCTCTCGACTTCCCTCATCGCCATCATCAGCCAAGCCCTCCTTGGCCGCTTGGACACCCCCGGTCTGGTGGCCGCGTACGAGTTCCTCGTCATCACCCCCGCCATCGCCAACCTCATCCGCGACGGCAAGACTTACCGAATCGATTCCTGCATCCAGACCGGGAAGAAGTTTGGTATGCAGCTCCTCGACGACCACCTCTGGCAGCATTACATGTCCGGCAAGATCAGTGCCGAGGAAATGGTGGACAAGAGCAAGAACCCTGGAGAGCTGCGCGACAAAGTTCACCGCCTGGGTCGGACAATTGGGCGTGCAGACTTGGACACCGCCGACGTCGAAACTCCGTCGGGACCTGTCAAGACCTCGTGACGGGAGTGGCTTGGCAGGTCCAGAAACGGGTTACGCAAGACAAGACATTGGATCGAATCGTTACATAATCCAGATGTCGCATCCAAAAACAACCGGAAAGCGCATGATGCGCGGGAACCGATCGGTTATCCTCCCCGATAGGTATCTGTGCACATTGTGGTTGCGATCCGAATCGCAGCACCGGGGCTCTGGGGGCGACGTCCGCCCGGCGACGGCCGGGTGAGGGCGTAAGGAAACGCGCGATGACCAACGAGCAGCTCCAGGAAATGAAAGGCCGCAAGCTCGGCCGAATCTTGACCAAACTGGGCAAGACAACGCGCGAGCGGATCCACGAAGCGCTGGCGGTCCAGAAGACGCGCAAGGTGCCGATCGGCCAGCTCTTAGTCGAGCTTGGGTATTGCACCAAACGCGACATTGAGGAGGGACTTGCCGCCCAAGCCGGGTTCGCTTACATGGACCTAGCCACATTCGAGATGACCCCCGAGGTCAAGGAATCGCTCCCGGCCGAGTCGGTCCAGACTTACCAGGTCGTTCCGATCGAGTACAAGGCGGCGGGTAAGAAGCTCAAGATCGCCATGAAGAGCGCGGACAACTTCCGCGCCGTGGACGACCTGCGCCAGTTGATGGGTTTCAATGTCGAGGCGGTCATTTCCGACGCCGCACAGATCGACGCGATCATCAAGAAACACTTCTCCAAGACCGAGTCGGTCACGGACGTGGTGGGCCAGCTCGCGTCGGACAAGAAATTCGAGGCGCTCGCTAACCGGGGCGACTCGGTGGACCTTGACCTGATCAAGGATTTGTCCGAGGACAACAAGGTCATCAAGCTGCTGAACCTGGTGCTCCTCCAAGCGATCAAGGACCGCGCCTCGGACGTGCACTTCGAGCCGTTCGAGGACGAGTTCAAGATGCGATACCGCATCGACGGCGTGCTGTACGAGATGGTCCCGCCGCCGAAGCACCTGGGGCCGGCGATCACCAGCCGCATCAAGGTCATGGCGAAGATGGACATCGCCGAGCGGCGCTTGCCGCAGGACGGCCGCATCGAGTTGACGGTCGGCGGCGCGCCGGTGGACCTGCGTGTGAGCGTGCTGCCGACGATGTACGGCGAGAGCGTGGTCATGCGTGTGCTGGACCGCAGCAACGTGCGGCTGATGCTCGACCGCATCGGCATGCGCGAGGATGACCTGGAGACATTCCGCCGTCTGATTCAGAAGCCCAACGGGATCGTGGTCGTCACCGGGCCGACCGGCTCGGGCAAGACGACGACGCTGTACGCGGCGCTGGCCGAGTTGAACGACATCGAGACCAAAATCCTCACCTGCGAAGACCCGGTCGAGTATGACATCGAGGGCCTCTGCCAGGTGCAGGTGAACAACGAAGTCGAACTGACCTTCGCCAAGGCGCTGCGCAGCTTCCTTCGTCAGGACCCAGACGTGATTCTGGTCGGCGAGATCCGTGACCTGGAGACGGCGGAGATCGCCATCCAGGCGTCGCTGACGGGCCACCTGGTGATGACGACGCTGCACACCAACGACGCGCCGTCGAGCATCATCCGTCTGGTGGACCTGGGCGTTGAGCCGTTTCTTCTCACCGCCACGATGGAGGGCATCGTCGCCCAGCGCCTGGTGCGCACGATCTGTGCCAAGTGCAAGACCGAGTACGCGCCGAAGGAAGAGGAATTGCTCGAGCTTTCGCTGCATCCCGAGGATGTCGCGGGGCGGCACTTCTTCCGCGGCAAGGGGTGCGATAACTGCTTCGGCTCGGGGTACCGCGGCCGGATGGCGATCTTCGAGATCATGGCCATCGACGACCTGATGCGCGACGAGATCATGAAGAAGTCGAGCACCAACGTGCTGCGCAACCTCTCGCGCAAGGCGGGCATGCGCACGCTCCGCGAATCGGGCCTGATGGCGATCTACGAGGGCCACACGACGATCGACGAAGTGCTCCGCGAGACGATGGCGGAGGACTAAGAGGCGGGCAAGCGACCGGTCAAGGCAATAGAAGATTCAGCAAGGCACACATTCAAGGGTCAAGACCATGGCGACCTTCACGTACGAGGCTCTGAACGCGTCGGGCAAGCCCCAGAAGGGGTCGATCGAGGCTGGTTCGTCCGAGGAGGCGATCCAGCGGATCAAGCAGCAGGGCTACTTCCCCACGCAGGTGCGCGAGCAGAAGGGCGCCAAGAAGCCCGAGCCGGAGGCCGCCGGCAAGAAGAAGAAAAAAGGCGGCGCGATGTCGATCAGCATCGGCGGCGTCTCCACCAAGAACCTGACGATCTTCACGCGTCAGCTCTCGACGCTGCAGGACGCCGGCCTCCCGCTGCTGCGCTCGCTGCGCATCCTGGAAGAGCAGCAGAAGCCGGGCAAGCTCAAGAGCATCCTGGACTCGGTGTGCGAGGACGTCGAGGGCGGCACCAGCCTCTCCGAGGCGATGGCCCGTCACCCCAGCGCGTTCGACCGTCTGTACACCAAGATGGTTAACGCCGGTGAGATCGGCGGCGTGCTCGACATCATCCTGCAGCGCCTGGCCGACTTCCTGGAGAAGGCCCAGCGGTTGAAGCGCAAGGTCATCGGCGCGATGGTCTACCCCGTGGTGGTCATCGTGGTCGCGGTGGGCATCGTCATGTTCATCATGATCAAGATCATCCCCGAGTTCCAGAAGATCTTCGCCGAGTTCGGCGTCAAGATGCCGGACCTCACGACGTTCCTGATCAAAACCAGCGCCTGGATGGCCGGCACCACGCCCGGCGGCAGCGGCATCCCCGGGGCCATCTACATCATCTTCGCTCCAATCCTGTTCATCATCCTGTGGAAGATCGCCCGCAAGACCGTTCCCGGGCGCGCGATCACCGACCAGGCGGTGCTGTGGATCCCCGCGGTCGGCCCACTGATCCGCAAGACCACCGTCGCCCGTTTCACCCGCACCCTTGGCACGCTCATCAACGCCGGCGTGCCCATCCTCGAGGCGATCTCGATCACGCGCGACACCTGCGGCAACTACGTCTTCGAGCGGGCCTTGCAGCGCGTCCACGACTCGATCCGCGAGGGCGAGACGTTCGCCGTCCCCCTGCGCGAGGCCAAGGTTGTGGACTCCATCGTCGTCAACATGATCGACGTCGGTGAAGAGACCGGCGAGATGGACGTGATGCTGATGAAGATCGCCGACAACTACGACGAAGAGGTCGACGTCGCGGTCAACGCCATGGTCAAGCTGATCGAGCCCCTGCTGGTGCTCGTCCTTGGCGGCGCCGTCGGCACCATCGTCGTGGCCATGTTCATGCCACTGGTGGCGATCATCAACTCCCTCCAGGGAGGCAAGCTGTGAACCCGACCCCGGCACGCACAACCCGGGCGCGGCGGCATCGACGCGGCTTCACACTGACGGAGGTGCTGATCGTCATCGGCCTCATCGTCATCCTCACGTCGCTGCTGTTCGTGGCGGTTGGGGCGGTGGTGCGGACGGGGCGCGAGAACGCCGAACGCACGTTCATGCGTTCGATCGGCGTGGCCCTCGAGCAGTTCGACAAGCAGTTCGGGGCGCTGCCGCCGCTGGTGGACGACGATGCCTCGGGAGGGCCGGTGGCGAGCGACTACTCGATCAAGCTGCGCGGCACGAACCTGAACACGCAGCAGCAGAAGGACGGCCCTGCGAAGTTCCTGCGTTACGAGGCGCAGCCGAACGAGCCGCGCTGGAGCCGCTTCACCATGCCGTTCTACCAGCTCGGCGTGCTGCGCAAGGAAGTGGACGGCGTCGAGGGCCCGGGCTTCACCGCGCCCGACCGCGACGGCGCGTTTGCGGCGGGCGGTCGTGAGTACAAACCGATGTTCGATTTCGGCGCATCGAGCGATCGCCTCAAGCGTGAGGCGGTCGGCGCGCAGCCGGAGTACCGGTTCTTCATCGCCGACCGCTGGGGCAATCCGATCCGCTTATACCGATGGCTGCCGACCTACCACGAGCCGGGCAACGGCCGCGCCCTGGCGTACCCCGGTGCGGCGGCGAATGACCCCAACCGCAAGGGCGAGATCCGCTCGTACAACGTGCCCATGGTCGTCGGCAACCCGACGATCGAGCCGTCGCTCCGCGCCGCACGCTGGGCGCTGGTCAGCGGCGGGCCCAACGGCATGATCAATGACGCCGCCGCGCCCGAGAGCGACGAGAACAAGGACAACATCGTGATCTGGGAGGGGGGCCAGTGAACAACCGCGTCACATCACCGTCGCGCACCGCGCCGGCTGTCCACACCCGCGGCTTCTCGTTGCTCGAGCTGCTCGTGGTCATCGTTATCATCGTCTCGCTGATGCTGATCGCGCTGCCGGCCTTCAACTCCATGCAGGAGAACCAGCAGCGGGCCGGTTCGGCCAGCCTGCTGCAGCAGGGCATCGCCTCGGCCCGCGACGCCGCCGTTCAGGGTGGCAGCGGCGAGGACACGGCCGCCGTGTTTACTTTCGAGCCGGGTGGTCAGACGCAGATCATCACGTGCGTAAAGGTCGGTACGCTGCAGGACATCGTTCCCGCCGGCGGCCCGGTCACCACGGCGCGGGCGATCACCCGCGACGTCTTCGCGCCGATCCCGACCGTCGAGCCCGTGGCGCTGCCGCGCGGGTACATGGTGCGTGGCTTCGCCGCGGGCGTGCTCTTCGACTATGACTGGTACGAGACGTCCGACACCACCGTGGGCGACAACCGTTACTCACAGCCGCCGCAGAACCGCTCGACCGGCGCCCAGGGGTACTGGGTCTTCCCCGAGACCGGCTTCTACGACCACACGGTGGCCAACACCCGCCAGCGCCGCCAGACATTCATGGTGCGCTTCGAGGGTGGCACCGGCCTGGCGAGCGGCGCCAGCACCGACGCCTCGATCATCATCATCCCCCGCGCCTATTCGGCCGACCGCGACCAGAACAACGTGCCGACATGGCAGCGCCCCGACCGCTCGTCGGACCTGCGGCTATGGACCCGGCGCATCCTCGAGACCAAGGATCTCGACGGCGACGGCTTCTACGCCCTCAACGCTTCGGCCACAACGCCGTGGGACAACCCCGACGACAACCTGCGCCGCAGGCTCATCGGCAGCGGCGGGCCCAACAGCTCGGTCGGCCCCTCGACCGACATCGTGCTCGCCAAGCCCCTGCCCGAGGTGGCGCTCTACGACGAGAACAAGCTCGCCTCCACCCTGGGCGTGCGTCTGGGCCGCTACAGCGGGTCGCTCTACGAGCTGACCGCCGACGAGTTCAATCAGGGCATCAACGTGACGGGCCCGAAGTACATTGGCATCCCGGGATATTCGCCCACCGCCGGTCCGGGCGCGGTCGACAACATTTCCCGCGCCATCGGGCGCTGGCTCGAAGGCTTCCAGAAGCTCAACGCCGCGGACACGGATCTTCGGCGTTCGCCGAACATCGAAGCCCGCATGTTCGCCGTGGACCGCTACACGGGCAACCTGCTTCCGGTGCGGGTGCCCGCCGAAGCGTCCGAGGGGGTGGAACGATGAATCCGACCAACCGCGGCGAGCGCCGTTCCGGCTTCTCGCTGATCGAAGTGCTGATGGCTGTGCTCATCCTTGCCTTGGGCATGCTTGGGCTGGGCGCGATCCTGCCCGTGGTGGTGCAGGCCCAGCGCAACGGCGCCGATGCCACCTTCGGCACACTGGCCGGCCAGAACGCCCAGTTGTACCTGACCTCCAACCAGCGGACCAACCGCGGGTTCTGGACGGGGTGGGCCAACGTGCGCAACGTGCCCGAGGTGATCCCCGACGACACGAGCTGGAAGGTCATCCCGGTTGACCAGAACACCGGCGAGTCGCGTCCCGGCTACAACCTTGCGAACCTCACCGCCACGACGCACGCGCGCCTGGCCCTGGCCGACCGCCTGACCCCGTCGGACTCTTCCAACGGCAACGAGCCGCAGTTCGTGTGGGACATGGCCGTGCGGCGTATGCAGCGGCGCTTCGCCGCCAACCAGACGCAGCCGCCCGACGTGAACTCGCTGCAGGTGGCGATCTTCATCCGGCGCATCGATCAGCGCATCCGCGTCGGCAACAACCAGTCGCTGTTCAAGATGCTCACCGACTGGAGCGCCTCGACGCAGGACCGCCGCTGGCCCGTGTCGGTGGATTCCAACACGGGCGTGCCGACGCTCGACGGCCAGGTGGGAACCGGATTCGCCTACTCCACGCCGATGACGGCCAATGTGCGGATCGTCCCGCCCACCACCAGCACCCGCTCCGACGTCCTGCACTTCGAGTCGCAGGGACCGCTCCCGGCTGGTATCAACTCCATGACCGACGCTCGCTTCTACGAGTTGATGTCGCAGCGCGGCCAGACGCTCGTGGACCAGCTCGGAAACGTCTACACGGTCCTGGGTCCCAACCCCGACACCGGCCCGACCGACATCAAGCTCACCACCCCGATCGATCCGTACCTCGGCGGCGTTCTGAACGTGGTCTTCACGCCGCAGGTCCCCGCCACCGTGATCCTGATGAAGGTGACCAAATGACCAGCACTCGCAACACCAATCGGATCAATCGCAGTGGGGGGCGCCTGGTCCCCGAGGGCGGCTTCACGCTCGTCGAGATGCTCGTGGCGATCGGCGCGGTGGCGCTGCTGGCCGTCGGCATCGCCCAGGTCTTCAGCGCCACGGGCAAGACCGTCGCTGCCGGCCGTCGCCTGAGCTATCTCAACGCGCAGGCCGGCCTGCTGGAGCGTCAGCTCCGCGACGACTTCTCGTCGATGACGCGCGACGGCTTCCTGGTCATCCGCAACCAGTACGCCAACAACCCGACCTTCCAGCCCGGCTCCAACCCCAGCGCCTCTAACCTCACGCCGGTGCAGCTCAACCCCGATGACCTGGCTCCCCGCGCCCGGCGCATCGACGAGATCGCCTTCTTCGCCCGCGGCAACTTCCGCACCCTGCGCGATGCCCGCCACCCCGACCGCATCGCCAAGGCCGACGCCGCCCGTATCTACTACGGCCACGGCCAGCGCCGCGACCCGCTCAACCGCGAGCCCGGGGCCAACAACGGCACGTCGGGCTACGACATGCCGATCCTGCTCAACGACGACAACCACCTCGCCGGTCATCTGGGCGAGTCCAGCCAGGGCAACGCCAACCGCTACGCACAGGATTGGGTGTTGACGCGGCACCTGACGCTCCTGTCCCCCCTGGCCAACACGAGCGACACCGTCCGCGACCTCGACTCGCCGCAGCAGCCCCACACCTTCGAGACTCCTGAAGAGCGCGATAACATCTTCCAGATCGCCTGGCAGCCCGCCGCCGCCGGCATCTTCCGCATCGTCAACGGCGACGACACGCGCACCGCCTCCGGTTTCCGCGCGCCCAACAGCCCGACCGACGCCACCACCGGAAACGTCAACAACTGGCTCTACCGCAATTCCACCCGCAACGACGGCGTGCGTCCGCTCTTCGCCTCCGGCGCGGTCGATATCGCCGCCACGGACCTGACGACGATCCGTCAGATGATCATGGACAACCCCGCCGCGTCGAACAACTCGACGGCGATGTTCATCACCCCGACCATCGACAGCGCCCAGCGCGCCGCCGAGGACCAGGCCGAATGGATGATCGGCGCCCTGCCCGCCGCATCCGACGGCGGCCGGCGCATCCGCGTCGAGCCCAACCCGCCCAACATGCTCGGCCTGGGCACCGGCTGGGCCCAGATCCGCACCGACGCCGCGGCCTTGGCCGCCGCCCGCGTGGACCAGCACATGCTCGCCAGCGGCGCGTTCCTGCAGCGCTGCACGGAGTTCATCGTCGAGTGGTCCTTCGGTGAGATCGATACCGATCCCGCCCACGCCAGCGACCCCTACCAGAGCGGGCGCATGGTCTGGCACGGCCTCGACCGCGCCGTGGACCTCGACGGCGACGGCACCGAAGAGTACATCGTCCGTCCGTACGGGGCCGCCGGCACCTCGCTGGTGGCCCAGTCCTGGGTGCGGCGCGACGGCACCTCCAACGGCATCGCCATCGAGCCCGAGCTGATCCACCCCTTGATGGCCAACATCGACACGGGCACCAGCGGCCAGCAGCAGTTGGGGCTTTATTCCTGCTTCGCGTACATCAACCCCTACTTCACGCCGCAGCTCACCGGCACATACCCGGTGTACAACGCGCAGGGTCAGCAGACGGGCACCCGCCCCGCGGTGGACTACGGCCGCCTGCGGCAGCCCGACCGCACCAACACCGCCATGCCCAACCCGGGCGCGGTGTACGACCCGTCGTACGGCGACGTGCTGATGGACCCCGGCTCGATCCCGTGGCCGTGGCCGGCGCTCATCCGTGTGACGGTGACGCTCGCCGATCCCAACGACCCCAAGCTGGAGCGCACGTTCCAGTTCATTTTCAAGACGCCCGGCCAGACCGTGGGCGGCTCGGCGGAATGACCCAGCTTCGCAACTGACCCCGGGACGCGCCATGCGCCCGCAGGAGTGTGGACTATGACGGTGAACACAGAAAACACCCCCATCATCGCCGACCGCCCGATGAGCGCGACGACCCAGCTGGCGCGCAGCGCGGGCGGAATCCCCGTGCGCATGCGGCGTGGCCGGCGCGGCTCGGTGATCGTCCTGGTCGTCGGCGTGCTCGCGCTGTTGGCGATCGTCGTGCTCGTCTACACCTCGCTCGGCCAGACTGACCGGCGTGCCTCGGCGGCCCTGGTCAACAAGGTCCGCACCGACGATGTGACACGGACCGCGGGCGAGTACATCGCGCAGAAGATCGGTGAAGGCGCGGTCAATACCTACTACCAGCAGCCCGGGTTCAACACCGCCAACGTCCCCTATGCCACCACACTGATCCGCCAGTCCTGGACCTACCCGTCCACCGACTACGAGCTCGTTTCCTCGCGCGACAGCTTGGTCCCCGGCGGCGGCGGCGGCAACGCCCTCTCGCCGCGTGAGTATGAGCTGCGCCGCTTCAACGCCTCCGGCAACATCGCCGGGTTGTGGACCGTCAATGACAACCCCAACCGCGCCCTCGCCGACCCGCGCCGCGCCAGCGACCCCTACCTCGCTGCCATCGAGCCCTCGTGGCGCAACGCGTTTGCCGTGTGGGGCAACTCCACCAGCGGCGCCGCCGAGAACCCCGGCACGGGCGCCAACGGCTTCTCCAAGATGTACCGCTACTACCGCGACTGGAACCACATTACTAACGTCGCGCCCGACGGCCGCTACGTGAACCTCGCGTGGTTGCGCGGCAACTTCAATGTTCCCAGCGGCATCGGCGCGGGCATGACGACCTACGGCCTGACGCTCCTGCCCGCGCAGAGCATGGCCCAGATCGATTCCAACACCCCGCCGCTTACGCGCGGCTCCAGCCAGGCCCAGATCATGGCCAACGGCGGCGCGGCGGACCTCAACCGCCCGGCCCACTGGTCCACCAACCAGCTCGGCATGGCCCGCCTCGCCAAGGACACCCGCTACGCCCTGGGTGATCCGCGCCACATGCTCAACCAGTGGTGCGATACCGACGGCGACGGCATCCTCGACTCCCGCTGGCAGGAACTTGTGGACGCCTCGGTGCTCGACTTCGCGACGCCGCTGATCCCCACCAACCTGCTCCCCAGCGCTTCGGGCGCTCGGTACTTCATCGCCGCCCGCGTGGTGGACCTGTCGGGCATGGCCCCGGTCAATGTCGGCATGGATATGGAGCTGCCGGCCCTCGCCAACGACCTCGCGTCCAACGTGATCGGCCTCACCCCCGCGGATTTCAATCTCGAGAGTGTGCTCTCTTTCGACCACGCGTACGCGTACTGGGGCTTCGGGCCCGAGACCTTCGGCCAGCCGATGGCTGTCAACGCCGCGGGCAACACCAGCAAGTACGACCGCTCGGCCGGCAGCGGCCCCATGACCAACGCCAAGGGCGCGGGCCAGGCCGCGTTCTCGTCGATCCTCGACGCCAAACTCAAGGGCGCGCCCGCGGGCCGCGGCGAGACGTTCGTCGTCAACGAGATCGACACCAACTACCGCGGGCTCCAGCCCTCCAGCGACGCCGCCGGAACCAACGCCGCGGCCAACTTCATCTTCCCGCAGGGCACCGGGCCCATGAACTCCGAGTCGCGCGAGCTGATGTACCGGCTGGCGGCCAAGGACCCCTTCGGCGCCACCGTCCGCAGGACTCCCGGCACGGGCAACAACCTCTTCTACGGCCTCTCCAACCCCTTCGGCATGCCCGACGAGAAAGAGCTGCGCACCTTCTGGACCTCCAGCGACCCCGGCTCGATCTCGCGGCTTGAGGCCGCGATTGACGGCCGCTTCGCCGCGCCGGGCGACCCCAGCTCGACGCGCTTCGGCCCGCTCATGTCCAACCGCGGGCTGGATGCTTCGCGCGACGTGCGCACGGCCCTCCCCGGCGCGCTGCAGAACCCCCAGCCCGCCATCATGGGCGCAGAGCAGGCCGCCGGCTGGCTCGATCAGGGCATCGCCACGCGCCAGCTCCTGACCGACGTGCGTCACCAGCTCACCACCTACAGCGGCAGCCGTCCGCTCAAGCAGTTCGACCTCACCGGCGCGCCGAACTCCAATCTCAATATCGGCGAGGTCCGCACCGACATCACCACGCTCATCGACACGGCCCTCTCCGATACCGCCCAGCCTCTTGACCGCGTCACCGCGATCGACTCGCTTGTCGGCGTCGGCATGCGGACCCTCGCGCCGTTCTCCAATCTCAAGGACTCCTGGCTCCCCACCAACCTCCGCTCGCGCTCGCTGGCCTACGGCGGCGTGCGCACGCTCGTCGATTCCGGCGGCGCGGAGAAGGACTGGGAGGGGTGCGCCCCCGAGCTGGCGATCCGCGCCGGCGCTCACTGGGCCGTCAACCTCTTGTCGATGCGCGACAGCGGGGACAAACCCATCGCTTTCACCGTACGTCTCGACGGCTCGTCGGCCGGCCTCACCGCGATCAACAGCGCTGTGGATCCGCAGAACCAGCAGCAGTTCTTCTTCGGGATGAACACGCTGACCTCGACGGTCAACAACACGCTCAAGCTCTGGGGCCCCACCTCCGCGGCGGTGGATACCACCACCAACCAGCCCGAGCGCTCGGCCATCCCGGTCGCCTACCTCAGCAACACCACCACCAATCAGGCCGGCCGCGGCCCCAACGAGTCCAAGGCGATCAACGTCTTCAGCATCACGCCGCAGCCCTTCATCACGCAGGTTTCGAGCTTTGTGATGTACGGCGACCGCCGGGTTGACGCCGGCGGCGATGGTCAAGGTGTCGAATGGGTGCTCGATCCCGCCGACCCGATGGGCGCGAGGCCGGACAGGGTCACCATTGATCCCAAGGTGGACATCAGCAACGGCGACTTCGTTATCGAGATCGTCGCCTTCCAGGTCACCAACCCCTTCAACAAGATCATCAACCTCTCTTCGTCAACCGTGGCCAATGGCGCGGCCCTTCCCGACGCCGACTTCCGCTACTACCTCGAGTTCGCGGGGCGCAACTACAAGCTCGCCGAGTTCGACCCGACCAACGGCAACAACGCCCGCGCGATCGAACTCCAGCCCGGCCAGACCCGCACCTTCTACATCATCCCCCAGAACCCCGCTTTCTACGCCCCGCGATTCAGCGGCATCGACGGCAACATCGCCAGCCCCGCCGAGGCCGCGCAGCTCATCCAGAGCTTTGTCAACGCCCAGCTCGCCAGCGGCACCGGCCCCAGCGCCACCAACCCCGTGCGCATCGTGGCGTTCGATGCCCAGAACGGCACGCCCGCGGTGGCCAATTCGGATGTCGGTGTCCTCTACCCGCAGAGCGCGACAGCCTTGCCCAACCCGCCGGCGGACATCAACCACGTCGCCCGCTTGTGGCGCACCATCCGCGTCGATAACGAGACCGCCATCAATTCCGTCTACAACGACCAGCTCGTTGATCGCATCCGCGACCCGCTCCCAACCTCCCAGCAGGCCTCCCTCAACCGGCGCCTGCCGCCGGGCGCTGGCACGAACGGCACCATCATCGTTGCCGGCTCGCGCGCCGGCCCCGACCCCGTGGAAGTGACGGCCTATCCCGGTGTCAGCCTCGGCACCGTGGACAACACCGGCTTCTCCATCTGTTTCGCTGGCTCTTTCCGCCGCCCCGACAATCCCGGGACGATCGAGATGGGCGTCCTTCCCGCGTACTGCATCGAGGCCAAGAGTTCGCTCGCTGAGCTGCCGAGCACCGACCCCTACGCGCGTCGCCAGCGACAGGGCGGCGCTTCGCTCAACATCTCCGAATCCGCCGTGCCCGTGACCGGCCTCGCCCGCGCCGATTTCGGCGGCACCGTCAACGCCACGACCTTCAGCATCGGCAACACCACGCTGAAGGCGCTGCTGCAGACCAGCCCGCTCATCATCCCGTCCACGAACGTGAACCCCGATGTCCGTACCACCGCCCCCATCCGCGATGCCGACGGCGGCTACCACCGCGACGGCCAGACCCCCAACCGCACGTTCCTCGAGCGGCCCATCCAGCTCTACGTGACGCCGATCCCCTCGACCACCAACGCCAACGAGAAGGCCCCGCCCATGCGCCCGGCCGATATGCTGCTGGCCCTGGGCGTCGGGCCGTACCAGGACCCCCTCGCGCAGCTCTCCGGCACCACCGACCGCTTCGATAAGCGGAACATCGACGTGCAGTGGACCACCCTCTCCGAGGCCTTGGCCCTCGTCCTCGACTACGACTCAGCCGCCAGCGAGAAGCACGTCGAGTGGAACATCGGCGGCCCCGACACCGCCGCCGACCCGGCGGGCGGGCTGGCCCGCAGGGTCTGCTCCGCCTTCGACCGCGGCCATCTCCGCATCGACGCCTTCACCCTCTTCAACGACGTCAACGGCAACGGTAAGTTTGACCAGTCCAACGCCCCCGACCCGGTCATCGGCCGCGGCATCCCCGCCGCCCTCGGCCTCCTCGACGAGTTCCGCACAACCCCGTGGGGCTCGGCGACCAGCTCGGTCTTCGGAGCCGTCAACGGCAATACCGCCACCCGCGCCGTGCTCGCGTCCCTCTCACCGCTGTGGGCGCCGATCGCCGGAACCTGGGCCACAGATACGGCCATTTCGATCGATCCGATCTGGGACGTCGCGACCAACCCCAACGAAACCTACGACCCCGTCTCGACATTCCTCGCCTACCGCGACAAGACCCTGAACTACTCGCGGGCATCGAGCAATAACTCCTTCCGCATCCCCGCCGACTTCCGCGACGGCAACGATCCCAACCTTGGGACCAACGTCGACCACGCCAACATCTACACCGCCAGCGGCCGGCGCAAGGCCACGCAGCTCATCGCCATCCGCGAGCAGCCCGGCTTCCAGTCGATCGGCGAGATCATGGCTGCCACAATGGCCGACGATGCCGAGTTCTTCCCCAATCTTGGGCCGGGCAGCCAGCAGCCCGACAGCGCCCAGCGGGCCCAGAACTCAATCGATCGTTTTGAACGGGTGTACCGCAAATTCGACCCCAAGATCCGCGCCGGCGTCGCGCCGTACAACCTGGCGACCGATAGCCCCGTCGGCATCTCCTCCATGCTCTACCTGCCCATCGGCGCAGCCGCCGGCACGCCCCGCAACCCCTCGCCGGCCAAGGGTCTCTACGAGCACAAGCTCGCCGTCGCCAACTCCGTCCTCAACACCCTCAGCACCCGCAGCGACGTCTTCTGCGTCTACTTCGTCCTCAACGGCTACCTTCCCAGCGACGTCGAGGGCCTCGCGGCCTACGACACCGACCAGCAGGGCTACATGAACGCCGGCTTTGTTGACAACGCCGCCAACACGCCCGTCGTCGCCCCGATGGTCCCCAGTATCCAGCGCCGGTTCATGATGATCGTGGACCGCTCGAACGTCGTCGCCGCCGGCGACAAGCCGCGCATCCTCATGTTCGAAGAACTGCCGATGAAGTGAACGGGAGCGAAGGGTCTCGTGGGTAGCACCCGTTCATGATTTCGGGCACGGGGCGTTCATCGCCCCGTGCCCGTTTCACATTGCAGACCTACCCTCCCGCGTTAACAGGGTGTAGCTCAGCTTGGCTAGAGCGGGTGGTTTGGGTCCACCAGGTCGCAGGTTCAAATCCTGTCACCCTGATTGTCTTTCGAGAGCGACCCTTCGATGAGTACAGCGAAGGTTTTTCTCATGTGAAGGACGAGGGTTTTGCCGACCAGACGGCAGTTCAAACACACGATATCGAGGATTCGCTGCTTGCCGGCGTAATCGGCGGTTTCCTACTGGTTTTTCAGGGTTTGTGAGAGTTTAAATACCTTGATTGCCAGTTCCGCGGTTTCGCCGCGGGAGCGGTCGAGAACGTCGAACTGGAGTTTGATCGACGCCAGCCGGTCCCGCAGCTGCGTCGCCTTGGACGCAAAGGCGTCGTCGTCGATCTGCTCGTCCAGGCGGAGGTTGAGGAGCCGGTCCTGCTGGGCGGCGAGGAGGGTTTCCTGCCGCTGGAGTTCGGCCCGCTGAGCCTGAGAGTCCTTCTGGGCGGCGGTCTGGGCGGCCGGGACGGTGCGGAACCACTCACGCACATCGTCGTCCTTGATCCGCATCGCGGCGAAGATCGTCAGCACCTGCCGATCGAGCTCGGCTTCGGTCACGCGTCCCACGGGTGACCGCGAGTGCTCGACGCATCCGCGCCGCTCCAGCAGAAACGACTCCAGCCGTGCCCACGCGAGCAGAAACTCCTTCAAGCGGGGTCGTGGCTCTTGCGCGGCCGGGGCAGGGTGCATCACACGTGGGATCGGCGCCGAAACCGAGAATCTCGCCCGGGAAAACATTGGGCGTCGTTCTCTCAAAGAACGTTTTTCGATTCACGGTGCCTCCGCACTACTGCACACGCGAATTTGTCGGTCGTCGGAACTTCGGTACTGGTACGACCGTAGAGGCGCGAGTGCGCTCAGGTCAGTGAAATCTGATCGACCGCACGTGGGTGTGTTTGACGAACAACTTGTCCACAATCGATGACGAACAACCCCGTCTATGGGGGATGAAGCGCCTCGCGTGAATCTGGGTTCTTGCGACAAGCGACAAGTTGTGTTTTCGTGGGGATGGATAAGTTGCATCGCTTCCGCGTTTGTCGCTAATGTGCGGTGGATCACCGAGCGGGTGGGTGTCCGCTCTCGGGAGACTTGCATGCAACGTGTCCTAAGCGCCGTATCCGTTGTCATCGCCGTTTCTTCGATGACGCCACTCACAGCCGCTGTTGCACAACAGCCCGCACCGAGCGTGTCGGCAACGATGAGGCCGCTCTTGATGGAGACGGGGCTGACGCCGAGCGCGCTGGCTGCAATCGGCTTGACAGATGTGGAGGCGGCCACGCTGATCCGTGACTTGGCCGCATCTCCTGCCGGCCTCGCGGCAATTCAAACCCGTGTCGCGCTCAACTCAGCGGAGACGCTCGCTGTCGCGCCGCAGGGAACGCAAGTCCCCGATGGCGTGGTTGCTCCTGCATCAGTGCAGGCAAGGCAAAGCGCCATTGCAACCTCGCGCACCGCTGCCAGGGTTGCCGCCCGCGCGCTCGCGGATGATGCACTCACCCGCCTGGATCCGATTATCGCGCAGCGACTGCGGAACTGGCGGTCATCGTCGTCTCAGTTGCCCCCCGAGATGCGTGTGGTGGCTTGGTCGCCCGCACAATCGAAGGCCATCCTGCGGGCGCTGCGCCAGGAGCGTGTGGCATTGGCTCGTGGAGAGCAGGTATCGGCGCAGGCGGCGGCCGTCCTGGCAGAGGCTCGCTCGCACGTCGAGGTGGTTGCGGCTCAACAGCGCTTGAGCCAGCGGCTCGCCGCGGTGACGACTGCCATCCGCACGGCTACCGCGCCATAGCACAGAGTTGCACGGTAAATTGCATCACTGACTCCGTCTGACCATGTCCCCGGTTTGGAGTGGATTCCATGGCTCTCATTGATTCGTTCGTCCGGCTTCAGCACTTCGCGCTATTGAGAACTCCAAATCGTGCAAAGTCGCGGTCTGGCTGGTTGCAGCGCGCGGCTCGAGCGATTGCCGTCGGGGCGCTCATGTTCGCGGCCGTCGGGTTGCCATCCGAAGCGATCGCAATAGATCCCGCGGATGCGAGCATGCCGGGCGTTGCCGTGCAGGCACCCCGGCGGCTCAGGCCGGGTTGGTACAACTTCTCGTGGGGGCGGGCATACATCACGACGAATACAGCAGACGGCATCATTCATCTTCGTTGCAAGGACTACGGAGACAAGGACATCACGTTTGAGTCCCTCTTTGGTACGCCGCTGATTACGAACGCTTCCATGCTTCCGGGACCGAGCGATCCACGACCTACTGAGGAATTCCCGTGGGTCAACTGCTATCAGATTTATGGGGGCAGCGACGGCGGCTCCGGCGGCGGGGGGGGTTGGAGCCAACCGTGGGGCGCGGGGATGGGCGGGATCTCGATCAACGGCATGGGGGCGAAACGCCAGGATTTGCTCCGTCCGACGGACATCGCCGGCCCCGCGGCGACAACGGAAAACTCAACCTTGGCGGCGAGCGGGTTCAAGGTCGAGGATGTCACCGATCTGGTCGTGCAGTTGCCGGGGCGGAGTTTTGAACTTACACGGAACTTCACGGGCTCTTCGCCTTTGATGCCCATTGCCGCCCTCGGATTCGTCGCCGGCGGCGGCTGGTCGCTTTCAACCGATACGCAGATCAAGCCCTTTCTGGACCTCGTTTCATACAACGCTGCGCAATCCACAGAAGATCCACTCCAAGACGAAGAGCTCATCCGTGACGATGGCGATTGGGGCCGCATGGGTGTCGCGGTCGTGCTCGCCTCTCCGATGCGCGACAGCGTGGCGTTTCAGAACTTCACGAAGTACCGTCCCGTGCAGCCCCACGACCCGCCGCCCAGCGGCCCGCCGATTTTTCCCAGCGGCGCCACCACGTCGCAGAAGAACGACCTCAAACGCGAGTTTGTTCCGCTCGGTCCGGGGATCATGCGGCTGACAGCAACGACGTGGACGGACTCGGTCATCGGCACGCACGCGGCGTGGGTGCTGATCGAGCCGGGTGGGGGCACGAGCATCTTTTTCCGGGATCTGGAGACGACCGAAGATGCTGTCTCGGAGAATACTCACAACGGGGATTACTGCCCGAGCGGCATGCTGTGGCAGCAGATCGACGAGTTCGGCAACGCGTGGACCTTCCGATACGGGCCTGGGCCCGACAGCGACAGCAGCCTGTGGACAGGGCATGGTGATGAGGCCCGCCTGCGCTCGATCTACCTGCATGGTCAGGGCGAGTCTGACGCGAAGGCGGTCGTGGACTTCTTCTGGCTCAATTCACCGGCGGGTCTTTCTGGAGTCAGCCTGCTCAAGGCAGTAACCGTGCGGCGTCCCTTCGGGCTCGGAAGCGAGAACCGTCAGTGGTATCGCACCGATGCGGTGTTCTACGACTACACGAGCGACTTGACGCCCGAGGTATTAGGACAAGACGATGAATTAACCACCACCCAGCTCAATTCCCTGGGCCCAGTTTTTGATTCCCTGGTGCAGGTGACGAGGTACCACGCGATTGCCGCGCCGGCGGCAACCGATACCACGGCGCCGGTGGAGCAGGATCCCCAGATTTCGATCACTCAGTACCGGTACTTTGAAGAAGAGAGCAGCAGCGTCGGTTTCACGCGGCAGATCCGGGCGGTGTATTCACCCGAGCAGATCGAGATGATCGCCCGCAAGGACCCCACGCTCGGTGACAGCGTGCTGAGCCACTGGACGGCGTCGTCGAGCAATCCGGACGCGGTGCGGCTGGAGGCCGTTGCGTCAAAGCTCCTGACGCTTCCCGATTCGCAGACCATTTCCGGAACGGGGCTGACGCTCGCGGACTTTGCTTCGAAGCTCACGACTTACAACACCGGCGCATGGATGAAGGGGCGGCCGAATACCGAGTATTCGATGCCCGGTCCGGCGGGGCATACGAAGAAGGTGGAATTCACGTACGAGGAGGCGAGCGACCGCGATTTCGTGGCCATCCATGGCCTCTCGATCGTCGACAACGGAACAACCTATCGCCGAAACTGGGGGCTGCTGGGGTCGGTCACGAAGATGAAGGAATTCACACGTGGAACCGAGACCGTCGGCGGCGAGAGCGCATCCACGTGGCGGCCGCGGCGGCAGATCCGGCATCGATCGGAGGACCGCGAACTCTTCACTCTGGCGTATGTGAATCGGCCTTCTGGATCTACCACAAGTTCGCTTGAGAAGCACATATTCGTCTCCGCGTTGCCCTATACGGTTGCGGAGGAAATCACCGAACTCGGTGTCGATGCCTCCGTGGCCCGGCAGTGGGTGACCAAGTATGAGTTCGATCAGTACAACCGCCCGAAGCGGACGTTCCGGCCGTCGGCGGTGTCGGTGGGCACGAACTACACGGGGCGGCTGGTCGATGCCGACCTGACGCTGCTCCCCAACGCGAGCGCCTTTGTCGAGAGCGCCGAGTACACCGACGAGGACGGGGATCTCGACGACCTTGACAACAGCCGCAAGTTCCTCACTTCGACGACGATGCGGATCAAGGAGCGGTACTTCGGCTCCGACCTGAGTTCCTCACGCCAGACCATCGCGAAGTTTGAATACAACACGATCGATTCCAAGCGCGGCGACCTGGTGACGAAAGAGATCAAGTATCGAGTCGCCGGCACGACAAGTGATGACGAGAAGGAAGTCGCCGACACGTTGTACACTTACCGCACCGTCTCCACCGCGTTGGGTGACGTCGGCATCAAGCCCATCGCCACGGCCACGGTCATCTCCGAACGCGAACTTCCGTCGGAACTGGGGCCGCCCATCCCATCCGGTCAGTCGTCCGTGTCGGCCTCCAGCACGTACACCTTGAACGCGCTGGGCGAGATCACGTCCGTCGCGCATACCGGCAATCCTTCGGTCAGCGAGTATGAATACGACCCGATCAACGGCGCCACGACGCTGGCTCGCCGCACCGGGACGGGGGTGAGCAACCCGCTTGTTTCGACGGCCGTCTACGACGTTTCCGGCCGCCGCCTGGCCGTGCGCACGGCCGACGGCGTCACGGCGGCGTGGTGGTACACACAAGGGTACTTCGGCGAGAGCGAAACGGACATCCACCGTGATCTGCCGGGGCTTCTCAGGTCATCTAGCGATACGCCCAGTACAGGAACGCCGCGGATCCCGGTGCCGTGCGTCGTGCAGTTCCCGCAGCAGGTCAGCAGCGGCGTCTTTTCGGGCTCGGTCTCGGTGGAGTGGTACAACGCGGCGCAGCTGCGCTGGCGGGTGGCCAGCTTGGAGCCGGGGACGCTGGCGTTCCTGAGCGACGGGCGGTTTTCGGTTCCGACGTCGGCCACGCCTCTGGGGCAGGCCTTCTCGCGGTCGGAAGCGTCGTACTTCGC